>JAZDKP010000294.1:0-42204 GCA_043802925.1 Fibrobacterota bacterium | reverse complement strand
TTAATATAAAAAAAAAAAACTTTCTTTTTCATAAAATGTGGTTTTTTTATAAAAAAAAACACCCCCCCCCCCAATTTTTTGGGTGGGGGGGGGGGGGGGTGGGGGGTTACCGGTTCTTCATGGGCACAAAATCGCGTTTGCCCGGACCCACGTAAACCTGGCGCGGCCGCCAGATTTTGGAATCTTTGCTTTCCGTGGCCTCCTTCCAGTGGGAGATCCAGCCGGGCAGGCGACCCATGGCAAACATGACCGTGAGCATATTGGTGGGAATGCCCATGGCGCGGTAGATGATGCCAGAATAGAAGTCGACATTGGGATAGAGCTTGCGCTCAATGAAATAGCTGTCCTTAAGCGCGATTTCCTCAAGCTCTTTGGCCAGGTCAAGCATGGGATCCGAGATGTTCATTTTCGCGAGCAGGGAATCGCAGAGTACCTTAATGAACTTGCAGCGCGGGTCAAAATTCTTGTAAACCGCATGACCAAAACCCATGAGTTTGAACTTGTCGCTCTTGTCTTTGGCCTTTTCGATGTACTTGTGGATGTTGCGTCCGTCCGCGTTGATGCGCACCAGCATTTCAATGACGGCCTGGTTGGCGCCGCCATGCAGGGGGCCCCAGAGCGCGGAAACACCCGCGGAAATGGCCGCGTACAGGTTGGCGCCCGCACTCGCCACCGTGCGCACCGCAGAGGTGGAGCAATTTTGCTCATGATCCGCGTGCAGGATAAGCAGCTTATTTAACGCGTCCACAAGCTCGGGTTGCAGGTTGTATTGTTTGACCGGCGACGCGAACATCATGTTCAGGAAGTTGGCGCAGTACGGAAGGTCGTGCCGGGGGTAGACCACGGGCTCCCCCTGCGACTTTTTGTACGAAAACGCGGCGATGGTGCGGACCTTGGAAATAAGGCGCGCGGCCGTGATGTCAAAGTTGGGGTCGCCCTCCATGATATGCGGGTAAAAACTGGAAAGTGACGTGACCATGGACGAAAGAATGGCCATGGGGTGCGAGTTCGGCGGCATGCCGTTGAAAAAGTGCTGCATGTCCTCATGGATCATGGAATGCTCGTTCAGGTATTCGCTGAACACCATGAGTTCTTTTCCAGTCGGCAGTTTGCCGTGGACCAGAAGATAGGCCACCTCCACAAAGGTGCAGTTCGCCGCGATGTCCTGGATGTCGTACCCGCGGTACCGCAGGATTCCCGCGTCGCCGTCAATGAAAGTGATATCGCTGAGACAGGAACCCGTGTTCGCAAAGCCGTTGTCGTAGGTGATGTAACCGGTCTCGGTGCGCAGTTTACGGATATCGAGACCGCTCTCGCCCTGTTTGGACTGGATAATGGGAAGCTCGATTTGCTTTCCCTTGATTGTCAAAAGCGCTTTTTCCTGGTTTTCGGTCTTTTCTGCCATGATGCATCCTTTCATATATCCGGTTCCGCAATAAAATAGAATAAATTCACACAAGGAAATAAGCAGAAACAACCAAACGTTAAATATTTTTTTCCGTTAGAAAGCGGATCAGAACAGCGTAACGCGTCCGCGGACCGATTCGCGCGCGCTGCGGATTTCTGCGATATAGCTCCCGGCGGCCAGGGAACGGCCCGCAACGTCCTTCCGGTCCCAGGCCACGCGAAACCCTCCGGCCGCGGGCAGTGCGTCCAGTATACGCACCATTCTTCCGGCCCCGTCAAAGATGCGGCACACGGCCCTCTCGCCTTTAATACCGGCTTCGATGACCATTTGCCCGGTTGCGGGTGAAGGACGGGTTGTTAGGCCCCCCGTTATTTTTACCCGGGCCCTCACCCCTTCCACGGAAATGGCGGCCGCGGCCACGCTCTGGCCAAAAGCAATGGCCGAAATTTCCAAAGAGGTTGAATCGATTTTATATGGATCTCTGAACTGGATGATAATACGCACAAAATAGCGGCCCGCGATGAACTCAAGGTTGTTGTTGAAAGCCGAGGAGGTATCCATTCGTGCGCTGTCGCCCAGGCCCGCGACCGGGCGGCACTCCTCGCCGGTAGAAAAGAAGTACTGGTAGACTTGAAGCGCGTTGGAAGCGGTCCCCTGGTCGTAAAGCTCAACACAAATTTTTCCGGACCCGTTGGAGTATCCGTTATAAGCACTGCCCTGGTAACCGCGGTTTGTGTACTCAGAGGCGCCGCCGTCGATGAGGTCGTACAGGGTCTGCAAGTCCACGGCCGAACCGTCGTAGCAAGACGAGGCCGTGTCCGTGTCATCCACCCAGCCCACAACCGCATTGTCTGCCGGCAGCAGGCTTATGGGCGCGGCTGCAAACAGCGCGCAAGCAAGAACCAGCGTCAGGAATACTGTCCGCACGAGAAGCTCCTTCATTCAATTTTAGCATCAATATTTAGACAAAACTGCTTGGCCATATTCAGCATAAAGTCCGTCTTTTCCGAGGTGTCAATGCGCATGAAGAAGCCGTTCTTTTGGTAATAGAGTGAGTAATTAAGCAACAGCGAATGGTCAATCACAATCTGCGGGTTTTCCTTGACCAGTACCTCGGCCGAGGGCGGATAGAACTCCTCAAAGATGCCGGACGCGTTCGCGGCATTGCCGTGGTTGAATATCTGTACGTCGAGCGTAGCCGAGCCGTTGCTGTACATCTGCTGGACCCCGTCTTGGAAGCCGAACCGGATGTACTTTTCCGCGGCCCCGTCAATGGCGTCCATGATGGACTGGTAGTCAGTCATGACAGCAGGGCTCCCTTTTTTTGCAAAACCGCTGATGTCGTTGTCCATTGGCAGAAGGTCCGCGGGGTCGAGTCCGGCCTCGGGCGAAGCGCTCTTTTCGCAGCCAAGGAAAAGCAGGCCGGCCAGGGCAAATGGCAACAGGAAAAGACGCGCCGGATTCATGCGATGGCCTCCACGTTGATATTGGAGGCGTCCGCTTCACCCAGAGTGTAAGGCGCAGCCGCGGCCGTAGAGATGTGCCGCGCATGACCGTCCGCTGCGGCCGAGACCATGGCCATGCCGCGCCGGGCCCGTTCCGCGTTAATCATGGAAAGTGCAGTCACGTCCAGGGCCACGGGGTCCGTGCCCACAAGTAGGGCGTTTGGAACGAATGTCGGGCTCGCGTCCGGCCCGTTGCGATGCGCGCCGAATATACAGTCGCCCACCACGAGTTTGACCTTGTCACGGTAGCGGTTGTATACCTGCGCCACAAAGGGATCGCAGAAATTTGCGTGCAGCAAACCGGGGTTTTCGATGAGCCCGTAAAAGTTCTTGAGCGCAAAGGTGACGCCCGCCTCATTGTGATCCTTGAGCACCGGCACGTTCACGATAAAGTCAACGGACTCGGCCACAGCGCTGAACCGTTCCGTGACTCCGTTAATGACTGCGAACTGCGCGCTCCAGTCGTCCCGGCTGGTGACGCAGCGGTACAGGCCCGGTGTGTCACGCAGGGTGAAGCCCGCGGCCGTGAACTTATCGCTGGTCCGGTCGTCAAACACGATGATGTTGTAGGCCGGGAAGGTCCCGGAGAGCATCCGCGTGAGACCGTCCACAATGGCCTCGACCACGGCCGGGTGGGTCGAGAGCTTGGCCCCCGCGAGCGTGTTGATTTTGATGCCGATGGTGCTGGCCATTGTGAGCCCAGGGAAAAAGCGCTCCCAGGCAAGGCCGGTGTCCGTGATACCGGTTAAGGCCCGAACCGCCCTGTGTAGCATGGCCGTGACCGTTGCGGCGTTGAGCGCGCTGCCCGACGAGGCGGTGATGTCCGTGACCTTGCAGATGCGGACATTGCCCAACCTGGCCCAGCGTTCCACGGACGCGGAAGGATCACTTTCGTTGCCCGCCGAATCCACGGCCAGGAGCGCGTATTCGTACCGGGCGTCGAGGGTGATTGCGGTATCGACATAGGAGGTGGTTCCGGCCGTGAGTTCGGTGATACGGGTCCCGTTTCGTAAAACGATGATGCGCACCGCGGACTCGGAACGGGTCCCAAGTGTGTCGGTGTTGTCGTGCAGGGCCCAGGTCAGCGTGATGGCGTTGCCGGAAAAGGCCGCGGCCAGTCCCCGGGGCGCGGAGGGGCGCCGCACATCCGGCCCGGACGGTGTACGCTTGTCGCAAGCCGTCATTAACGCAGCGGCCGTGCCCGCTGTTATAAAAGCCCTCCGGTTGCACGCCATAATTTAGAATACCGCCGTGAGTTTGAATTCCGCCATGTCATATTTGAATATACGATTTGTGAAACTGTAACTCAAATTGATGAGCAGGCGGGCAAAGAGGTTGCGTCCCGCCTTGAGTGAAATGTCAGTCTTGCTGTCGAACGATGGGTCGTAGCTCTGAAAATCGAAGGCGTTTCCATTGCTGAACGAGGGACCCGCGAACTCCTGGATACGCAGTTCGCGGACAAAACGGGAGGAGCGGTAGTCCAGAAGCACGCCGGTCGCAAAGCCGTCGCGCACCGGTTTTATTGCGGTGTCCGAATAGCTTCGCGACGCGGCCAGCCGGAACTCGGTCCGGAATTCGGACAACCACCTCTCGGTCCACCGGGCGCGGGCTTCGTGTGCAATGCCGGAGGTAAAACGTGAAAGCGTGTCGGACATCGAGGAATCGCGTGTGTAGTCATACTCAAAGAGCAGGTTGGTCTTGCGATTACGAAAATAGAGGTCGAGGTCATTATAGACCTTGAGCCCTTTGGACCGGAGGCTACTCATACGATGGCTCAGCGAGAGTTCCTCACGGTTGAGGAACCGGATGTCCTGCCCGAAATAAAAC
Source organism: Fibrobacterota bacterium (assembly GCA_043802925.1). Taxonomy (GTDB): domain Bacteria; phylum Fibrobacterota; class OXYB2-FULL-49-7; order OXYB2-FULL-49-7; family JAEUSG01; genus JAZDKP01. The sequence continues at coordinate 37,464 of JAZDKP010000294.1, read as the reverse complement.
GCCGGGTTAAGCGTATAGGTCTGCGCGGTTTCGCTTATGCGCGCCAGCGTCGAATCGAGAGGCGTACGCGCCGAGGAATCGCGGTCCATGCGACTGTAGCCGGTGTTAAGCTGGAAGGGGTTCAGAGGCGCCCAGTACACGCCCGGCGCCACCAGGACCGAGCCGTTAAAGCGGCGCTCCTCGAGAGTTCGGAGCGTGTCATTGGACGTGCCGGTTTCGCCGAAGGTCTGACGCAGGCGGCCGTAGAGGGTGATACCCGGTATCAATTCCTGCGAAAAGAGCATGAACTCGGGCCGGAACCTGCTTCCGGCCGTGACCCAGGCGCCCGCCTCCTGCTGCTGAAGATAACGGTAATAGGTCTTGGTTTCGAGCAGAAGCCTGCGGACCGGCGTCACCTGCAAACGGCCGTACACATGGTGGTTCATCCGCGTTTCGCTTTGGCCCAGGCTGTCCAAATCGATGTCATCCAGCTCGTACGAGGCCGAAAGTCCGAGCCGGTTGAGATGGAGCGCCTGGACCGCGGATGCGGGCGCGTCCCACACGGTTTCGAGCCGGTGGGTCCAGCGGAGCGCGGTTGTGGAGTCCGCGCCGGTATAGGCGGCCAAGGTCCGGTCTTGGTCGCGCTGCGACCGGAGTTTAAGCGACGGCCATCCGGACCGCGAAGCGAGCCATTCGAGGCTCCCGCTGCCAGAGCGCCCCTGTTGCGCGTCCAGGCCGCGGAAGGCCGCGGTGACCGGCATCCACGGCAGAACATCGTACACAGCGCGCACATCGCCCTCGCGTGACACCCGGCCGTAAGGCGAACGGAGGCCGCCCGCGTTGTCGTAGTTGTCCGTTGCCAGGGCGCCTTCGGCCTGCACCCGCAAGCGGTCCACGGCCGCATTGACCTCAAGCCGGGCCGCGCTGCCCTGCTTTTCATAGAGGATGGAGTCATTGCTGCTGCCCGAGATTTCGGGCCGTACACGCAGGTAATTTTTCCCGTCCGTTGACGCATATTCAGCCTCCGCAGCCGCGGACCCCACAAAAAGCCGGTTGTCATCCTGTCTCGTGCCGGCGCGGTCCGGTTCGCCGCGACCCAGATAAAGGCCTGCTGCCGAGACCGAGAGGTTAGGGCTAATGGCCACCATCTCCTCGGCCGCAACAAGGTCGCCTACCACGGATTCGAGCGAAGGCTGGTACTCGAGTGAAATTTCGATGCGCGAATCAGGGTTGGCGCGCGCTTCGTCACGGAAGGTGAGAATGCCCATGGTGCGTTCAATGCTGTATTCGGACGGGTCAATGACCTGGCCGTCCACCCGGAGCTCCACGCTTTCGGTCACGATATTACTAACGCCCAGGAAGTAGAAGTTGTCGTCTTGATAGGTGATGCGGCGGCTGAGAAAACGAGTCTTGAGCTGACCGGCATAGGCGCTGAAATTGGAACGGCTCCGCTTTTTGGGCCCCACACGTCCCCCGGCCTGTGTTCGCAGTACCGCGCCTTCCATGACAGCAGAGGGTACAAGCGAACCAAAGAAATAGTCCGGCCGTTCCGCGGACTGCACACCCGCACGCCGCAGCGGGTCATCAGAATTGCCCCGGAATTCGAGCCCGTATTTTAGCTCGCCCCGCGGGTCCGTGTTGTCAAACGCACCCAGCATATTCCGACCGTCCTTCATACCCCCGTTCAGGTTCAGCTGGGCCTTTTCCCACCAGTACATAAACCGGTTAAAACCCGAAAGCGTGTCCGGCCTTCCATCCTTCATGTATTTAAGGATGTTATCATACACAGGTGCTTGAAAATCAATACGGTTACGCACTTTGAAATAAGCGCGCCCAAGCAGGGAAAGGTTACGTCCGTCCGGTGCCTGGAAACCGGCCCCACGGTCGTCACAAAAGCCCTTCCAACCCTGCGCCCCCACCTTACCTCCCCTATCCGTTGCCTGACGGGTAAACCAGAGATTGTCCGACGCCCGGAATATGCTGAAGGCATCACCACGTCGGCAGAGCGCAATGCGGCCCGTCGAAAAGATGGACTGCTGTGTATTGCCGGCCAACCCTTCGGCAATCGTGTAGAGGGTCCATTTTCGTTCAGCCTCCTGGTACGTATAGACCCCTTTGGATGTAGTGAAATAAGACTGAGCGCCCGAGAGGGCGATGTCCGAAACCGGAAGGTTCTCAAGAGGCGTGTTCCGCGAAAAATGCTCCCAAACCTCCTCCTCCCCTTTGAACCGGTAGACGCCCGAGGCGGAAACAGCCCAAATGGAGGCGTTGTCAGAAAGGAGCGCGGTATAGGGGGTGTCGGGCAGGCCGTCCGTCCGGCCATAGTGGGTCCAGTTCTTCATACCCTCGTTATAGCGCGCAAAGCCGGAACTTGTAAGGGCCCAGATTGCGTTCTTGAACGGAAAGAGCCGGTAGGCGGCCTTGTCGTCGCAGTGCTCCCATTTACGAAATGCCTTATAATAGCGTTCCACCCCTTTTCCCGTGGCGAGCCAGAGGTTGTCCACGTCCGAATATATGTCGTAAATGCGGTTGCCGGAAAAATCGCGCAAAAGTTCCCATTGGCCCACGAGCTTATCGTATTGCGCAAGCCCGTGCGGTGCGGCCGCGTACACATAATCCGCGTCAGCGGCCAGACGGACCACGGTATCCGAGGCAAGGCCCTCAACAAAGCCGAACCGTTTCCAGTCGAGGTACTGGATACCGGCATAATAGAGGCCCGAAGGCGTACCGGTCCAGAGAATGTTTTCATCGAGCAGGAGGTCGGTCACGGGCCCGGAACGGACCACGGAAACGAGTTCGTTGTCGGACTGGTAGCGATAGAGGCCATCCCTGGTGCCCATCCACGCCTCCTCCCCCTGCTGGATGAAAAGCGTGCGGGAAGGCAACGGCAGCGAGTCCGCAACCGGAAGAGATTCCACAGCCGAAACAGCAAGGGTTGAAACCAGGAGTATGAACGCAGGAAAATATTTCATCAAATAGACTTTACTAAGGCTAACTGTTTTTATATATTATGCCCGACGCCTAAAACCATGAATAACATTTATATCACCAAAAACTCCGGGATCTGCCGCATTAAAATGGCGGGCGAAGCGGACATCGACTTCGTCAACGCCTTCAGTGCTACGGCGTCTGAAATTGAATCGAGCAAAGAAGACATGACCCTGGTCGTGGACCTGGCCGATGTCACGTACATCGACAGCGCATCACTCGGTATTTTCGTCAAGCTCATCAAAATCTACCAGAAAAAGAAAAAACAGATCATCCTTTTCAAACCCCGTCCCAGCATCGAAGAACTGTTCGGGCTCACCGGCCTCTCACGCTTTCTGCTCATTTGCAAATCCGAGGCCGACCTCGAAACGGCCATCCGCCAAAAGCAGCCAAGGAAGAAGAAAAAAAAGCGGGCGTAGCCTTCTTTACCGCCCTTCTTCCTTCTCCCCAAACACAATCGCCTCAAACACCTTGAACCGCATCTCCGGTTCGCGCCATGCATCCTGTGACAACCCTGCCTTGAGGCAAAGGTGCTTCAGCGTGGTCTCCCGGTCCCAGCCCTGTTCAGGCGCCACCTGCGGCAGAAAGACCGCCTGACGGCCATTGAGGCTGATGACAATGCCGTGCTTTCCAACAACAAAGTCCCCGTATCCTTTCACTTCCTCGGGGGGCGTAAGCACGGAGATTTCCACGTCGATTTCCGGAAGTTCCGAAGTTGTGACCGTGTTAAAGCGGCTGTCATGGAGCGCCGAGGCGCGCGCCATTTCAATGATGGTCGCGGACAGGGGCTGCACCGGGAAAATGGAACCAATACAACCGCGGAGCTGACCATTTTTCTTGAGGGTCACAAACGCACCGCAATTTTGACTAAATGTGGCCGGTAGACCGTTAAAAATTGGCGCCTTTTTCCCCTGGACCGCGTTTTCGAGCACGGTACGCGCCATTTTCAAAAGCTGCGCCTTGTCATCGCGGGTCAGTTCCATGCGGTTTTCGCCCTCCATCACAATGGAGGCATATGCCACGGTGTGCGAAAAATCGCGGCTTTCGTCGGACGAGGTATAGTAGTGAAGCAACCGGCCCTTGGCCCGTCCCGAAAGCGCGTACAGCATCACGGACACGGCGTTCCGCCCGCAAAGGGTGATGCCCGTCTCCTCGGTATAGCGGTAAAAGCCTTCCGGGTCACACGCCGCGATGTATTTAACCGCGCCCATGTCCAGCTTCTCGATGTTCTCGCGGATATTGTCCTTGAACGGCGTGAAATCAAAGGAAGGGCCGTAATGAGTGAAGTCCGTGCTGACCGCAATGGCCGTGTGGCCGTCCGTCAGCTGGCGTGCAAGCGTCTTTCCGGCTTCGCGGAGCTCGTTAGGATTCATAAACCCCACCACGCAGCAGACCAGTGATGCGTTTGGGAGCACGCGCTGGATAAAGGGAATCTGGTTTTCGACCGAATGCTCGGGGCTGTGCGCCTCGGTATTATAGGTGAAGTTCTTTTCCCGGAGCAGCGCAATGACGCACGGCATATCGATGGCAACCGGACCGAGCGGGGTGCCGTAGCCGGTAAAACCTGTGAGTACCGAAATGCCGCGGAAGCCCGAATAATGGCTGGGTCCGAGAATAATGACGCGCCGGATATCCTTGCCTGCAAAGACCTTGTACGAAAAGGCCTCCCCTTGCCCTGAGTAGTCATAGCCCGCATGCGGGGCAATGACAGCAAGCGGGTGCGCGGAATGTGAATCCGCTTTTTTCAGATACCCGTCCACGGCCTCGCGCAAGGCTTCGGCGCGCGCAGGAAACCATTTGCCCGCACCGTGGCTCGGAAGAATCTTTTCATCCATGGCAGACCCCTTCGTTAATGCACCGGAAAGCAGGAGCAGTGTTAATAAAAGATGGGAGCGGCGGCACCGGTTCATCGCGCGACTTTCCGGTCATTGGAAATATACTCTTTTTTTCCGGTATTCCCCACGGCAATTGTAATATTGCGCAGAAGGGCTTTCCTTCCTGTGCGGTAAACAGGGGTATGCCCAAAATGCTTTCGAAAACTCTCCCCGCACATCCGCGCAAGCGTCTGCAGATCCGCCTCCGCAAGCGCATGCGACCGGTTCCATTCCGGATACTCCCCCCTCCCGGCCGCGCTGTTTTTCGGGCACACCTGCTCACAGGCCGAACAACCGAAGACCTTGTTCCTTATCTGCGAACGTGCGGGCTCCGGGATTTCGCCTTTGTTCTCAATTGTGTGGTACGACAGACAAAGCCTGGCATCGAGTCCCTGCTCCGAAAGTGCTGCGGTCGGGCAGGCATACACGCAGACGTCGCACGTCCCACATCCTCCCGTGACCGGAGCATCAGGCATAATATCAAGCGTTGTCAGCAATCCGCCGAGGAAAAGACGTGTGCCATGTTGCGGATGGATGAGCAGGCTGTTTTTTCCAATGAACCCCAGGCCTGCACGAGCCGCAAGTAGTTTCTCTGGCACGGGTGAAGTATCGACAAAGGCACGACAGACGGCATCCGGCCATCTCTTTTTAATGAGAGCGCCAAGGGCACCGAGCTTTCCGTTGACCCTGACATGATAATCGTCAAGCAACGCATAATCGGAAACAAACGCCCTCTCGCCGTCCGTGGGATAGGGAAAACCGCACATCACCACGCTCCGCTGCCCGTCAAGCAGCGGTGTTTCCATAAGGCGTTGCCCGATGTTCCTGGAAAGGCTTGCCATTCCGGCTGCACCGCCTGCGTCCAGCCAGGCGCGGAAGCGTGCGCGCTCCTCCTCCGTCAGCTCCGGCCGGCAGAAACCGATGGCCGGTATTCCGGCCTGCGATGCGAACGCTTTAATTTCACTTTTCATATATGTTATTTTATCACCGGTCTTGTCCTGTAAAATTATCTTTTCCCGGAGGATTCATGCAATACTGGGGCATCGACCTGGGGGGGACAAAAATCGAAGGCGCGGTGCTCGATTCACTCGAGGACCCGAAGCCGCTGGCGCGCCTCCGCCTGCCCACGGAACAGGAAAAAGGGTACCGTCATATTCTGGGACAGATACGCGCCGTGCTGGACATGCTTAAGAAAGAAACGGGCCAAAGCCCGAAAGTCATCGGCATCGGCACGCCCGGGGTGCTGGACCCCCGGACGCAGACCCTCAAGAACAGCAATACCCTCTGCCTCAACGGACAGCCGCTGAAAAAAGACCTTATCGAGCTCCTTGGCGTTCCAATCGAAATGGCCAATGACGCCAACTGCTTTGCCCTGGCCGAGGCGGTGCTGGGCGCGGGCCGCGGCGCGGAGACCGTGTTTGGCGTCATCCTGGGAACCGGGTGCGGAGGCGGCGTGGTCGTGAACCGGAAGGCCATTTACGGATGCCAGGGCATTGCCGGCGAATGGGGCCACAACATCCTGATTCCGGATGGCGCGCCCTGCTACTGCGGCAAGCGCGGCTGCGTGGAAATGGTAATTTCCGGAACCGCGCTGGAAGCCTATTATGAATCCATAGCCGGAAACCGGTTACGCCTGAAGGAGATTGTGGCGCGGGCGCGCGCAAAAAGCGACCCGCACGCCGAAGCCACGCTGAAACGGTTGATTGAACAGTTCGGCAGGGCCATCTCCAACATTATCAATATCCTGGACCCGCACGCCATTGTGCTGGGCGGCGGGGTCAGCAATGTGGATGAGCTCTATACCGAAGGCGCACAAGAAGCGGCAAAATATATTTTCAACAACCGCTTCGACACCCCCATCGTGCGCCATGCCCTGGGCGACAGCGCGGGTGTGTTCGGCGCAGCGATGCTGACGTTGTAAGCGCTTACTTCACCCTGCCAACCGCAAACATCTTCGGATTCCGCACATACGGTTCCTGGTAACTGCTCCGCTGGTCGGATTCCTTTGCATAGCGCCGAAAATTAAACACCAGCTCTTTTCCAAGGTCCTGTTCCAGTTCCTTCAGGGAAAACCGGGCCTCCCCGCGATAGCCGCTTTTGTCCCAGACGGTTTTATATTCCTCAAGGCCGTTCCAGCCCGCACTGTCCGCCCAGTCATCTCCCCCGCCCCGCACCTTCGAGTCATTCAAGGCACCGTTTGGGCCAAAGAAAAACTGCAGCAACAGCGTTCCCTTGGCGCCCGATGCAAGGTAGGCGCGGATGTGATCGTCCGTCATGGGAATGCCATCCCGCTTGTCCGCAGGCGTCCGGACCGTCATACCCGCGGAGTCCGCCATGCGGCAGTCAAATGCAATATAGAAGTTTTTGTCGTCATACGCCAGTCCCACCCAGGTGGAGTCCGCGTCCCGGCCGTTGTTTCCAAACCAGTGCGTGGACAGGGTGGCGTCCTGCCACCATACGGCGTCATCAAGTTTCCCGTCCACGGTGACCTGTCCCGCCTTCACACGGCGCAACCCCAGGGAACGCTGAAGCAGGAGCGGTGGCTGGAAATCGAACGTATCGCCCTCAAAGACAAAGCGGGCCGATAGCTCGGGCATGGGCAGAAGCTTCCCGGACTCAAAGGCGGTCGTGAACTTGAACCGTGCGCCGGCCTTAATCTCGGTCGTAAGCAGGGTGTCGGGTGCAATCTTCCAGGCGCAAGCATCCGGTTTTTTCCATGAAAGAATGACGGGTAACGATTTCTTCAGAGGGTTCCGGACCATTGCCCGGAGCGTGTCGCGCGAAATCCCGTTCACCGGCCGCCAATCAAGCGGCGTGTATGAAAAACTTTCGCCTTCCAGTCTGTTAAGCAACGAGGCCTTCTCCGTGTCCATCCAATCTTGCGCCATTTTCCTGCCGTCGAGCAGCACCGGCGTGAATCGCGCCCCCTTGGCATTGACCTCCACCACCCCGTAATGGTAAGCCGAACCGTCCGCCACGCGGTTTGGCGTGACGCCGGACGAACTGCCGACAATGACATAGGTAACGTTATCGCGTCTACCGTAACGGTAAAAATGTTCGTGGCCGTTCACCACATAGTCCACCCCGTATTTTGCGAACAGGGCGTTCAAGCTGTCAACAGGCTTCTGGGAAGGCGACACATGCCAGAAAGGAATATGGTAAAAGACAAAGGTATGGCGGGCTTTTGCGTGCGTTTTGAGGTCCGCCTCCAGCCAGGCGCGTTGTTCAGGCTGAAAATCGTTGAAACTGCCCCACACGCTGACGTCCAGCACCACAAAGTGGTCCGGCCCCTGGTCAAAGGAGTAGAAGCGTTTTCCGCAGAAACGTTCGAAATAGGGTTCCAGCCCTTTGTAGGTGATATCATGGTTCCCGGGAAGGACATGAAACGTGTTCCTGGCCCGGACGCGGTCCAGGAGCGGGACCACCTCTTTCCACTGGCGGATGACTTCCGTGGTGTCGCGTGTGTACCCGCCGATGAGGTCGCCAACGTTAATGTAAAAAGCGGGCGCAGGCGTCACGGCCAGCGCGGAGTCAAGGATGCGTTCAAAGACGCCCGGCGTTGGCCCGCCGGTCCGGTCACCAAGGATGACAAAACGGTAGGACGTTGTGTCGGTTGCGGCAGCAACGGAAAGAATGAGAAGGAACAGTGAAAGAACGGCAAAACGTATCATTTTTCATCCTCCTGTAAATGGAAAATGAAAAATAATTGTTTGGAACAACGGGATGAAATATTTACACGGCCGACGCATAAATCATGTTGATGACCCTCTGGGATTCGGCACCCGCCTCCCCGTCCGCAGGGACCGGCCGACCCTCGCGGATGGCCTCCACCGTGGCCTGCACCATGGCCTGACGCGTGTTGCGCGAGGTATCCGCAGGCAGGTCGTGCCATTGCTCTGCGGCAAAGGGCGTATCTGTTTTTAGGGTGAACAACCGGACCTTGGGCCCCCAGAAGTCCGGGATATCAACCTGTCCCTTGTCCCCGAAGAGGGTGAATAGCGCGGGCGCCTTGCCGATGGCCGCAGTGCCGGTCGATACGGACGCGATGGCACCGTTGTCAAACCGCAGCGTGGCGCAGAGCATGTCCTCGACCTCGACCGGATGGACATAGGTGCCCATTTCGCAAGAGGCACGGATCACTTTCAGGCCTGTAATCCAAAGGAGAAGGTCGATATGGTGCGCCCCGTTCATGATGAGGTTGCCGCCGCCCGCCTTTTCGCGCGAGCCGCGCCAGTCCGTGGGCCGCGCCTTGCCCGAAACCCCCTGCGTCCAGTACTGCGAACGCCGGTCCTGCAGAAAGGTATACGTAACGGTAATGACCCGGCCGATCGTCCCGGCCTGCACCCATTTTCGCGCCAGTTCCGCGTGCTCGGACCACCGGTTCACAAACATGGTGGCGCAGGCCACCTTCCGTTCACGACAGGTGCGCACAATGCGCGCCGTGTCCTTGTCCTTCAGCGCCAGCGGCTTTTCCACAAAGACATGCTTACCCGCTTCGGCCGCGCGGCATGCATGGTCCGCATGCAGAAAATGGGGGGTGGCAATATACACGGCGTCGATTTCGCGGTCAGCAAGCAGTTCATCCATGTCTGCGGTGGCTCGCGCACCATACTTTCCGGCCAGGTCCGCGGCGGCTTCTGAATTTTTATCCATGACCATGCGGACGGAACATCCGGAGGTCGCAGCCATTGCGGCTGCGGTCTGCGCTGATATTTCGCCTGAACCTACGATTCCGAACGTGAATGATTTCATTAGATTACACCTTTCGGTTAAATTATAACTTTACAATCCTTCTGGCATTATTTCCAAGGATATCATCGAGAATGGCCCTGGGAAGGCCGAATCCGCGAAGGAACTCGAGCATATCGGTGTTGTAACTGTCCACACCAAAGAGGATTTGTTTGCGGAAGCGGGTCAGCAGCCGCTGCGTCACCTTTTTATCCCGCTTAAGCGCCTTGAGCGCCGAGCCGGCCGAAAGGTCACAATAGAGGTTCGGGTATTTCTCCAGCGCCTTAAAAAGCCTTCCGCCTGGCTTGACGGGTCCTGTCGGATACTGGGCCGGGTCCCGGTCCGCGTCCCCGGAGATTTCACGCCAGAAACCAGGCGCATGGCCGCACAGTACCGTGTCCGGGCAGAGCCGCGCCGCGTTCTCGAGGTTGCCGATATCGCCGAGGTAATACGGGTTTCCGGCAATGATGGGGTCGATATGGAGAACCGCGGGCATCTTAAATTTGCCCGCAAGCCGCAACATACGGATCATCATTTGGGAATCCACGGGAATGGGCACCTTGATTTCGCCGTATCCCCTGAAACCTTTTTTATGGTATTCCGTGAGGCGCTTCTCCGCGTCGTCGCGCCGGGGGTCCACCCCTGCAAAAGGAAGGACCCGCTTGGGGAACATCTTCCACGTCTTTTCGACCTCTGCGATGGAAAGGTGCTGGTAGCCGGGAATGAACCCGCCGTCCATGCATTCCCATGACAGCAGCCAGCATTTGTCGATACCCGCATTGTCCAGATACCGGAGGAACCCGTCCTCCCACTGCCCGAGCCAGTTCACGTGATTGTGGATGTCGATGATCATGGTCAATCTCCGGTTAAAACTTATTGGATAACGTTTGAATCAAAGTATGCTTCAAACACCAGCGCGGCCGAGGCCCGGGGACTATCGCTTTCTCCGAGCGCGCCGAGGACAATGTTGCCGCCTGCGCGCCGGTTCAGCAGCGCAAGGTTTTCCAACAGGCCGGGCAGCAGGTTTTCAGCGGAGAGGACGATTTTTTCCGGATCGTAGTACCGGTTAAGGTCCGCCACCCAGTCAAGGAACGCCTCGTCATTGAAAATAGCGGGGCCCGCATTGATACGCGGGCCCAAACGTTCCGTACCGGTGTGGGTGGCGCTGACCTCCCCGGCCACATGGCGGGCGCCCCGGTAGATTTTACCGTCAATGACCAGCGTGACCTTGGGGTTGCGGAGCTGAAGGTAGAGGAAGTTACGAAGTCCTTTGGCCACGCCAAACCACATTTCACCCAGTGCCATTCCGTTGGGGTAATCATCACCCGCTGTCATAGTATCGTTAAAAAGCGTGGACAGACGCTGATGGGGCGCATCACATTGTGAAAACCCGATGAATTCCTTTTTTTCCGGATTATAGGTGCTGCCCGTAATAAAGCCGGCGCCCGTATAAAAAAGATGGCTCTGCCTGCTTTTCCTGGCCGCGGCACGGACCCTTTGGGTAATCAGCGGCGCCCAATCTTCAATGGCATAACCCTGAAGCGGGATAATCTCCGACGAAAGAAGACAACCGTCGAGACTGCACAGACCGCACCGGATGCCGCCCGGACGGAGCGAAGCGCCAAAGGCCGTTATTTTCTTCTGCTCAAGACGCAGATACTGCTGCCGCCTGCCGCCCTTGCAGGACAAGGACCCCTCGCCCGCCTCGGAAACAAGCCCCATCTCCCTCAGCTCATTCGTCAGGACGCTGATGGTTGCTTTTTTCAAGCCCGTGGCGCTCATCATTGCGGTCTGGGAGACGCTTTCGGCCTGCATCAGAAGGCGCATCACGGATTTCCGGTTGATGTCCTTCATTCTCTGCTTTCCAACACCCTGCATGGCCGCTCCTTGTTGGTTCTTTATATAAACTAACTATTTTTCCATTGAATGTCAATATCTTTTCCATACATTTCACGGCGAATTATTATTTTTATACTTAATGGATATCCGGGCAATCATTTTTGACGTGGACGGCACCCTTTTCACCTCGGACGCCATTGTACTGTCCGCCTATGCCGGGGCCATCACCGAATACAATGCGGCCCATGACGCCACCCTTCCGGTGCCCACCCTCTCGGCAATACTTAACCAGCTTGGGAACCCCGGCCGGGTCCTTCTCAAGAACCTCTTTCCAGACCTGCCCGAGCGTTCGGCGCTCGCACTTTCCGCCCAGATTCGCAAGCGGCTCATCCAGTTCATCCACGAAGGCAAAGGCCGCCTCTTTCCCTATGTCCGGGAGACCTTGGGCCTCCTCCATGCGCAGGGGTATCTGCTCCGCGTGGCCTCCAACGGCAACAAAGACTACATCCAGGCCGTTCTGGACCATTACCGGCTCACGGATTTCTTCGGCCCGTTCATAGGGCTCGACAACGCGGACCTCAAGGACAAAGGCGATATCCTGAACCTCTACAAATCCCTGTTGTCGCTCCATGACCGCGAAATGGTCATGGTCGGCGACCGACGCTCAGACCTGGAGGCCGCGCTCAAAACCGGCTGCTTTTTTCTGGGCCTGCCCGGGGGCCACGGCAGCGCCGAAGAACTCAAACACCCCACTTCCATACTGCTCACGGATTTCAGCCAGGTCCCGGAGGCCGTGGCCAATCTCCGCGATTCTGATTAATTTTCGTACGGACGCAAAATTTTGCGTCCAGTAGCAAAACATTTTTTATTGATCCCTCCCTCCCACACTAACTATCTTTTTTTTCCGTTTTTAACGCCATACCAAGGAGTCCACATGAGCCAAGTCTACAATTTCAATCCCGGCCCCTCGGTGCTTCCCCAGGAAGTATACGAAAAGACCGCGCAGGCGGTCCTCAATTTCAACAATACCGGCCTTTCCATCCTCGAACTCGGCCACCGGAGCAAGGACTTCGTGGCCGTCATCGAAGGCGCGGACCGCGACCTGCGCGACCTCCTGAAAATTCCGCAGGAATACGCCATCCTCTTCCTCGGCGGCGGGGCCTCGCTTCAGTTCTCCATGATGCCCATGAACCTCCTGCCCGAAGGCGCCACGGCCGACTATACCGACACCGGTACCTGGGCCAACAAGGCGCTCAAGGACGCCAAACTCTACGGCAACGTGAATGTGGCCTGCTCGTCCAAAGAGGCCACCTACAACCACATCCCCAAGCAGCTCAAACTCACGCCCGGGGCCCAATTCCTGCACATCACCTCCAACAACACCATCTACGGCACCCAGTGGAAGGAATTCCCAAAACATGACGGCCTCATGGTCGCGGACATGTCCTCGGACTTTCTCTCCCGGCCCGTGGACGTCAAGCGGTTCGGCCTCATCTACGCAGGCGCGCAAAAGAACGCGGGACCGGCCGGCGTGGTCATTGTCATTGTGCGCAGGGACCTCGTGGGCAAGTCGGGCCGCAAGCTGCCGCCCATGCTCAACTACGAGGAACACATCAAGGAAAACTCGCTCCTTAACACGCCGCCCGTATTCGCAATCTACGTGGTGGCCGAGGTGCTCAAATGGCTCAAGGGCAAGGGCGGGGTCGAAGGCATCCAGAAAATCAACGAACGCAAGGCCGCAAAACTGTACAAGGCCATCGATGACTCCAAGATGTTCAAGGGAACCGTGGCCAAAGAAGACCGTTCACTCATGAACGTCTGCTTTGTCATTGGCGACGAGGCCAAGGAAAAGAAGTTCATTGACGAGGCAAAAAAGCAGGGGCTCGTGAACCTGGCCGGCCACCGCAGCGTGGGCGGCTTCCGCGCCTCCATCTACAACGCCATGCCCGAAGAGGGCGTGGACGCGCTCATCGCATTCATGAAGGAATTCGAGAAGAACAACGCGTAATACCTGTTAAACAGAATGGATTTGATAAAAGGCGCTCTCCCTTGGGAGAGCCTTTTTTTTATACCAGCTTCAGGTCGGAATGCCTGGCAATCATCTGAAAATGACGGTCGAGAGTAAACAGAAGTGCCCCGTGCCGGATACAGGTGGCAGCCATTACAAGATCCGGGACAGGAACCGGGTTCCCACTCTTTTTCTGCAGAATGCCCTGAAGCCGACCCACGGTCGCCCAATCGTCGTCCAAAAAAGGAAGGTAGTGAAGCCCCCGGAGCAGTTGTTCGACCTCGCGCTGCTCGCGTTCGGACCGGACAAAAGGCACGATTTCGGCCATGACAAGTCCGTTGACAGAGGCGGAACCGGATTCGATATACCCGTTCAGTTTTTCCACAACGCCCCCCTCCCCCTGACGGAAATAATCAATCCAGACGGAGGCATCGACCAGGATCCGGTGTTTAACGGGCATTCCTCAGCTCCCGCAGTTTTTTAGCGTCAATGGACAACGGGACCTTGCCGGCTTTGGCCATCAGCTGCTTTGCCCTTTTTTGGCGCAGGAATTCACGGAGTGCCTGCACCACGGTACGGGAAGCGTTCTTTTCCCGGCCGAAACCGCTGACTTCACAGTAAAGGTCATCTGGAATAGTTATTGTGGTGCGCATAAACAATCCTCCAGTACATAATATATTGTTTTCTTGATGATATTACAATTAATATTTGATGATACAAATAGTGACGGCTTCCCGCTTTTGTTGAAATGACAGAAAACAGAGTGTCGTTTTCTTAAGGGGTGAACGCCAGCATTTTCGCCGTCTTTTCAGACAGTCCTTCGGAGATCAGGACCTCGAGGGGCTGCTTTTTTATTTCCGCCACGGAGCCGAACTTTTTAAGCAGTTTCATTTTGCGCTTTTCCCCGATACCCGGTATGCCATCAAGCACTGAAACCAGCGCGTTCTTGTCCCTCTTTTTCCTATGGAAGGAGACCGCAAACCGGTGCGCCTCGTCCCGGACGCGCTGGAGAAGGTGCAGGGCCGGCGAACGCCGCGCCAGCATGACCGGCGCATCCCGGCCGGTCAGAAAAACCTCCTCCAGCCGCTTGGCAAGTGCCAGCACTGGCTGGTCATGCACCCCGGCCTGCGTCAGGGCATCGAGCGCGGCCGAAAGCTGCCCTTTACCGCCATCGATGAGCATCAGGTCCGGCAGCGCCTCCCCGCCCTCTTCGCGCGACGACCGGGCCCTGCGACTGATGATTTCATGCATGGAGGCAAAATCATCCACCCCTTCCACGGTTTTCACGTTGTAGTGGCGGTACAGGGAACGACGCGGCTTTCCCTCAACAAAAACCACGCGTGAGGCCACGGTCTCACGGCCCTGAAAATGGGAAATATCATACGCCTCAATGCGGACCGGCAGCCGCAACAGCCCCAGCTCCTTTTTGAGCGCCTCAAGCGCGGCCGGGGTTTTGCCCGTGCGCGCGTCACGGTCCGTTAAAATTTCAGCAAGCAGCATCTCCGCGTTCCTGCGACAGAGGTCGAGCAGGCGCGCCTTCTCCCCTTTGACCGGCACCAGAATGCGCACACGGAAACCCGCTTCACGCGTGAGCGCCTCTTCGAGCGCCGCAGGGTTACCGGGCGCGTCAGACACCAGAATTTCGGGAGGCATGTCAACCTCACGGTGGTAGCGTTCGGGCAAAAAGGCAGCCAGGACCTCAGCACCGGTTTCGCCGCCGGCCAGCGAAAAGAAAAAATGGTGGCGGCCGGTCACCGCGCCTTCGCGGACAGTAAAGACCGCCACGCAGGCCGACTTGTCCGACACCGCCGCGGCCGCAATGTCCCGGTCCGCGGTATCGGGTGAGCTCATACGCTGGCGAAAAAGCACCTTGTCCATGGCCGCAAGATGGTCGCGCAGCTCCGCGGCCTTTTCAAAGTCCTGCGCGTTTGCGGCCCGGGCCATGTCCTGCTTTATCTTTTCAATGAGTGCGCGGCCCCGGCCCCCAAGGAACAGGAGCGCGCCGTTCACGTTCTCACGGTAGGCCTCCGGAGAAAGAACGCCCGTGCACGGTCCCGCGCACTTGCCAATCTGGAAATTGAGGCAGGGCCGTGTCCCGGCACGGGCCGGTAACGCAATCCGGCAGGTCCGCAGCCGGAACACCCGCTCCAACAGGCGCAGCACACGCCGCATTTTTCCGGGATCGGTATAGGGGCCAAAGTACTTTTCCCCATCGCGCGCCACCCTGCGCACCACCTCCAGCCGCGGAAAAGCGTCCGAAACCGTGACGCGGAGATAGGGAAAACGCTTGTCGTCCTTGAGGTCGATGTTATAACGGGGGGCGTGCTTCCGCACCAGCGTACTTTCGAGGATGAGGGCCTCGACCTCGGAATCCGTGACAATCCATTCGAGGCCGTCCGCCCGGTTCGTGATGGCCCGGACCTTGGCGTCCGCGCCCGCGCCAAAATAGGAGCGCACACGGTCGCGCAACACGCCGGCCTTGCCCACATAAAGGACGCTCTCTCCCTGTTTGAACAGGTAAACGCCGGGGTTTTTCGGGAGTTCTGCGAGTTTTTGAAAATCGCGGGTCAGCATGTCCCCTGCCGCCTTTGTCAGGCCGGGACCCGGCGGGCCGGGAACAGTACCATCACCTGCGTCCCGCGGCCGACCTGACTGTCGATTTTAATTTTCCCCTGGTGGTGATCCACGATGCGCTTGACAATGCTCATGCCGAGGCCCGTGCCCTTGCCCACCTCCTTCGTTGTGAAGAAGGGGTCATAGACCTTGCTCATCACCTCGGGAGTCATGCCCTCGCCCGTGTCCTCCACGGAAAGGAAATAGCCCTGCTCCCCGGAACCGGTCCGGAGTGTCACGGTGCCATGTTCCTTGATGGCGTCCGACGCGTTACCCACCAATTGCATCACCAATTGCTCGATTTCGTTGGCATTGCCCTTGATGTGCAGGTTGGGCGAAAGTTCGGTGTGCAGCGTGACCTGGGGCCGGTTCATAATGGCGCCCAGCTTGGCGACCGTGGCGCGGACCGTTTCGTTCAGGTCCAGATTCACACTTTCGGGCATCTGAGAGCGGGTGAGAGAAAGGAGGTCCTCCACGATGCTCACGCACCGCCGGGTACTTTCCTCAATAAACCCGATACATCGGAGGTGCTCGTCCATCAGTCCCTGCTTTTTGCGCAACATCTGCGTCCAGCCGCTGATGACAAAGAGCGGGTTCTTGAGTTCATGCGCCGCGCCCGACAGAAACGTGCCAATCATGGACATCTTTTCGGACTGCAGAAGCTGCCGCTCGGTGTCCATCAGCTCCGCGGACTTTGCCTGGACCCGCTCTTCGAGGTCGCGGTTGACCATCAGCAAATTTTCGGTGAGCCGCTTTATTTTGAGGTGCGAGCGTATGCGTGAGGCCAGCTCCTCCTCGTTAAAAGGCTTGTGAAGAAAATCGTCCCCCCCGCATTCGAGGGCCCGGAGACGCTCCGTGGGCTTGTCAGGCTCGGTAATGAAAAGCACCGGCACATGACGCCCCTGGACCGTCTGTTTGATACGGGTACAGGTCGCAGCCCCGTCCATGCCCGGCAGGTGACTGTCGATCAGGACAAGGTCCGGCACGATTTTACGGATCTTTTCGAGCGCTTCCGCGCCTGTGGCCGCGGTCAGGACCGCGTAGCCCATGGACCGGACCTTCATTTCAAGCACGCGCCGGTCATCCGGGTTGCCGCTGGCAATCATGACCAGCACCGGGGAGATGTCGTCATTGCGCTTCCGCGCGTCGCTCAGGAAGGATTCCTGGGTCTTGTAAAGCCGCATGAAATCGGAAAGCCCGGTCAGGTTGAACAGTTCAATGACATCCGGATGGTCGGCCACCACGAGGATTTCACCGTGCAGGGCGGCCATCCGCTTCTGCAGCGCGGCCAAAATGCCGAGGATGGCGCTGGCCACCATGCTCTGGTTGCGGAAATCGAGCACAAACTTGACCTGCCCCTGCTCAAGGAACCCTTCGAGAAGCCGTTTGAACGCTTCGATGGAGGCGGCACGCGTGAGTTCGTGGCGTACCTGGATGATTTTATAGTCCCCACGCGTCTGAACATCAAAATTGCCGTCCACCGGCGGCGCGTCCACGCCCCCGTCCGCGCTATCGCCAAGCGACTGCAGGACCTGCGCCAGATTCGTGTGGACCCGTACCTGCGCGGTCAGCTGCGAGATGTTAAAGACATCCTCCATCTCGTGGTTCCGCACAATGACCTTGAAATCCGTGTCGCGGCCTTTGAGTTTTTTAAAAATGTCCGCGACCACGCCGAGGATGCCGGTATTAATGCCCGAAATTTGCGAGAGGTCGAGGACAAACCGGTTCTCCCCCTGCGCCATCAGGTTGTGTATGAGGTTGGAAAGGGCCGAGAGGGTCCGCGTGTCCGTCAGGTCCTGACGGACAGTAATGATGCGGTAATTCCCTTTAATGGTCAGTTCAAGTGACATGCGGCAGGTCCGTGTTCAAGGATGAAAAGCAAAAAAAAGGCACTGCTGTTCATAACAGTGCCTTGATTGTATGCCCGTGTGATCGGCCAGCCAATGACGGCCAAGACGATTACGTGTGCTTTTTAATGATACGGTAAACCTGCGAAATGGACAGGTCGACATCCTTGGCAATGGCAATGCCGGTCTTGCCCTTTTTGTAGACCGACACGATTTTTTTGTCGCGTTCGATGTTCTTTTCACGGTTGGCCTTGATACCGTACTTGACGCGCAGCTGGTGCACGGCCTGGCGGGAGATACCGAACTTTTTGCCGATGGAGGCATCGGTCTTAAGTGTTTTCTGAAGACGTCCGAGTTCGTCTTTGCTGATTCGAGCCATTGCGACACTCCTTTTGTTTGATAGTTACCCCAAAACCTTTAATAAAATATATTATTACATACTTTATCCGTCAAGGGGTATTTAGGAAATATTTCTTGTTTTATAAATCGTCTGGTTCCCCTGTAAATCGATGGCCTCGTTCGCCAGCTGGTCGCATCGCTCGTTTTCCGCATGCCCGGCATGGCCCTTAATCCAGTGCCAGCGTATCCGGTGCAACGTATTCAACCGGTCGAGCGCCATCCAGAGGTCCTGGTTCATGACCGGCTTTTTGGCCGCGGTCTTCCAGCCGTTCCGCTTCCAGCCCTTTATCCATTCGCTGATGCCCTTGGAAAGGTACTGCGAATCGGAATAAAGGTCGACTTCGCAGGGTTCTTTGAGGCACTCCAGCGCCCGAACCGCCCCGGTGAGTTCCATCCGGTTGTTGGCGTGTGCGCCTCAAAGCCGCGCTGCTCCTTTTCCGCGGCACAGTGGCGGAGGATGATGCCGTAACCCCCGGGCCCCGGATTTCCCCGGCACGCGCCGTCAGTGAATATCGCTACTTGCTTCATGGATTATCAAGCGGTCAACGTCAGCGATCCTGCGAGAGCACAATATTGTCAATAAGCCGTGTTTTACCCAGCCGCATGGCCCCGGCCACCAGCACGCCTTTCCGGAGCCGCTTAACCGGCTGCAGCGTGCAAGGATCCACGGCCTCCAGATAGTCGGCCTCCCCTTCCAGAAGCCGTTGAGCGCTCCCAAGGGCCGCTCCAGCACTGTTACGGCCCTTTTTATGGCGGGATTGCACAAAAAGCAGTGCACGCCGCAGGGACGGCGCCTGGGCCCGTTCTGAAGGGCTTAAATAAGCGTTCCGCGAACTCATGGCAAGGCCGTCCCTCTCCCGGACAATGGGCAATGCGACCATTTTTACGGGCAAGTCCAGTTCCTTAACCATTCGCTTGAGGATAATGAACTGCTGGGCGTCCTTTTGCCCGAACACGGCCACCCGGGGCATGATGATGTTAAACAGCTTGAGCACCACAGTGCAAACGCCCTGAAAATGGCCCGGACGGCTTTTACCACAGAGCGCATTCTGAAGGGCCCCCGGGTCCACGCGGAACAGGTCACCGGTTTCATACAGGTTTTTTGGCGCAAAGACCGCGTCCACCCCTTCCTTGCGCAGCAGGGCAAGGTCGCGCTTCATGTTCCGTGGATAGCTTTTAAAATCCTCGTTGGGCCCAAACTGGGTGGGGTTCACATAGATGCTGACAACGACCCTGTCCCCCAGCTGTTTGGCCCGTCGTACGAGCGACAGGTGCCCTTTGTGCAAAAAACCCATGGTGGGGACAAAGGCGATGGTTTGCCCTTTGGCCCGGCACACGGTGGACCATTGACGCATAGAGGGTTTTGTTTTAATGACGTTCACAGAACCTCCCATATCGTTTCATAAACTCCAACGTCTTCTCCGCTATCTCCGGCGTCACCTTCCCATGCGTGGGCAGGTTCACGACCTCCCTGCACGCCTTTTCGGATTCCGGGCACATACCCTGCCGGTAACCGAACCGTGCCATGTCAATGCCCGCGGGATGCAACGGTATTTCGAACCATGACCCGAGTTCAATGCCCTTGGACGCTGCCTTTTTCAGGAGTTCGTCCTTGTTAACCACGCGCACCGGGTAACGCAGAATGACATTTTCGACTTGCGGGTCTTCTTTTATGACACGAAAGCCCAAGCCGGGTAACTCTCGTTTGTATAGGGCGCTGATTTCTTTCCGGTGTGCCATTAACGCGTGTATTCCCAGGATGTTCTTCTCCCCTTCTCTAATCTGGACCTTTGCCATACGCTGGAAATAATTGCGCGGCATCTCTCCTTCAAACTCCTCGTTCGTGGAGGAACCCGCAGCCAGCCCCAGGCCGGACATCAGTCGATACAATCGCATCATCAGCGCATTGGTGTGGGGTGTTACGAACATGTTATAGGCTTTTATCTGAAGCCAGAGCCTTATTTCCTGGGTCAATGAAGGCGAAAGCGCGGCTTGATACAGCCGTTCGACCTCAGGCAGTAGTTTCGCATCATTGACCAACAGCATTCCTCCGAGCCCTGTAGAGAACGGCTTGTTCCACTGGCCTGAAAAGAACGTACCCACGCCGAAGTTGCCGCACAGTTTTCCATTCCAGCGCGAACCAAAGGCATGGCAGCAGTCTTCAATGATAGGAATATTGTTCCGGCCGGTCCAATCTAGTACGGGCCCCATGTTCTGCGCGATACCGTAAGTATGCTGAATGATGAGCGCCCTGGTCTTTGGTGTAAGGTGGGCGTCGAGCAGGGCTGGATTGAGGTTGTATGTGACGGGGTCGATATCGACGTACCTGCAGGTCGCGCCTAAAAATCGCGGCGCGGAAGGCACCATGACGCAGGTATAGCCGGAGACGATGACCTCATCGCCCACACCGACGCCCATGGCTTTAAGCAGGGTGTAAAGCCCCACGCGGCCTTTGGAGAATACAAACTCACCCCCCTGGAAGAAAGAAGCAATCACCTCACCCCCCTTTCCCCCCTCTCTCGCAGAGAGAGGGGGGCGGCGGGTAAAGTATCCGCATTGCTCTTTTCTGTTTCTTTATGAAAAACCTCTTGAAGCATAAAGTTTCCAAGGGCGATTAGTTTCTGACCCGTATAATTTAATTTGCAGAGTCGTAGATTCACTGAATGCACGTTCATGATATTTCTCCGTTTACTTAACATCAGCCCCCCTCTCCCCCCGGGAGAGGGGGGAAAGGGGGGTGAGGTGAACATACTCATTCATCCTCTTCCCATGGTGCATAAACTCACGTTGGAACTCAAACCCCACACTCTTGTAAAATCCGTTTGAACGCGCATCTTCGGCAGATGTCACAACCTTATACGGTCCGGCGTAACAACCCATGGCAGCAAACCATGTTTCCAGTTCAGCCACCAACTTTTTGCCCACTCCCTTGCCGCGAACACTGTCGGACACCGCAATGGACAGAAGTTCGGCTTCAAGCCTCTCCCCTGCCTCCTGTTTGGCAGGGTAGCGCAGAGTCTCCCATGCGCGCTTCAGATTGGCCGGTGAAAACATCTTGAATACGATGAGCAGACACAATGATAAAAAGCGTTTGCGTAAAACCCCTCTATAACACCTCCGCACCGACAGCGTCCCGCTCACAAACCCCGCAACGCGGCCGTGTTCGTCCCGCGCAACAATGACACAGCTTTCCGGATGGCGGGCAATGCCCTTATAAAGCCGTGACAGGAAAGTTTTTCCCAGCATTGACAGAAAGCCCATAGGGATAGATTCCGCGTGCAGCCGGGCGATTTCAGAAAAGTCTTCTTTTGTCAGCAGGTAACGTCCATAGGTTTGCTTCCATAAACCCACGGCCTTTGCATCATCAAACTGTTCCAGAATGCGTTTGCACCCCGCCTTGCCAAAGCGTTCGCGTAACACAGGACTGTGTGCCAGTTCCATGAGTCTCGTATTGAAGGATGTCTGGTCGTTCAGCGATGCAAGAAAGCCTGTCTCTCCATCCAGCACCAGCTCGCGCGTTCCCGGCACATCGGTTGCGACGACCGGTTTGCACAGGGCCATGGCCTCCATGAGCCCGCGCGGGATGCCCTCTTTTTCCGATGTCAGCACTGCAATGTCGGTCTGCCCGATGAGCGCATGGATATGGGGTGTATATACGACTTCCATATCATCAGCAAGCCCTTCGCTTTTGATAAGCGCATTCAGCCATTCCGCCAGTTCGCCCTTACCGGCGACAAGGCAATGCACGGGCATACTATTTTCCTTGAGATATTTGACAGCGGCAACGACCTTTTCGAGCCGTTTGACCGCCTCCAGCCGCGCCACGCAAATGAGCTTGAGCCGGTTAGGTTTGAACAAGCGCTGGACTTCGCGCGTGTGTGTTTGCGCGTTCAGGTCAACCCGCGCCGCATCCACGCCATTGCCTTCGAACAATACCGGTCCGCGGATGGACGTGTCGTTTTTGAGCGCGATGAAATCCTGTTGGTTCTGTGAGAACATGACGGTACGCAGCCGGCTGAAATCCGCTTCCAGATGATGGTAGAGCCAGTTCTTGAGCCTCCCCTGCCCCGTATAATAGGGCAAGCCATGATAGGTATGACAAATGACTGGCACCCGCGCCAACCAGGCCGCCACTGTGCCGATGATGCCGGCCTTGGCCGTATGGGTGTGGACGATGTCAAAGCGGTGGAACCGCATGTACTTGTACGTACGGTAAATGGCCGCAAGGTCACTAAGCGGTGAAATGGTCCGCGCCATGGGAATGGAGTAATGCAGGCCTACGGACTCGCGCTTTTCAGCGGGGTCTTCGAAGGAAGAGGCGACGTGGAGAGTGATGGCGTTGTCCTGGGCCAGACGGCGCAGCTTGGCGTCGAGGATGGTGACGCAGGACTGGTAGGTAGTGACGAGGTGGAGGAGTCGCATACAAATTCCTTATTTGTCAAAAAGCCCGTAAAACCCGTTCGCAATGTCGGCCACCGGCACAGCCGCCACTTTTCCGGAAAGTTTATATCGAACCTTCCCGGGATAAACAACCGCAATTCGCTCGAGCTTCAAATCTTCCAGCGCTATATGCATGGATCGGGTCATGGATGGCGCGTCGGATCGTTTGCATTCGACACCGAATAACCGGCCGCCCTTAACCAGAATAAGGTCGATTTCAGCACCCGCATGCGTTGCCCAATAGCAGGCTTCATCGGGCACAACAGAACGTATGATTTCTTCTATCACATATCCTTCCCAGGAAGCGCCGCACTTCGGGTGCATCAACAATTCCGTCATTGTGCGGATTCCCAACAACTGATGCAAAAGACCGGAATCCCGAAGGTATATTTTGGGCGCCTTTACCTGCCGCTTGCTGATATTGGCATGCCATGGTTTGAGCTGCCGAACCATATAGATACCGGTCAGCAAGTCCAGATAATGCCGGATTGTCTTTTCGCTGAACCCAAGGGAACGTGCAGGTTCACCCGCGTTCCAAATCTGGGCATGATAGTGAGCCAGCATCATCCAAAAACGAAACAAAGTGTTCGACGGAATCCGGACATCAAACCTGGGCAGGTCTCTTTCG
The DNA here is from genome assembly GCA_043802925.1 of Fibrobacterota bacterium. Taxonomy (GTDB): domain Bacteria; phylum Fibrobacterota; class OXYB2-FULL-49-7; order OXYB2-FULL-49-7; family JAEUSG01; genus JAZDKP01. The sequence continues at coordinate 14,121 of JAZDKP010000294.1, read as the reverse complement.
AGGATCGTTTGCATAAAGTCTTTCCGCCAGGCAAAGCTGTTTTCTTCGCTCCGGGCAAGAAACGACAAGGGAAATCCTCCGCGTAACCAATGACGGTTTTGCCTTGCGTGGCCGACTTCGGCCATCGAAAACCCGCCCATTTCTATCAATTCAATACGCCCGGCGAGCGATTCCGATGATTGCTTGAGCAGGTCTGGAGAGGCGCTGCCCAGAATCAAGAACTTTGACGGTAATGGCTTTCGGTCGGACAACACACGGATCGTGCGGAACAATTCGGGCACCCTTTGGATTTCATCGATTACTATCAACCCTTTCAGCCCTTCAAGGGCCGTTACGGGTTCGGAAAGACGGGCCAGACGGATATAATCTTCAAGATCAAAATACCCCAGGGCGCCAGGCTTGAGAAAAAGACGGGCCAGGGTTGTTTTTCCGCACTGTCGTGGCCCGACCAGTACGGCCACCCGGCTCCGTGAAAGGGCTTTCTTAATACGGGAAACAACGAGATTACGGCGCATTATGCCAATAATATAATATTGAAAATCGGGATTAGCTATCCCTTTTTTCAATGTTGCTGTTTTAAGTATACCTAAAACACGGATGACTTATCAAGATGTTTTTACTATGGGTAAAACACGTAACATGCGTCGTCCTGAGCCCGACATTTATATTATTATTTCCTTCAACCAATCTGTAAAGCGTTCCGGGGACATCAGTCTGACATCCTTGGTCAAGGGTTCATTTCTGTCCGTCAGGGTCAGAAGTATTCCTTCCGCCATATTCAGTTTGGCGAAGCTTTTACGAAGATGCGAAATATTCTCCGCCATAGCGGTACGCGGTGTCGCGCTCAGTTTGAATTCAACGGGATACAAGGTCATGCCGACCCCTTCAATCAGGAGATCCACTTCGGCCCCTTTTGCGGTCCGCAGGAAATATAGACGGGGACGCTTGAGCTCGTTAAAATAGACCTTCAATGTTTCCTGAATCCAGAAATTCTCAAACATTGCGCCCGCCATAGGACCTTGCAGCAGATAATTCTCGTCACGGATGCCGGCAAGATAACAAGCCAGTCCGCAGTCGGTAAAATACAGCTTGGGTGATTTGACGATTCTTTTACCGGCGTTTGAATGATAGGGCGAAAGAAAGTAAATGAGCCGGCTTGCTTCAAGCACCGAAAACCAATTTTTTACAGTGTTGACGCTCAGTCCAAGGTCGTGGGCCATGGCTGACATGTTCAGCAGTTGCCCGCAGCGCAGGGAGGCCATAGTCAAAAATTTCTCAAAATCGCGAAGGTTGCCGATATTGATTAACGAACGCACGTCCCTTTCAAGGTAGGTCCGTATGTATGAATCATACCAGAAGCCTTTTCGCGTAATATCGCTTACGCAAAGTTCGGGATAGGCGCCCTGGAGGCATGCGTATTTGAATCTATCAAGGATGGATTTGCCTGCCGATACACCGTTTCGGTCGGGAACACGGGTTTGTTCATGAACGCAAAACGGCAGCAATTCGACGATGCCGATACGGCCTGCCAAAGAGTCGCCCAAATGTCGGATAAGATGATATTGCTGGGAACCGGTCAAAATAAACCGCCCTCTTTTATCGCGGTCGTTATCAATAACCACTTTGATAGCCGATGTGAGTTCCGGGGCGTATTGGATTTCATCAATGATCACAGGCTCGCCCAACCGTTCCAGGAAAAGATACGGGTCTGAGAGCGCGGCTTGCCTGTCAATCATGTTTTCAAGATTACAGTAAGTAAAATCAGGAAAAAGATTCTGAAGGAGCGTTGACTTGCCGGTTTGCCTTGGTCCGGTTAACGCAAGAGCAGGAAATTGGAGGATTATTTCCTTAAGTGCTGTTTCGATGTCACGTTTTACATACATAACTATCTATAATATAGATAAATACAGCGAGTATCGCAATATTGCATTGCGTTTGCATATTTACTCAAGAGTGCGAGGTGAGGTAGTGACGAGGTGGAGGAGGCGCATGGCATGCAAACACCGGCTATGAAGTAACAACGTCTTCGGCACCTTCGGACTTCTCAGCAGAAGGACGGGAGAATAAAAGTAAAAACAAGAAAGGCAGAATGATGGTCTTTTGCCGTAAAAGCAGCCCGACATTGGCCGTCATAAATGAAAGTACCAGAACCAGGCCAATCACGGTTGCCAAATAACTAATCTGAACACTGTCAAAAAGCCTAATTTTTCTGCCAAAGCGGAAAACTATATACACCATGACGATATTGGACAGGAGCGCGACAAAATCCGCCGCACCACGCACCTGCCAGGGCATGGGCGCAAGCAATAAATAAGCGACATTCTCAAGTATCTGCCCCGGTGAATAAACAATTTCCGGATTCTCCTTCATTTCAGTTGCCAAGTCCGTCTTGGAACCTCCGTACGCCCCCTGCATAGTTGTAGTAATAAGCGTGCTTTGTATACTTTCTTGCGTCAATTCCTCTTCGCCCTTTTGTTTCATTGTAACTTTTCTTGCCATATTGGCAACAAGAAATGTCATTCCAATGACAAGTATCATAGGAATCAATATTTTCTTAAAAATATTCTTTTCAATTGGTGTTTCAACAAAATACTTATAGGCCAGCCCAATCATAAAACCTGCTCCAATAACACCGGCCACATGAGGCCGAATAATCTGCATAAAATAGACTGACAAGCATACTACCAGCACGTCTAACGGACGAACCTTCTTTTTAAGGATTCGAAATGCGCTGAATGTAAATATCGCCCCGAGAAAAAACACCGTTGTGTCTTTGCCGTAAATCCGACCCCAGGCAAGAAAGTTTGGAAAGCAATAAAAAGCCCAAAAAGGCGCCCAACCATGCAAAAGAAAGGGCACGTTTTCATCCTGAACACGTTGTGTGAACGTATAGAAATAAAACAAGCTACCCAAAAACCCGATTGTTCCAAAGATGAAGTGCATTGAAAGCAGTTGCAATGAAAGATAATAGCTGAATGGACGGGTAATATATCGCATAAAATCACCACCGCTGATAACTTCACTAAATGGCATATCCAGTTCCAGCGAGGGGTAATAATAATTCACATCGTCCGTTACGAAACCATAATTGAGATTAAAATAGAGCAGTATTGCACCAAAACCTATAATATTAAAAAGAACAGCACGCCAAAGTTTACTGCGCCATTGCGGTTCAGCAGCTAATTCCGTCGTTGCTAAACGCCATTGGGCTGTTTTGTATGCTATTATTATAAGAAACGGCAGTATTAGATAAGGTTGCATGAATCAACCACTCAAACTATTTAAAGTACTCATTCCACTTTGACACAACACCGTTCTTTCCAACAATCGGCCCGATTTCATTTACCATGGCTTTTACTTTACCGCTTTTACTCAAAACAAAACCAGAAACGTTACGACTGGAAATATCGACTTTATTTCCAAGGTACTTATGAAGATTACCGATTATCACATCCGCATATTCACTTTTGTAGACTTTTTCATCCACCATCAATCGTACTTCAAAACAGTCCACCGACAACTGAGCCACTTGCGTTGCAAGAATACAACTCGGCAAGCCTTTAAAAGCTGAATCAACCCTGGGGATCACCCCCATCTCTTCGGTATATAACATATCATCAACGCGCCCATAAATACCCGAAAACATTTGCGTAAATCGACCACAAACACATCCGGCGTCCGTTAAACTACCGGTATCGCCGATGTCATAGCGTATTAAGGGTGTGGCATCGGACAAAAAGCTTGTTACCACCATACGCCCGACCTCCCCGGTCTGGCAGGGCTCATTCTTCTCGTTCAGTATTTCTATAAATCCCGATTCCGGACAAACATGAAACCCTCCCTGCGAACACTCACAGGCAATCGGAATGCCTTCCTGTGAAGAATATTGGTTAGCGACCTTGCAATGGAATGCCTCCCCGATAACATCCCGCATGTAATCCCAAAGGGTTTCACTCGTAGTAATAACCACATTCGGCGGCTCATCCATCGTAAGACTCGCAGAACGTATCGCTTGGGCAACAACAAATATTGGAGATAAAATTCCATCTATTTGCCGAGGCCGGCAACCCGCCAAATCATTAAAATACTTCTTAAATAATTCCGGATGTAGATGATGCGATGAAAACAACCATTGATTCAATGGGCGATTTATTCGTGAGACGTGTTCCGTATCGCGCCCAACAGGCACTATCAGTTTCCCTGTAAAACTCGCCCGCCTTCTCCAGCGACCGGGCGTGTACCACTGATAAAACCGTTCAAAGAGCGCGAACCGCTCACGCATATTATCATGGGTTATACGAGCACATAGAGGCGTACCCGTAGTACCACTGGTAAATGAATGCCATACTTTATTTGCCGGATAAATCGTGCTGTACGCCCGATGGTTGTTTTGCCGGAACTCTTCTTTTAGCAAGATTGGAAGCAAGCGAATATCTTCTAATGACTTTATATCGCCTGGCTTAATTTCGGCATTATCCCACTTTTCTTTATAAAGGGGAACGGTATCATAGGCGTGCCGGACAATTTGGGTCAACCGTTCATTCTGATAATCTTTAACTTCCTGCTTTGACCACCATTGGGATTTTTCAAAGAACTCAAACCTTTTCCAGGTAAAGTCCGTGTAACGCAACCGTTTTAGCTGCCACCCTCGAGCGCTCACCAATAAGTTCTGGAGACTGACAGGCAGATAGTTGTAACAATCAAATTTCATTTTAATTTAACTTTATTTCCACAAAATACTATTTGTATTTTCATTATAAATCAAATTGTTAGCCCAAACATGAATATAGCAATTTTTGCAACATCGCATCTACCTTTTGTGGGCGGGTCTCAAATTGCAGTAGATGAAATAACTAAAAGACTTCCTGAACACAAATTCTTTTTATTCTGTCCTCGTTTGTCTAAAAATCTTCCAAAGAACGAAACAATTAACAATACCGTCATTTTCAGGCTGGGAATTGGAAGAAATATCGATAAATACCTTTTTATAGTTTTAGGCCCGCTCCTGGCCTTACGAACGGTTGGAAGCAGGGCAATGATTTGGGCCATCATGTTCAATTATGGCGGATTGGGCGCGCTTGTTTATCATTATCTGACATTTAAAAGGAACCGTTTCGTCCTGACGCTGCAAGAAGCAGCAGATAAGTCATACTTTAAGAAGCAGGCCGGTCTTTTCTATTTTCTTATTAAACCTATTTTTTTAAATGCGACGCATATACAAGCGATATCAAAATTTACAATGAGCGTTGCCCGGGAAATCGGTTATAAAGGAAATAATTACAGCATCATACCTAACGGCGTTGATATCGTTAAATTCCGTTCGGACATTGATATGAAAACACGAACACAGCTGATGGATAGATATAACATTCCAGGAACCGCCCGAGTACTTTTTACCGCGTCACGCCTTTCAGCAAAAAATGCGATTGGTGACGTAATCGACGCACTTCACCTTCTCCCTGCACATTATATTTTTATTATTGCCGGTTCCGGAGAACAGGAAGGTTTAATTCGCAGTAAGATTGATACGTATAAATTAGCTGATCGCGTTCACCTGTTAGGAGACATTGCCCACGAGGAAATTGTCCGAATTCTAAACATTTCGCACATTTTTATCCGTCCCTCTCTTCGTGAAGGACTTGGCAACGCTTTTCTGGAGGCCATGGCAACAGGTCTTCCGGTAGTTGCCACCCCGGTTGGCGGCATCAATGACTTTCTGGTTCACGAAGAGACCGGCATTGCGGTTGAGCCGAAGAACATTGAATCCATAAAGAATGGCATCCTGGCGTACGAAGACAACACGCGCTATCAACGGATACGCGCGAATGGCCTGAAAATGGTGTCTGAGAGGTTTACCTGGGACATTGTTGCGAAGGAGATGAATGATATCTTTAAGCAGGTGTTAACTCACCCCCACCTCGACAAGCTCGGTGCGTCGCTTTCCCCCTCTCTCGCCCCTCGACTCACTTCGACTTCGCTCAGTGCAAGCCGCTCGGGGTTCGAGAGAGGGGGCTTATGACCATGAAAAGCCATTTCTGTACCCTCGGCGCGGTCGGCGACATCATGCTGCATGGCGCCATTGCCGATAAAATCGGTGCGACCAGTGACCCGCTCTATTCTTTCCGGCCGGTCCTCCCCATCCTGAAAGATTGCGACATCCTTTTTGGCAACCTGGAAACCATGGTTACCCTCGAACGTAAAGCCTGGCCCGGAACACCCAACAGGTACTTCAGCCCCATAGGAACCGGAAAAGCCATGGCCAAAGCGGGATTCAAGGTCCTGAACATCGGCCACAATCATTCCTACGACTGGGGGAATGAAGGGGTTGAAACAACAGTGGATGAACTCAAATCAGCAGGAATACTTTTTGGCGGGCTTCAGAAGAAGGGCGTTTCCGAAGCGCAACCAATAATCGTTCAATGCTCCTGCGGCAAACGATTCGGCTTTTTATTCTACTGCCTTACCTACAACACGCTGAACACCAAACACGGTTACTACGCTATTGCACCGGACACCGGCCGCGTTAAGCGCGACATCGCTTCATTGTCCGGCAAAGCCGACATTATCGTCGCCTCTGTTCATGGTGGGACCTGCATGAACTTTTGGCCCGCTCCGGATATGCTTAAAGGCTGTCGTGTTGTCTCAGATGCCGGCGCAGATATTGTCCTTGGCCATCATGCCCATGTAATGAACGGCATTGAAAAGCGCGGGCACCGACTGATATGCTACGCTCTGCCGGACTTTGTGCGCCCCTTCCCTTTCGGAACCGATGAGGTGACTGAAGCCATGCGTGCGCCGAAGCATGAATCATTGATGGTAAAGATTAATATTTCACAACAGTCGGAAATAACACATGAAGCGATTCCACTGGTTTTTGACGACAAACTTCAGACGCGCCCGGCATTGCCGGATGAAGGCGCTGTAATTACGTCACGGCTTGAAGCGTTGAGCCGGGACATCGCGAGCGGGCAATCCAATGCAAAGTATTACGCACAGGCCCAGGCCAGTTTTAAAGAGGCCTATGCTGCGAATCTCTGGATTGCATTCAAACGCGGTGGAATTGGGTGGCTTGTGCAAAGGCTGATGACGTTACGGCCGCATCATTTGAAAATATTAGTGATGGGGATAACTCACCCCCTTCCCCCCTCTCTCGACGAGAGAGGGGGCCGGTGATCAGACTAGCCGACGAAACTCATCAACACTGATACCCGCCTGTTTGATAATTGCCCGTAAAGTGCCTTTTGCAATTTCCCGATGATTGGGAATGGTCAATCGCCGGAACGGAGGTGTGTTATGGCGAAGAATAATATGACTTCCTGTTTGATGATCCACGAGGTAACCGATATTACCCATAGCTTTGCAAAGGTCCCTGCCGGATACAACAGGCAACCGGCTCATGCGGAAATCTCTACTACGTCTTCGGAAATCGAAGTAGGAATAGGATCTCCATGCTTACGAAGGCTTTCAACATAGCCCTCCATCGCATCTTTAATGTTTACAAGCGCTTGAGCCCTGGTTTTGCCTTGGGATATACATCCAGGCAGGGATGGGCATTCCGCTACATATACACCGTCTTCATCCTGTTCAATGAGTATTCGAAGCCGTAAATGAGCACGGCCATGAACCTTATTCGGTTTATTCATAATGATATTTCCTCCTTCATCAATGAAAATATAATTTATTTCTCAAATAAGTTTGCATTATTAAAGGGAACCTGGCCGAATCTAATATTACGAACCCGCTTATGAAAAAGTATATTTTACTCATTATCCGTTAATACTCAATGAAAAACAAATTCAAATCCATCCTCCTGCGTTTGCTTACCTACCCATCCGCTGCGTATAACGCAGTGCTGTTCCAACTGCTGCACAACCGCCGCCTGTTGCGCCCCCCATATCGTCCAATGGTCATGGACATTGAGCCCACCACCTACTGCAATTTTAAATGTTCGATGTGCCATGTTTCTGATTCTGATTTTCCGCATCAGCACATGAGCTTTGAACTTTTCAAGTCAATCATTGACAGCAACCCGCAGTTATTAAAAATCAAGCTCCAGGGAATGGGCGAACCCCTCCTTTGCCCGGACTTTTTTGCCATGGTCGAATATGCCAGAAAACAGCATCTGCTGGTTCAAACGACCACAAACGGAAGCCGGTTGAACGAAAGCAATGTTGAGCGACTGGCCAAAGCGGGATTAATAAGCATCGGTGTTTCCATTGACGGCGCAACCGCGGATACATTTGAAGCCATCCGGATTAATTCCAGTTTCCAGAAGGTTACCGAAGGCGTTAAACGGCTTTCTGACAGTTTAAGCGCGCACAAGACATCTACGATTTTGCGCGGATGGACGGTCCTTCAGAAGGCCAACAGCATGGAAATCGCGGAAATCGTACGGCTTTCAAAGGCACTGGGAGTTCATGAGCATGTATTTCAGGTATTTGTCTCTTCGTGGGGCAAAACAGCCTGGGAAGCCAAGACAAGCCAGGCATCCATTGACCAGGAACTGCTTAACAAAGCCATCCAGACGACTACTGACGAGGGCAAAAAAGTGGGGCTTTCGGTGAAGTTCTTTTACGAGAACCTTTATTCTAAAAACCGCCCCTGCATCTGGCCCTGGCATTCAGCCTATGTTGCGGCGGACGGCCGTGTCGTCCCTTGCTGTATTCTGGGAGACCCGCGGGTAAAAGCGCTGGGGGATTTGACGAAAGAGAGTTTTTTGCACCTTTGGAAAAAGGAAAACTATAGTTCTTTCAGAAATCTTCATATTGCGGATAAAATACCCGGGTTCTGTAAAAGCTGTTACCGGGTTTGAAATGGGCGCAGATTATACCAGCGATTCTACAAACTGCCTGAAATCAGCGAGTTCTTTCTTGAGCATCGGGTTGATTTTGGAATATTTATCCGAAAGGTAATCCAAGCGCGCCCAATCATAATCAAGCTTGAAATAATACCGTCTAAAGTGCCGGAAACGGAGAAATTCCTCCAGGATTGCATAGGTCTCATCGCTGATGACCTTTTCACGGACCCCTGGAATCTCAAGCGTCATTTTCCGGAGCAATTCCGCATGCCAATGTTCTTTTGAAAGGCTGTTCTCGAAAAACTGTGAAATCCTGAAAAACAGCGTTTCGGCACATGTATAATAATCCGCGATAAAGTCCGCCGTCAGCATCCCCCCCGAACGGCCTCTGCCTAATAATGGCAGCTCCTTTTCGGCAAACTCCTGCCAGCAGGCCCTTTGAGAGTCCAGCAGGGACTGCGTCTTGTCGATATGCGCCAGCAGCTCACCGGCAAGCGATTTAGCGTTCATATACGCATTTACCTTTGCTGCGGATTGATTCAGCATGGATGGGGTCTATCTTCTCCAGTTCCACGATATCCAGGGGAAAGTCCGTTAAAGTTTCGGCATCGCGCAAAATATGCAGCAAGTCCATGGGATGCCCCAAGCCTTCCAGTGCGATATCGATATCCGAATAATCCCGGAAGCTCGCAGGATTGAGGACGGAGCCCCATTGGTATATGCGTTGCGGCTTATAGCGCTCAATGATCATTGCGATTATTACCCTGACATCCGCCTCGGCTTTTCGATGCAAATCAAGCCATGTGGATGCCATGCCATCGATACGGGCTTGTAAATGCTTCCGCGCTGAACTTAATTCAACAGCCATGGATACCTCATGGGAACCTCAAAAAATACCTGGTGACCTTCGTGCCTTAAGTGATTTGCGAATAAACTTAAGATCTCGCGACACATGAAACAAACCCAACACCTGTATTTCGTGCTAATCTCTTTATAAATTCACCGAGAGGAAGAAGTTTCTTCGGGTTTTTAACAATCGCGGCATGTCTTTTTTTCAGTTCAGCCAAATGGGATGGGGGTACGGGTAGTAAAGTTTCTTTATCGGGAATACTGTCCCACAAATCGGTTATTCTGTCTATTTTATCAGCAATGGAGATAGTATCAATCCCCTTTTGTTTGGTCTTATTCATTCATGAACCTCCCTAAAACCAACATTTTGTACAACATCAAGTATATTATAATTTAACAAACATGGCGTCGCCTGGGCAAGCGACTTCTTCAGGCATTGTCAAGATGCTGATTACTGGACGACTATTATTCGACCCAACAACGTGATGAAATGGGTAATGTTCGACCCAACTATTGACATTTTATGGCGAATTTATTACTTTAATGCTTATGAAAAGAGATATTTATTCCGCATTATCAGCTTGGAAGGCAACGCGTAACGGCAAACCCCTAATATTACAGGGAGCAAGGCAGACCGGAAAAACTTATATCTTGAAAGAATTTGGCCGTAAAGAATATCAGAATTTAATTTTTTGCAACTTTGAAAAAGAACCGGAATTATGCGAGTTCTTTAGGGGCAACCTCAACCCAAAACGCTTGATAGAGCTGCTGTCATTGTATAAAAAGCACAGCATCCAACCCGGAAAAGACCTTCTTTTCTTTGACGAAATCCAGGTTTCGAACGAAGCGTTGACTTCGTTAAAATATTTCAACGAAGAAGCGCCGGAATACCCCATTGTTGCCGCAGGTTCACTATTGGGCCGAACGCTCTCCAAGCCCAAGTCATTTCCGGTCGGCAAAGTAACCATGCTCACGCTGTATCCCATGACCTTCCCCGAGTTCCTGGATGCCATGGGAGAATCCCAATACCGGACCCTGCTTGAAAGCGAGCACCCGCTTGGACCATTGCCCGAACCTTTTCACAACGCCCTCATAGAACTCTTAAAAACTTATTATTTTACGGGAGGAATGCCCGAAGCGGTTGCCAGTTATGCAAAGTTTCGCGATGTTGAAAAGGTTCGGGCCATACAATCCGACATTCTAAAGACCTATGCCCTTGACTTTGCAAAACACATTCCCTCCAATGATATCCCCAAACTCTCAATAATATGGAATGCGGTTCCGCTCTACCTTGCACGGGAGAATAAAAGATTCATTTTCGCAGCCCTTTCCAAAAGCGCCCGCGCCCGGGACTATGAAGACGCCCTCCGCTGGCTGCAGGATGCCGGACTGGTCCATCTTGCGCATGCGGTTACAGCCGTTGAGCAGCCGCTAACAGGCTTTGCGGACCGCAGTGCGTTTAAAGTCTATCTGCTTGATGTGGGGCTGATGGGCGCAATGGCAAGGATTGCGCCGGATATTCTTGTTAAACCCACGGAGTTTTTTACGACCTACCATGGCGCTTTTGTTGAGAACTATGTCGCGCAGCAGCTAAAGGCCATGATGCCGCAAGATTTGTGCTACTGGAAGAGCGTAAGCCATAAAGCCGAGGTCGATTTTATTCTTGACAAGGGAGGGACTGTCTTTCCCCTGGAAGTCAAAGCAGGGATTAATCCACGAAGTAAAAGCCTTGCAGCGTATGGCAAACGCTTCGCCCCTCCCCTGGCACTTCGGACAACGCTTTTGAATCTTAAAAAGAATGCAAACATCCTGAATATTCCATTGTATGCGATAAATTTTCTGCCTCGCTTTCTTCAAGAAGCGCTGAAATCATGAAACCTCCCCCCCCTATCCGTGTCCTGCATATCATCCACCGGCTGGACCGGGACCGCGGCAGCACCTCATGGCTTCTCGTTTCACTATCCAACAAATCACAGTATCCCATTCAACACCTCATTTGTTCAACATCCGCGGAACCGGGTGACAGAGAAGAAGAATTCATCCGGGCAGGCATACCGGTGGTTCACATCCCATTGTCGTACGCTTTTCCCTTTCCCTATATTATCAAACTCATTAAGCTGCTTAAATCATCAAATTGCGATGTACTTCATTCGCACATGGCCTGGCATGGCGGGTTTGACGTATTGGCGGGTTTCATCGCCAGAGTGAAACTCCGGATTGTTTATTTTCATTCCGGTGACTGGCTGTTTGCACACCATCCTTTACGGGCTATCTTTGCCCGGTTCCTAAAGGCATTATGTCTTTTATTCGGGAATCAATACTGGGGTGCATCAAAGGGGGTATTGCAGAATTGGTTTAGCGAAAATGCGGAACATAAAAAGAATGTCAAACCCGTTCATGGGGGCATTCGATTTAACACGCTATCGTTGCCAGGGCAAATTGAGTCGAAAAAGATGCTGGGACTGCCTGGTGAATCAAAAGTTATCGCACATATAGGGCGATTTACCTATCAAAAGAACCATGAAATGATCTTAACGGTCTTCAAAGAAGTTTTGATTCATGATAATAACTGCTTCCTGGTTCTTATTGGTGATGGGCCACTGCTAAAAGACACCCGGCAATTAGCTGACGAACTCGGTATTGCCGGACATGTTAAGTTTTTAGGGGTAAGAACTGATATCGCACACTGTTTGAACGCTATGGATGTCTTCTTCCTCCCCTCCCGGTATGAACCCCTGGGGCTCGTGCTCTTGGAAGCTCAGGATATTGGCCTGCCTATTGTAGCAAGCGATATTCAAGGATTAAAAGAAGCTGTCGCACCGATATGGTCGCACAACCTTATTTCAGTCAATGACACGAAGGGGTTTTCTAAGACATTAATTAACGCCTTATCTGAAAAAAGGCAAAGACCGGATTCGTTTCTTGATTTCTTTTCCGAGGAAAACGCAAGCAGACGTCTTTATCAAGCATATAAATCGAACATTCCGGAGGGATGAATGCGACAACTGCTTTTCAGGCTAATCGTAAAACTTCTTTTTCCTATCAAACGGCAGGATCGTTCCGTTGCTATCAACTAATGCATGTGATGCAATGTTTCTTTGATAAGAATCAAAAAGCGAATCAGTGAAAATCGGCGCAACAGCTTTTGAAAGGTGATAAAGATCCGGAAAGGCAGCATCAGCCGGATTGAATCCTGTTTGAACAAACGGGACCCCCCAAGATCGGTAACGATCCGCAAACCGCGTTTTTTCCTTGCACATTAATGGTGTCTCGAGCATTTTCCGAAAGGAACTGCTCAGCGGGACATCGTAAAAGCATACGGAAGCACCGGCATTTCTAACAAGTGTTATAAAATCCGGGAGAACAGCTTCATTCCACTTATTAAAGACCCGCTGGCTATCGATGTTGAATTTGGCTGCAGCCCGGGCCATATCACGAACAATACGAACACCCGTTTCATCCGTTCGGATTCCACCGTCCGAAGTTAAACTGCTTGGTTGCCCGCGGCCGAAGGCTTTTAAAAGGAATCTGTTCAATACCGATTCGCCATAATAAGCAATTACGGCACGTATCATGGCAACACCGTTAATCCCTTGAAGATAGGAAGCCGCAGTAATAAGTACGTTATCACTAATAGATGCGCTACTAATACGCCACATCCGATAGATTTCATCGCTGCGTAGATAAAGTGATATTAACCAAACGCCGCCGCTGATATCCGCCCATGGATCCGACCATGCAAGGATGCCTGGTAATCCGCCAATGGCCTCACCAGGATAACCACCCGGCAGCTCAACAAATACAACGGCGCCACGAAGATAATCCGGATTACTCTCGAGTATCCGTTTTATTCCAAAATAATGCTCAACTATCGTGCATTTCCCCCTGCCAAAATTATCTATGCGACATTGTTTTCCGGAACTTATCATTATCCGATTGGTGAAACGGTCTTTATCAACAGCCGCCGCGGTACGCGAAGAACCAATAAATACATAGTCTGCCGTCGCAGTTTTACATTGCTGAATCGCATGACTGTACCACTTGTCATAAGGCTTAAATATCTGAATGGTACGCCATGCAACCTCGGCAAACATTATAGGAGCTATCAAGAATACCAGCGTAAAAAGAATGAAGCGTTTCATTTTATTAAAACTGAAAATAGATGAAGCTTTGAGAATTAAAATTACCGAAGAATATGATGCCGAATATCAGAACATAGCAAATCCCCCAACGGACCCACCTTGCCGAAGAATCTATTTTCTTTTCCAACTCATGATTTCTTTGGAAATATTGTACTGTCTCTAGAAATAAAATAAGAACAACCATTAACAACAGTTCAAACCTGCCAACTCCCATATTCGTATCAAAAAATGCCATTGTAGATGTCTTAAACACATGGGAAATAATATAAACAGCGTCTGACAATGAGTGGGAACGAAAGAAAATACACGAAAAAGCAAAATAGATGAAGGTAA
>JAZDKP010000293.1:0-10495 GCA_043802925.1 Fibrobacterota bacterium | reverse complement strand
CGGGAAATGCTTGGAGATTATGTTTTCGAGAACCTTGCAGATGCTGAGAGACGACTCTTTGACTATATCGAGGTCTTTTACAACAGGCAAAGACTCCACAGCGCGCTGGGAAATGTCCCACCGGCTGAGTTCGAAGCTCTGGGATGGCAAAAATGTGCTTAGGCGTGTGTCCATTTTACTGGCCCCGGCTCAATCGTAAGACGCAACACTAACTCATTCTGTAATTTATCCCATGATTCCCGTTCCTACATCTTTGCTCCTTAAGAATACTTGTCTGACACTCATAAATTTCTTTTTCCGGAAAACAGCCCCCTCCCTGCCGTCGCGGGAGGGAGGGGGAAAGGGGGTGGGTTTCCTTCTCCTCCTCGCTTTCCCCGTGCTTGCCGGCACGTCATTCGATAAACTCCGTGTGGGCGTGTGGGTGCCGCAGCCCGGCAACTCCACGGAGCGCGCCCTCACGCGCACCCTGCGTGATTTCGGCATTCCCTACAAGGCCGCGTGCCGCATGGCCGAACTCGCGGACTGCCCGTGTGTGGTGGCCTCCGGCCCCCTGCAGGAAGCGCTTCTTGACAAGGACGATGTCCGCGCGCTCTACGAATACGCCCAGGAAGGCGGCCGCGTCTTTCTCTCGGGCGAGATAGGAAAGTCCCTCTTTGCCCTGGCCGGTGTCTTGTGGGTGGAACCCTCCCGCCGGCGCTACAACATGACCCTCAACCCCAACGCCCGCGACCCCATCCTGCGTTATGTGGACCGGCCGGAGGAGCGGACATTGCGCTTCGGCAACCCGAAACTTTACACCGAAGTCGCGTTCACCTTTGCGGCCGGGGAACCGCGCGGCGAGGTCCTGGGCGAATTTGACAACAACGGCGCCGCCTTTTTGCGCAACGACTACGGCCTCGGTACGGTCTACTACCTCGGCATCAACTGGGACGCGGCCATCCTCGGGCCGCAGGTCGGCCAGACCTTTGAGGCCCCGGTCTGCTGGATTAACGGCTTTGAGCCCACCACGGACATGTTCATGCTTTTTCTCAAGGCCTTTCAGGAAGCGTATGTCTCACCCGCTCTGAGCGTCCCATTTTCACCCGCGCCGTACCGCACCACCCTCCTGCTGTCACACGACGTGGACACCCGGGAATCGTTTCCGAACAGCGTGGCCTTTGCCCGCCTCGAACAACGTTACGGTTTTACAAGCACCTTCTTTTTCACGACCAAGTTCTTCTCGGACTCCATCGATACCGCCTATTTCAACCCCAAAACCATCGCCTCCATCCGGCAGGTGCATGACATGGGCTTTCCCATCGGTTCCCATTCCGTGTCACATTTTAAAGACTTTTATGAATCCCCCATCGGTCCGGAGCTGGCGTCAGACGCCGACTACCGTCCATGGGAGGGCGTTACCCTCTGGGGCGAAAGCCGGGTCAGCCGCAACCTGTTGAACGCGCTGGGCTTTGGCGTCCGTTCGTTCCGGTCCGGCTACCTGGCCTACAACCCGCACCTCGACAGTATCCTGGAGCTCTGCGGGTATTCAATAAACAGCTCGGTCTCAGCCAACGCCATCATGTGCAACTTCCCGTTCAGGGGCTTGCGCTCACGCAATCTGGGCGCCGGCGAAAGCCGCGTACTCGACATTCCCATGACCTTTGACGGCGACGCACCCCACGACCCCCTCCTGCCCAGTAACATGGACGACAGGATCACACGCTGGACCCGCGTCATATCGGCCAACGCGGACAACGGGGCCATCAATACCTTCATGATCCACCCCACGAACACAGGCTACAAACTCGCGGCCGTGGAAAAGCTGCTGCTCGCGGTGCGGAAACGCGACATCTGGGTGGGCGACCTCGACACCTACGCAACGTTCTACGAAAAACGGGCGGATATCCGCGTCCGCGATGCGGCCCTTTCGTACCGTACGCTCCGGCTGTGGCTCAATGTCCCGTCCGACAGCATCCCGGCCGGGTACAGCCTCTCTGTGCTGCCCTCGCCCGGCCTCCGGCGAATTGACGTCCGCGACCACCGCGACCGCCGCGTCACCTTCATGCAGCGGAAGGAAGGCCCCGCCCTCCGGCTTTACAGCCTCGGGCTTGACGAGAAGTATTACGAATACCAGCGCCGGCTCATCGCGATCATCGGCGCGCTTTTCTGCGGCATCATCCTTTTCCTCGGCATCTTTCTGTTTGTGCAGCGCTGGCTGGAGCGCACGGGAGCGCTCCGCACCGCCTCCCCGGCGCATACCCAGGCCGTGCTCGCGGCACTCAATTCAGACACCAAAATGGCGCAGAAGGCGCGCAAAGTGAAAAAACTGGGCCGCCTCCCGCTGACGCGCGACATCCTGCTTTCGCAGATGGAGTTTTTGAAGGGAAGCGAGGCCGAGGAGACCGCGTTCGTCTACAAGTCGCTCAAACTTTACACCCGCGACCTTCGCGCGCTCCGCTCCTTTCGCTGGTGGCGCCGCGCCGGGGCCGCGCACAACCTCGGGCATTTGAAGATGGCCGAGGCGGAACGCGGACTCACCCCCCTGCTCAGGGACCGGCAGGTGGAGGTCCGGCTCGCGGCCGTGTTCGCGCTCGGACGTATCGAAGCGACGCGCGCGCTCCCGGCCATCCTCGACGCGGTGCTGAAAAGCGACCCCTGGACCGGCCGCATGATGATCCAGCACCTGCTGCCCATGAAGCGCGAGGCGGCCGAGGCCTTTCGCGGCCTGCTTCTGGACGGGACGCTGCCAGCGCCTTTTCTTTCCGCGGCCGCGGCCGCGGCCGGAACGCTGCGCGATTTGGACGCCGTGCCCCTGCTGACAAACCTCCTCGACCGCACGGAAAAGGCCTTACGGCTCTCCGTCATTGAGGCGCTCGGGAAAATCGGCGACGACACGGTCTTGGACCGTCTGGCGCAACTGTTCGCCGAGACCGATTGTGACATCCGGCTCGCCGCATTGTCGGCATTGGCGCGTCTTGCCAACCCCGCGGCCGTGCCCGTCATTCTCCGCCTCCTGGGCAGCAACGGTGGTGACACAATGCGGCTCCCGGTCCTGCGCAGCCTCCTCCGGTTCGGCAGCGACGGATTGGACCGCCTGATTGCGCTGTTGGAACACGGGAATCCAGAACTGTCCGCGCTTTCGCTTCAAGTCATCGAAGAAGGCGGCGCGTTTGAACGGCTGGCGCGCGACCTTGCTGATGGGACACCCGCGGACCGGGCGCGGGCGGAGCGCTTTTTCTACCTGATTGTGAAACAGGGCCGAACCCGCAGGCTCGAAGACCTCAGCCGGACAGAAACCTTTCAACATCTGGCCGCCTGCCTGCCCGTACCGGCCGGAGCCGGGGGACACTGACCATGCTGGGCTGGTACGACACACTTCTCCGCTTTGTGCTGGGCTACAACAACGGGGTCATTTTCTATCTCGCGGCCGTCAACCTGCTCTACCTGCTCTTCCTCCTGGTCTCCATGCGCGAGCTGGTGCGCACGCAGCGCACGCGGCGGCTGGTGGACAGCCACGGCCTGCTCCAGTCCGAGGAAACGCCCGCCATCAGCGTCATCTCGCCGGCCTATAACGAATCGCTCACCATCATCGAGGCCACGCGCGCCCTGCTCCGCCTCCACTACCCGCGTTTCGAGGTCATTGTCATAAACGACGGCTCCAAGGACGACACGCTCGCGCTCCTTGTCCGGGAATTCGAACTGCAGCGTCTTGACTACGTGTACCGGCCCGCCATCTCCACCAAGCCCGTACGCAATGTCTACCGGTCCGCGCTCTACCCGAAACTTACCGTGGTGGACAAGGAAAACGGCGGCAAAGCCGACTCCCTCAACGCGGGCATCAACCTCGCACAGTACGAACTTTATTGCGGTATTGATGCCGATTCGCTCCTCGAAGAAGACGCGCTCCTGAAAGGGGTCTACCCCTTTGTACGGTGGAAAGGGCAGGTGGCGGTCACGAGCGGCATCATCCGTATCGCCAACGGCTGCGTGGTGGACAAGGGACGCATCCTCGATGTCCGTCTGCCCGGCGAACTGCTTCCCCTGTTCCAGATTGTGGAGTACCTGCGCACCTTCCTTGTGGGCCGTTTTGCCTGGAACGCGCTCAACTCGGTGCTGATTGTATCGGGCGCGTTCGGCATCTTTGACCGGCGGATGGTGCTGGAAGCGGGCGGCTACAGCACCGGCACCGTGGGCGAGGACATGGAGCTGGTGATGCGGCTGCACCGCCGCATGCGCGAACAGAAAAACGTGAAGGGCGTCTACTTTCTCCCGGACCCGGTCTGTTGGACCGAGGCACCGTCCTCGTGGAAGATCCTCTCGCGCCAGCGCGACCGCTGGCAACGCGGCTTTATGGAAACACTCTGGACGCACAAGGGCATGCTCTTCAACCCGCGCTACGGCGTCATCGGCGTCTTCAGCTTCCCCTTCATGGTGCTGTTCGAGATGTTCAGCCCGGTCGTGGAACTCACGGGCTACGTGACCATGGCGCTGGGCTTCTTCCTCGGCGTGCTCGAGTGGCAAACCGTGACCCTCTTCCTCATCGTCACGTTCCTTTTCGGCCTCCTGACTTCGGTCTGCGGGCTCCTCATCGAGGAGGTGCTCTTTAAAAAATACCGGCGCGTGCAGGACCTCGCGCTCCTTCTCTTCATCGCCTTCATCGAAAACTTCGGATACCGGCAAATCAATTTTCTGATTCGCCTCAAGGCCTTTTTTGGTTATTTTGGTAAGAAGAAGGGCTGGGGAAAAATGACCCGGACCGGTTTTACCCGGAAGGCCGCATGAAAAAGCCTGTGAAAGACATATCGAACGAAAAGCTCGAACGGCTGGCCGCCATCGCGGGCGCGCTCCACACGGAAAAGGAGACCGGGGCGCTTCTGCAGAAGATTGCGGACTCCGCCTCGGAGGTCATGGATGCCGAACAATGCGTCCTCACCGTGCTTTCGGGGCCCCGCGCCCCGGAGACGGTCTACGCGGCCTCGCGCGTAGCGGCGTCCCGCGCACGGGTCCTCTCCGCCCTTCTGGTCCCGGTCCGCACCGGCATATCGAACGCGGGAAGCCTCGAAGTGCGCCGCCACAGCCGAGCGTTCGATATCCGCGACCTTTCGCTGTTCCAGGCTTTTGCGGACCTCTCCTCCGTGGCGCTCGACAATGCCCGCCTCCATTGCGAACTCTCGGAAAAAATCGCGGCGCTGGAGACGCGGACACACGAACTGACCGAGGCGCACGACCGGCTCGCGGGCTCCGAAAAGCTCGCACTCGCGGGCCGGCTGGCCGCCAGCGTTTCGCACGAGATCCGGAACCTGCTCACCCCCATCCGGCTCATTGCCAGCGACCCGCCCGCGGAAGGCCCCTTGGACGCGCTGAACGTTTTGGGCATCCGCAGCGAGTACCGGCTCATCGAGGAACAGGTTGACAAAGCCACGGCCATGGCGCAAGGCTTTCTCTCGTTCGCGCGGCAGGGGTCATCGGAAAAAGAAATGCTGGACCTCAATGCCGCCGTGACAAAAGCACGCGACCTTCTGCACCCCCGTTTCCGCAAAGGGCGCATCACGCTCGAAACCGTGCTGGCAAAGGGACTCCCCGCCGTGCTCGCAAACGCCCTGCAGGTGGAACAGGTGCTCATCAACCTCATCAAGAACGCCGAGGACGCGATGAAGGACAAGGACAACGGGGAAATCCGCATCACCACAACCGGCGAAAAAGGGCGCGTATTCCTGCGCGTTTGCGACAACGGCAGCGGCATCCGGCCCGAACACCTGGAGAAGCTGAGCCAGCCCTTCTTCACCACCAAGCCCGAGGGCGAAGGCACGGGGCTGGGGCTCACCGTGTGCCGGCACATCGTCAACCAGCACCAGGGGACCCTGCGCGTGGAAAGCGAGTGGGGAAAGGGCACCACCGTGGAAATCGATTTTCCAACCGGTCGAGAAACAATGGAAGAGACTGTATTTCGTCCGATTCCTTAATGCATATGCATCTTCAGACCGCTAGCAAGCCTTGAGCAAGCCCTGAATTTGTTTATGCAAAGCCGGAATCTTATCGGCAACGACATCCCAAACGATTTCGTAATCCACGCCGAAGTAGTTATGAATCAACCTGTCCCGCATGCCTGCAATGGAACGCCAGTCAATTTGAGGATTCCGTTCTTTGTGTTCGACAGGCACTTTTTTTGAAGCCTCGCCGATAATTTCGAGCGACCTTATTGCCGCACGCTTCAGGGTTTCGTCGGAGAGAAATTGGGATTTATTGACACCGGAAAACCGCGTCATGATAAAAACGGCCTCGTCAAGCATATGATGAAGATAGTCAGCCGCCGATATTGACATAAACTAATTCCTGCATGATTCGAGGGCCGATATAAGGGCTGAGCGATTCCGGCGTGACGACTTCCACGGGCCGCTTGAACAGGTCCTCCAGTAATTCGCATAAGCGGATAAAATTGTCGTAGTTCTTTTTTCCGGGCTCAAATTCAGCCAGAATATCCACATCGCTTTCCGGTCTCTGTTCGTTTCTTACGAATGAGCCGAACAGTCCCAATCTGCGTACACCAGCCGCTTTGATATCGTACGCATGGGCTTGTAATATGCTTTGGATTGATTTTTGATTGTCGACCATGTAATAAATATACTTTCCTGCGGAGGATTCCGCCATAGGAGAACGCGGGGACATCAACGCTTCAGCCCAATTAATTATCTTTACCCCCATGCCCTCTCTCTTCGGCCAAATCGAGCGCATCACCTTCCGCAACGACGAAAATGGCTACACCGTCGCCAAAATGAAGGTGGAGGCAGGACCGGAACCGGTCACACTCGTGGGTTTCCTTCCCGAAACCATCCCCGGCGAAACGCTCGAACTGACCGGACAATGGGTGAACCACGCCAAGTTTGGGCCGCAGTTCTCGGTGGAGCAGTGCCGTTCCATCCCGCCCACCACGCTGGCCGGAATTGAAAAATACCTGGGCAGCGGATTCATCAAAGGCATCGGCCCGGCCACAGCCAAAACCATTGTGGCACGTTTCGGGGAGCGGACACTTGACATCATTGAAAAAGAACCACAGCGGCTGCGGGAAATCCCGAAACTGGGTGAAAAGAAGGTGAAGTGGATTGTGGATGCCTGGGCATCGCAACGTGGCATCCGTGACGTCATGATATTCCTCCAGGGCCATGGCGTGACCCCGGCCTTTGCCGTGCGCATCTACAAACAGTATGGCAAAGACGCCGTCGCCCGTGTGCAGGAAAACCCCTACCGCATCGCCGAGGAGGTGCATGGCATCGGCTTCATGACCGCGGACCGCATCGCCGGACAACTGGGCGTGGACAAGAACTCCCCGGAACGGGCGCGCGCCGGCATTCTCCACCTCCTCCAGACGCTTTCCGAAGAGGGGCACCTCTATTACCCTTACGACAAGCTCATTGAGAAATGCACGGGATTGCTCTCCCTGGACCGCGACATTGTGCTAAAGGGTTTTTCAGAACTGTTTGAGGCGCACCGCATCGTTATTGCGGACTTGAACACACCGGAAGAGCCCTACAAACCCAACCACAAGGCCATCTACCTGGCAACGCTTTATGCCGCGGAGAACACAGGCGCGGAGCGCATCCGCACACTGCTGGCAACGCCTGCGAGCGTCAGGATATCGGATGCCGGGGCGCTTCTTGCGCAGACCGAGTCGCAGCTAAAACTTGAATTGGCCGGCGAACAGCGGCGCGCGGTGGTGGCCGCGCTGTCGGAAAAGGTCTTTCTGCTCACAGGCGGCCCGGGCACGGGCAAGACCACCATCGTACGCGCTGTGATCGCGGCCTTTCAGCCGCGCTCCGGGCGCATCGCGCTCGCAGCGCCCACGGGCCGCGCGGCCAAGCGGCTCTCGGAATCCACGGGGCTCCCGGCCTGCACGCTGCACCGGCTGCTCGAATTCGACCCGGGCATCATGGGCTTCCGCCGCCACCGTGACCGGCCGCTCGAAACGGACCTGGTCATTGTGGACGAGGCCTCCATGATGGACGCCGTGCTTTTTGCGCAGTTGCTGAATGCGGTACCCGATGCCGCGCGCCTCGTCTTTGTGGGCGACAAGAGCCAGCTCCCGCCCGTGGGCCCGGGCAACCCCTTCCGCGACCTCCTGGCCAGCCAAGGCATCCCTTCCGTGACGCTCGATAAAATCTTCCGGCAGGCCGAAGGCAGCCTCATCATCCGGAATGCGCACAGAATCAACCGTGGCGAATTCCCGGAAACCCATTTCAGCAAAGACCAGGACTTCTTCTTCATTGAAAAGGAGGAGCCCGAGGCCGTGCAGGCCGCGCTCTTGGAACTGGCCGTCAACCGCATCCCCGCACAGTACGGCTTGGATCCTCTGCGTGACATCCAGGTGATCACCCCCATGCACAAAGGGGTCATCGGCTCCGAACAGTTGAACGCCGCGCTCCAGAACGCGCTCAACCCCTCGGGCCGCGCCCTTCAGAAAGGCGAGCGCCGCTTCCGCGAAAAAGACAAGGTGATGCAGGTGCGGAACAACTATGACAAGGAAGTTTTCAACGGCGACATCGGCCGGCTGGAGCGCATCGACACCGAGGAACAGAGCCTCGCGGTCCGGTTCGACGATCGACGGGTGGAATACGACTTTGACGAACTCGACGAACTCATGCTCGCCTATTCCATCACCGTCCACAAGTCACAGGGCAGCGAATATCCGTGCGTGCTGATGCCCATACACACCACGCACGCCATCATGATGCAGCGCAACCTCCTCTACACGGGACTGACCCGGGCCAAAAAGCTCGCCATTCTGGTGGGCACAAAAAAGGCGTTCTGGCTTGCGGTACGGAACGACAAAACCGCGCACCGGTATACCCTGCTGGCAAAAAAACTTTCAGCCAATCATTGACTCTGCGGCTGAAACCTGCTGAGTCCCTTATCCGTTGCGAACCAGAGCGCGCCATCCGCGTCTTCCGTGGCACACAAGACCACATTGGATGCCAGTCCGGAATTCGTCATGGTATAGGTTTTCCACTGCCCGGCCTTGTTTAAACAGGATACGCCGCGGGAAGTGGAACACCAGACAGAGCCATTACGGCTGACAAGAACGTCCCACACGCGATAGCTTGCCAACCGGCCCTTGTCCTGGGTATAGGATTGCCAATGATTGTCTTTCAATACGGACAAACCGCCCTGGGGTGACGTTCCGGAACCGGTGGTTGCAAAATAAATCCTGTTTTCCTTATCAACAAATATACGGTGGACATAATCATCGGCCAGGCCGCTGTTGGCGGTATTCCATATCCGCCAGCCGTTGTTGTCAAAGACAGCGACTCCTTTTCCGGGTGTGGAAAAAAGAATTCTTCCAAGGCGGTCCTCCGCAAGGGCGATACCCAGAGCGCATCCTTCAATGTTAGGGGGGGTAAAATGTTCCCAGTGGTTACCGTTGTCCCGGCTGCGGCTGATTTGATTGCTTCCCCCGTTATAGGAAACCCAGATATCATCGTTTGCGGCAACCATCACCTGGTTGATTTCGCGGCTTAACAGGCCTTGTTCGGTGCGTAAAAGGCGCAGGGAATCATTCGGCGACAGGACCGTTAAGCCCCGGAAATGGCTGAGATAGACTTTGTTCTTGCTGTCAAAAGCGATATCCAGGATAGCATCCCCTATTTGTTGCGGATAATCATCCCGGGTAAATTTTTTCCACGCATTGTCTTTGATTCGCACGGCACCGTATTGGGTTCCGACCCAAACTTCATTGTTCCGGGCTTTGACGCATAATATTTTGTCGCTGGGCAGACTTGAATTAATCGTGGTAAAAGTTGTCCATCCACCATTGTCCGCGTTCCGTTCCTGTACGGCAATGCAATCGGGCAGCGTGGAATTGTATCCCTCCGGCGTCGTCAATGTCAAATCATAAACTCCAGGTTCCAGGTTGCCGGGCAGAGATATTGATAGGCGGGTTTCGTATAACCATTTCGACACTTTTATCAAATGGCTGCCAATATAAACTTTATCGTTATTTCCAAAATACCGGCCGACAATAGTGCATTCCGTGGTTTCACCCTCTTTTACATGAACGGGGTAAACACCGGTAATCACCGGAATGGACTCTTCCCGATGCATCTGAAAAGGGGTCAGCCAAAAGCCATAGTCCGTGGCGAACGACCATGCGTGGCCTATTTTTCTGTACGCAAGATGATAGTCGTGAAGGCCTCTTTTTTTTCGCCCTGTCGGATCACAATGATTGTGCGTTTGTCCTCGATACCATTCCCCTTTCCCGGGATAATAACTTTCAATACTGTCCGGACTGATGATCTTGAAAGGCATTGTCTGGGCGACCTTTCCGTTCTTATCCATCACCAGCGCTCTTATAAATCGGGCGGATGCCGGATAAATCGTACTGTCGGACCTGTTTAATTGATAATCGCTCTTTAATGCTTTTTTATCGTGTTTTACACAGTGGTTGTTCCCCTTTTTATCACTGACCACGGCAGGGCCCTCAAATCCCCACTGGCCGCTTTTTAACCACCGCACCTCTGATTCCTGC
>JAZDKP010000292.1:0-8410 GCA_043802925.1 Fibrobacterota bacterium | reverse complement strand
GTAGAGATTGAACTCGATGTTCTTGAGGAACTCCCCGGCCCCGGTCTTGCGCACCGAATCAATGATGGACTGGATCTGCTCCTGCGACTTGTAGGCCAGGATGGCGTTGAGCTTCTGCTCGAATACGTCCTCGGACGCGCGAATGCGCACGTTGGGCGGGGTGGAAAAATCACAATAGACCGCCACTTCGTGCAGGTGCGGGATGGCGTCAAGCGGCGCGCCCAGCTCGGGCCAGATTTTCCCGGAAGCGTGAAACACGCTGATCATGAACTCTTCGTAAGTGATCTTATGGTCCGGGTGCAGGTCGTTAATCGTTGGAAGGAAACACTGGGTGGGCCGGATTTTACGGAGCGCAACAGTGAAGGCGTTCTGGAGCCCGGTAAAGCCCTCTTGTACCACCGCGGGAGCATCCGAGGGTAACGCGACGCGGCGTCCGCAGCAGTGGCCCAGGCCCCCGTCCGGAAAACCAAGCCACAGCACATTGTCGCGCGGTACGCCAAGCAGGGCATAGCAGTCATAGGTCTCTTTTTTGCGTATCTCGGAGATTTTTCCTTTGTCCTGCAACCGGCAGTAGCCCATGCTGCCGTCCGTGACAATGAGCACGTACACGGGAATCTTCTGCTGGCATGCATGCTGGATGAAAAGCCCGGCCCCGAGCGCGATGTCGTCGTCGTGCGGGGAAATGAAAAGGAAACGTTCTTTTTTTTCCTGCCAGTGGCGCGACACGCTGGCCAGCGTGGGCCCCACGCGCCGCTCCTCCCCGACCAAGCGGACAAATTCAAAATCGTGCGACATGGATCCTTCCTGTATCTTTAAGTTACTTCGGCAGATATCAACTTGCCAGCTTTAGGGTCTGCCTATCGCCCAGGGCCTCGTTGACAACCACAATGGAACCGTTATCCTGCTTGTAAAGCTGCTCGCCTGCATTCAGAAGTTCAATGCCGTAAACCGTTCCATCCGGCGAAATATCCACATTGAGGGATTCGCTGATATGAAGCGTGGTAACATCCGCCGCCTTTTCTTTAAGACGGATATAAGCCACATTATAACGGGGATCATAAGTCAGCTTCATATGCTTTCCTCCTAATACAATCAAAAAAAACGTACGATCACTGTCACCACGACCCAGGCTTCACTTTCTTTCACCGCGAACACTTCCACCTGCTTCTTGGAAGGTTACAGCAATTCCGCGATCTGGATGGCGTTGAGCGCCGCGCCCTTGCGGATTTGATCGCCCACGCACCATAGGTCCAGGGTCTTTGCGCGCGACTGGTCCATGCGCAAACGGCCCACCAACACCGGGTCCTTGCCCGACGCATCGAGGGGCATGGGCCAGCGGTTGGCCGCGCGGTCCTCGAACACCCGAACCCCTGGCGCCTTCCTGAGGATTTCGTACGCTTCGGCGATGTCGGGCTCGTTCTCGAACTCGAGGTTCACGGCCTCGCTGTGGGCGCGCAGCACGGGCACGCGCACACAGGTGGCGGTGAGGCAGAAGCCGGGCTCGTGAAATATCTTCCGCGTCTCCTTGAGCATCTTGACCTCTTCCTCACAATACCCGTTGTCCGTAAGCTTGCTGTTGTGCGGAAAGAGGTTGAAGGCATACGGGTGCGGGATGACCGTGCGCTGGTAGGCCTTGCCGTCGAGCACGGCCCGCGTTTCCTCCTTGAGTTCCTCCATGGCGCGCGCGCCCGCGCCGCTCGCGGCCTGATAGGTGCACACGACCGCGCGCTTGACCTTCCAGCGCTTGTGCAACGGGAAGACGGGCAGGTTCATGATGATGGTTGAGCAATTGGGGTTCGCGATGATGCCCTTGTGCTTTTGGATGTCTTCGGGATTGACCTCGGGCACCACGAGCGGAATTTCGGGATCCATGCGGAAATAGGAGGTGTTGTCAACCACCACCGCGCCTGCCTTGACCGCGCTCGGCGCGAATTCCTTGGAGATGGAACCGCCGGCCGAGGCCAGCACCAGGTCGATACCCTTGAAGGAATCGTGCGTGAGTTCTTCTATCTTTATTCTTTCTCCCTTGAACACAACATACTTGCCCGCCGAACGCTTGGAAGCGAGACACGTTAGCGTATCCACGGGAAACTTCCGCTCCGCAAGGAGTTGGAGGAGCTCGGTGCCCACCGCACCGGTGGCACCCATGATGGCGACCTTACGACCCATAATTGACCTCCGAAAGGTTAAACACCGCGGACGCTCCGGTGTCGAGGGGATCGGGCCCCTTCTTGGTAAACTTGACAAGTCCGGCCACGGCAATCATGGCGCCGTTGTCCGTGCAGAGGGCCGGAGCGGGAAAATATAATTGATTGCGCTTTCCCATCAAAAGCTGTAATTTCTCGCGGAGCCGGCCGTTGCAGGCCACGCCGCCCGCAATGAGAAGCCGGTGGCATTTTGTCCGCTGGAGCGCATCCGCGCTCTTACGGGCAAGTTGGTCCACCACGGCCTCCTGGTACGCGGCGAGAATAGAGGGTTTGTCACGCGCGATGTCCTCTTCCGTCCGTGTCTTCAGGTAGTTCTTGAGCGCGGTTTTGAGGCCCGAAAAGCTGAAGTTTAGGTTCCTGCGTTCGGGCAGCGCGCGCGGGAAATCAAAGAAGGCCGGGTCGCCCCCTTTGGCAATCGCTTCCATTTCGCGTCCCGCCGGGTAGGGGAGGCCCATGAGCTTGCCCGCTTTATCAATCGCCTCCCCGGCCGCATCGTCCAGCGTGTTGCCCAGCAGGCAATACCGCGTCCCGTCATCATGGACCAGGAAGGTGTGGCCGCCTGACACCACGAGCGCCACATAAGGCGGGACAAGGCCGGGCCGGCCGATGAGGTTGGCGCGGATATGCGCGTCGAGGTGGTTGACCGCCACGAAAGGCCGGCCGAGCGAAAAGGCGAGGCCCTTGGCAAAGGAGAGCCCCACCAGGAGCGCGCCCATGAGGCCCGGCGCGTTCGTGGCCGCGATGAGCCCAAGGTCCTCCTTTTTGACACCCGCCTTTTCCAGCGCAGCCGACACGACCGATTCGATTTTTATCACATGCTCGCGCGATGCGATTTCGGGCACCACGCCCCCAAACCGGCCGTGTTCCTGCTGCGTGTGAATGACATTGGAGAGGACCTCGAAGCGTTCGTCCACGACCGCCGCGGAGGTTTCGTCACAGGATGTTTCGATACCGAGCGTCAGCATGGTTATCGCAGGCCTCCCGGCTTCCCCTTGACCAGCCGGACCTTCTTCGGCTCGAGGTTGGACCACTGCACGTTGCCCACAATGGAGACCGACGGTTCGACTTCGGTGAGGCCCTCCTCGGAAAACCGGGTGTAGCGTACAAACACGTTCACGAGGTCCGGTGAAAGGCCCTTCACCTCCTGCTCCGGCCCGGCCACAACGAGGGAGACGGTTTTGACGTCCAGAGAACCGGGCGCCTTTTCGGGCGCGCCGGTCAATCGCACCGGGATGCCGGTCAGCGTGCGCTTGACCACGGTCTCGACCCGGATGCGGACCAGGACACTCTCGGGGGAGACGGACAACCCGGACTGCGCCGGAACCCGCACCGCGGCGACCACCACGGTGTCGTCGCGGAGACGCGGAAGGACCAGGGTTTCCGTGGAGAGCGTATCGATGGCGGCCGTGTTGCAGCGGGGGCCCGACAGCACGACTGCGGCGGGCAGGACCTCGGGCTCCCCCACGAGGATGCGCCCCCCGGCCGGCGAGGCGTCAAGAACCGCCACAACCGTGACCTCTTTGTTCACCCGCGCGTCAAACAGCACGGTGACGGACTCCGGCGACTTGATGTGCACCACGGACGCGGCCCCTGCACCGTAAAGTTCCACGTTGTCCCGGGTGAGCGGGAACGTCTGCGGACCGCGCCGCGCCGCGCTGCAATCGAGCCGGAGCTCCGCGGCCGCGTATTTGAGCATGAGCAGTTGACGACCGCGGCCGGCGACCACAACCTTGGCCACACCGGGCAGGGGCCCGGCCGGGGCCAGGGCTTCGGGGATGTTGGCAAGCCGGAGCGGAACATCCAGGATCGCGTCATATTTTTTATTGAGCGTCACATAAATCCAGAGCAGGAGCGCGCAGAGGAACGCGATCAGGCGGAGGCTGAGGCCTTGCAGGAGGAACCGCATGGAGGGCTACAGGTAGGTGAGCGTTGGAATTTTGGACGAGAGCTCGGCTTGCAGCCCGGCCGACACATTCCGAATCGCAAGGACCAGATTCCGCTGGGCCGTTTCCGCGGCCAACCGGGTGAGATCGCCGTATTCGTCCTCGACCAGAAAAAGGACGTCCTGAAAATCGAGCGTCACCCGCGCGCCAGCCGTGAGCTGCGCAAGCATGGCGCGTACGGGCGCAAAATTGACTCTCTGCAATGACGCATCGAAGGGATTGTAGTCCGGCACCTGGACCGCCGCGGGATAGACACCCGTGTCGAGAATGACATCCATGACATCCTCCTCGCCCCCGCCCTCACTCTCGTCCGCGGTCTCCGCTCCTTTGGGGGCGGCCGGCGCCGCCGGGCCCGGCGCTTTGGCGCCAAGGTAACGCCGCGTAGAGTCACCAAAATAATTCTTAAGGAGCTCTTCCTCTTCCTGACCCATGTGGAGCGAGACAGGCGCCGTGGGTTCCGGGACCGCCTCGGCAACCGGCAACAGGGTGTCCGCAGCCGGAACAGCCGTCGTTGGAGGCGCCTCAGCCGCGGAATACGGTTCGACAGACTCAACGGAACGGGCCTCGGCCGCTGGTTCGGGCACGGTCTCATTGATTGGAAGGGCATGCGCATCGGGCGCGGGCGTGGTCACAATGGTTTCAGGGACGCGCATTCCGGCTTTTTTTATACGCGTACTCCCGGGTCCCGAGCGCGTGCCGCTCGCGGTGCCCCCGGCGCGCGAACCCGGCGGGCGGTAGCGGGTGCTATGGGAGTCATTGTCGGAAACGTCGGGCGCAGGCAGGATGGAGGAATCAAAGCTGCTGTCAGCGTCCTCTTTCCGCCCCTTTTCTTCGGAGGCGGGCTTTTTCTCGACGCGTTCCTCGAGCCGGTTGATGGTCTCGGAAAGTCTTGACAGGCGTACCGTGGACAGGATATTCACGATGATGGAAACAACGACCGTAAGCGAGCCAACGACGAGAAGAATGGTGTCGAGATTTTCAGGCATACCCCTACCCTAATAATATCAAGAAGTTATGTCAATATAGATTTTAGTATTTTAAGAGGCAAGAAATATTACATTGACATTAATAGGGTAAAATTAAATATTACTCATCATGCTCGATAAAAAAGAGAATTTAGTCGCCTTTCCGGCCAACCATGTCATTTTCAAGGAAAACGAGTTCACGAAGGACATCTACATCCTGAAAAAGGGCCGAATCAAACTTATAAAAAAAGTCGGGAACAAGAGCTTTCAGCTCGGATTGGTCGAACCCGGCAGCATCCTGGGCGAGCTCTCCATCATCGACAACGGCCCCCGCAGCGCCACGGCCATCACCACCGAACCCTGCGAAGCGGTCAAGATAACACCCAAGGAATTCAAGGAAGGGCTGAAGAACATCCCGGACTGGTTCCTCAGCATCGCACGCGTACTGGCCCAGCGGATCCGCCTCACGGACAACAAACTCAACCTCACGGGCCCGGTCGTCAACGAGGCCAACATCACGGCCATACTCATTTACCTCTTCCACGGTTGCAAAGACAACAGCGGCCTCTCGCTCGAGGACGTGGAGAGGACCCTCGTCGAGTTGCTTCACATCCCGCTCAATGAACTGAGCGAAGCCATGGAAAACATGCAGAAAAAAAGGCTCATCACTATTATCCAGGGAAAAATCCAGACTGACAATATTGCGTTGCTCGAGGGCCATCTCGACAAACTGCGCCACAGCTTCAAAACTTCCTCTTTACTCATCTGATTCTTTCCAGGCGGCCAAAAAAACAGCCTATCTCTATTTATTTCAAAGCGTTACGTTTTATAAAAATAAAGCTAAAGTTTATTGAGAATATGCCGATAAATAAAATGGCTAGGTCTGTTCTTTTTCCGCAGGTGTTGGGGAAGACGCTGGTGGGATAAAAAAGAACAGGCCGTATCAAGGGAAGGCGGTCCATTATGCCCATTGAACCATTGAAACCAAAACCTCAGTCCGGCACTCCTGAACCAACCTCTGTCAGCAACCGCGACATCCGTGAAATCGCGGTCAAAGCCTCCAAAGACCGGGATAAAACCCGGCTCCAGGACGAATCGCAGAACCGCACCCGCGACAGCAAGCGCCTGAACGAACAGTCACGAACAAAGAACATCGAAGCGAAAAAAGAAGTGCGTGACACCGCGCTTGCGCGCCAGGAGCGCACGGCCCAGGAAAACAAGCGCGTCGAAGAACGGAAGAACCCGAACGCAGGCAACATAGTCAACGTCGTGGCGTGAAAATGCGCATGTAACACCCATGACACCCCGTCATTTCATCAGGAACAGACGCACCTCCGCCGCTTTACCGAGGGTCATGACGCGGCCAAAATAGATGCCGCTTGCGAGCTTGCGGCCCGACGCGTCACAGCCGTTCCATTCAAACACCGCGCGGCCCGAATTGACAACTGCGTTGATGCTGCGGACAAGCCGGCCGTCCACGCCATAGATGGAAAGCGTGACCGAGCCGCGGAGGCCCGCGTGCGTCAGCGTGATGCGCGTGGCCGGGTTGAACGGATTGGGGGACGCGGTGAGCGCTGTCTTCAGGGTCTTGTTCTCCAGACTGTCCTCTTCAATACCGGTTGTTACGCCGCCGCCCATACCACTGCCGTCATCCATCATGGGATCGTCCACGAGTTGCATGCCCGGTTCCAGCGCGAGCAGCGCAGTCGCGCTCGTGAGTACGTGCGACTGGAGGCTGATGTCCACCATCTTGGCGTACACCGCTTCGTCGTTGCGGTCCAGTCCCGCCAGTTCACCGATGCCGCGTGAGGGATTGATGAGCCGGCCTGAACTGCCGTAGGTCCAGAAAAAGTCGGTCATGCGTACCGCCCATTTTTTGTCCATGGCCAGCCCGGTCCGCACATCGCCCCGGGTATTGATGTTGAATTGTTTATTCATCCGCACACCATCCAGCAGGGCGCTGACTTCGACCGACAAATTTTTACCGTTGATTTTTCCATAACAGCTCATGTCTTTATAATAGGTGCCGCTTGAGAAATAACCATTGCTGGAATAGTAAGGCTTGTAGGTGATGCCGTCCGTGAGGACATCGGGCGTGAACCGCAATTCCATGGACGTGATGACAGGAACAAACGCTTCGTTGACCAACTGCGGAAAGTCCTGTCCCTCGTTCCAATTGCAGATTTTCCCGTTCAGCGCCCACGCCAATTGCTGGTAAAACGCATATTTCGAAGAATGGATATAGGCATAGAAGGTCGCCTTGTTGACATTGATGGTCACGATGGCATTCACCTTGGCCGCGTAATCGGTGGAGTTGTAAGAGGATGACCAGGGCGCGGGCTCCAGGTCCATGCAGAAAACAACAGCAGGCGTGTCCGCGGATGCGATGGAGCCGAAAGCGCTTTTCAGGGCTTCGAAGGTCCTTCGGCACGTATCACGGGCCACGGGCAGGGTCAGGGAATCGAGGAACCGGACGGCCTTGTTGCGGAAACGTTCCGCGGCCGGCACCATGTGCGGTTCCAGCATGCGCAAGGCCTGCCCGGCATAAACGATGTTGAAGGCGTCGGTCGGGGCCAGGGTTTTGATGTATTCGGTAAGCGCCTTCTTTTCGTTCGCTCCCCGGGAAAAAGGAATGGAATAAGCATACGACCCGTAATATCCACGGTACCCGTAATAGGAGTAATTGTAATAATAAAACGGGGTGGTGTCCGTGCTGCTCGGGACCCAGACAATGGTCAACCGTTTGCCGGACGCATAACGCCCTCCGCTGAGGGCCTTCTGAATATCCACGTAAAGGCCAAGGTAGGAGGTGTCGCTTTTCGTGGTGTCGAGAATGCCAAAGACACCGTCCGTCAATGACGGTGTGTATTGCGGATCCAGGTTCAGCACTGTGCCCACGCTCGACAGCCCCTCGGCTTTAAGCAGGCTTTTCCCGTTCACCGTGACCTGCCGCAGGGAGCCTGCGTTCAACTCCGGGAGACGGGCGTTCAGGGAATCCAGCGCCATGAGAACCACGGTCGTACCGGGTGTTCCCAAATCAATTTTCTTCATGCCCGAAGAAAGGTCGCCCTGCAGGTGCATGAATATCCGCACATGGCGCGTCTGGTTCTTGAACGCGGGAAAGACCTTGAGGTCGTAATAGCTGTCGGCACCATAGTAATTGGACGCCTGCTTGGTCAGGATGGCCGGGTCGCGGCGGACTTTTACGATGCTGTTATAAGTGGCATTGGCTTGTCCCACGGAAATGTGTTTGGCTGGTTCCGGTTCCCCGTTGATCCAGAGAATCATGGAATCC
>JAZDKP010000291.1:0-3876 GCA_043802925.1 Fibrobacterota bacterium | reverse complement strand
CCGAAGATCCAGGTGCGCAAGGATTCTTCCAGAAATTTTAACCGGTCAAGATCTGATCCCGTGGTGCTCTGGGCCGGGACCCTTGCTATCTTGGAGACGATCTGTTCAATATCCCGCACCGTAACGGTCTTGCGTCGTTTTTCTGCACTGGTCAGCCGGAAGGAGGCCCCTACCTCGTCAATGACATCAATGTCCTTGTCCGGAAGAAACCGGTCATTGATGTAGCGGGCCGAAAGTTCGGCCGCCGCCTTGATGGCCGCCGCCGAATAATGAATGCCATGATGGGCCTCATACCGTGCCTTGAGCCCCTGTAAGATCTCACAGGCGAGGGACACCGAGGGTTCCTCGATGTCGATCTTTTGAAACCGGCGGGAAAGGGCCCGGTCCTTTTCAAAAAAATTCTTGTACTCCTCATAGGTGGTGGAGCCGATACAACGCAGGGTGCCGGACTGAAGCGCGGGTTTAAGCAGATTTGAGGCATCCATGCTTCCGCCGCTGGTGGCGCCGGCACCAACAATAGTGTGGATTTCATCGATAAAGAGGATGGCATTGGGTTTCTTTTCCAGGGTGGAGATCACCCCCTTCAACCGTTGCTCAAAATCTCCCCGGTATTTGGTGCCGGCAAGGAGCGACCCCATGTCCAAGAGATAGACCTCCATACCGGCAAGGAGATCGGGTACTCCCTTCTCATGGATGCGCAAGGCAAGCCCCTCAACAATGGAGGTTTTGCCGACCCCGGGCTCACCCACGAGCAGGGGGTTGTTTTTTCGCCGGCGGCAGAGCACATGCATCAGTCGCTCCAGTTCCTGGTCCCGGCCAATGACCGGATCAATTTCTTGTTGTTGGGCCTTCTGGGTCAGGTTAACGGTAAAGAGATCGAGAGGTGATTTCTCCTGCTCCTTTTTTGGGCACGTACCCCCAATTTTGCCGGGATCGGACCTGGACAGGCCATGGGAGACGTATTCCATCACCGCCAGACGTTCTACCCCCTCTGCCTGGAGAAAATAGACGGCATAGGAATCAGATTCCTTGAACATGGCGACCAGAATGTCGCCCGCATCCGCCTCTTTTTTTCCGCAACTTTGGACGTGGTTTATGGCCCGTCGCAAGACCCGATGAAATCCAATGGTCTGGCTCGGCTCCACCGAAGAGCCGCTTCTTCTGATGGATTTCAAGGTGGTGTGAAAAAATTCCTCCAGATTGGCACGGATATTTTCCACCCTTCCCCCGCAATTCATGATGATCTTAATACCCAGTTCATCATCCAGAAGGGCATAGAGTAGATGTTCAACGGTCACGAATTCATGGCCATTATTCCTTGCTTCCTGGATGGCTGTCTTTAAGGCCTGTTCCAACTCATAACTGAGCATAGCCATTACTCCCTTGGATAATTTTATTCCTTTTCCATGCTGCATTGCAAAGGAAACTCATTTCTTCTCGCCAACTCATGGACGGTGATTACCTTTGTTTCCGCGATCTCCCGGGTGTAGACCCCCGCCACTCCCACCCCGTTATTATGGACGTTCAACATAATCCGGGCGGCCTCCTCCGGGCTCCGGCCAAAAACGTGTTCCAGAATCGCCACCACAAAATCCATGGTGGTATAGTCGTCATTATGGAGTAGCACCAAATACATGGGGGGCTGCTCCACCTTCTGCTTCTCTTCGGTAACGACCCACCCTTCAAATTCCTTTATTTGCTCCGCCATTGTCGTAGGCCTCATTTTTCATGATTCGTCATTTTTTTTAAAATCACGGCTGATGGTATCATCCCCCTGCTTCCAACAGTATAAATTAATCTCTCTTGATCAAAAAGCCATAAATTAGTAAGTAACTAACTTATTATGCCCCATGGCGCCAGATCATGGGAAGACCTGAATATCAGCGAAAGAGAAAGGACCCGAACATGACCATGCAGAAAAGTATCCATGATGACCTCCGGCAATCGATGAAGGAAAAGAATGACGCGAAGACCTCGGCCCTGCGGGTCCTCGTCGGCGAATTTCAGCGACAGGCAAAGAAGGAACTTAGTGATACCGAGGTGTTGGCCATCATCAAGAAGCTGATCAAGTCAGAGATGGAGACCATCGCCATGGCTAGATTGACGGAAACCGACTATCTGCGCATCCTGAAGGGCTACCTGCCCCAAGAGGCCGGCGAGGATGAGATAAGGGAATGGATCCGCAGCAACATTGATTTTGGCCGGTTCAAAAACAAGATGCAGGCAATGAAACCGATTATGGCCCATTTTGGTGGGAGTGTGGATGGTAATATGGTCAAAAAAATCCTTGAAGGCCTTTGATCAGCTTGGCCTTGATCATCGTTTGGACAATTATCGGAATCATGAGGCCTTGACCGATGTAGCTGATGGTTTACGGTTCGCGGTTTACGGTTTACGCTATTGGACTGCGAGGAGGTTTTTCATTACCGTCAACCGTCAACCGTCAACCGTCAACCGTCAACCGTCAACTGACAACCATCAACACGGAAATCGGAGCCATTTGGCTGAACTCTGACGAAACGATGATCAAGGCCAGCAGCTTCATGCCGTCGCCCATTCGGCGGACAGCACCGCCGCCTGCTCCAACACCGTCTGCGTCGCCTTCTCCTGCTTGTCCGGCGGGTACCCATGCTTGCGCAGGATGCGCTTAACGATCACCCGAAGCTGGGGCCGCGCACGTTTTCACGCATCGTCCAGTCAATCGTCCAGTCAATGGTCACGTTGGCGCGTACGGAGGCCACGAGCTCGCGCGCGATGCTGCGTAGCGTATCGTCGCCCAGCACCTTCACGGCGCTGTCGTTGGTCTCCAGCGCGTCGTAGAAGGCGAGCTCGTCTTCGGTGAGATCCAGCGCCTCACCGCGCCGGTCCGCCTCACACGCATCTGCTTGGCCAGCCCGATCAGTTCCTCGATCACCTGAGCCGCCTCGATGGCGCGGTTCTGATAGCGGCGCAGCGACTGCTCCAACAATTCCGCGAAGGACCGCGCCTGCACGAGATTCTTGCGCCGGCGCGTGCGCAGCTCGGCGGCCCGCAGCGTTTCGCCCACCGCCACCTGCACCGCGTGGAACTGGTGGTAGCCCGCCATCTTTTTCGCGAGCTTGCCTCCGCCCTCGTCCTCGAATACGATAAAGTCGCACACGAGGTCCAGGAAGCGTCGTGGTGCAAAGAGGCCTTCGATCACCACTTGCAGCTCCGGCAGGTGAGGGTCGGCCAGGCGATCTCCTGCGATAGTGCGCCAGGGTTTGAACCACTCACGCCCGGCGGTAAGCGTGTCGACTCGCGCCTCGACGCCGTCCGACACCAGCAGCACTTCGTTGAACGCGAAAAGCGTCGGCAGCTCGGCCTTATAGGTCTGAAGCTGCTGGAACGCCGTCCAGATGGTCGCGTCCTCGTCGGCCGCGTTCTTGAGCTCGATCACCGCCAGCGGCAGCCCATTAACGAACAGCACCACGTCCGGCCGACGCTGTTGGGGCGCACCCCCGTGTACGCCCGTTCCCGTGACAGTGAACTGGTTGACCGCGAGCCAGTCGTTGTTCTGCGAATCGTCGAAGTCGAGCACGCGCGCCTGCGCCCCACGGATCGCGCCGTCTGCTGCGCGGTATTCGACCGTCACGCCCTCCACCAACAAGCGGTGCAAGGCGCGTTGCGCGTGGACAACTCCGCGCCTTCGGGCCGCGTCAGCCGCCGGAAGGCATCCTCCAGCGCCTCGGGCGGCAGCACGGGGTTGAGTCGGGTCAGCGCGTCGCGGAGGCGCGCTTTCAGCACCACCTGCGAGTAGTCCGTACGCTCGGCTCCGGCCTCACCGGGCGCGATCTCGAGGCCGTGCCTGACGGACCAACCGTGGCTTTCGAGCCAGGCGAGGGCGGCGGATTCAAC
>JAZDKP010000290.1:0-5509 GCA_043802925.1 Fibrobacterota bacterium | reverse complement strand
TGCCAATGCCAGCGGCCATGACGACCAGGGTGGGTTTTACCATTCTTTTCCTCCGAAAACAACGTAGAGACTATATAAATTATAATTATCAGACTAAAGGCAATTCAATAATAATGGTGTCGCAAAAAACCCTCTTTTTTGTTATATTTGATTGGGTATTAACGGACCCTACGCTTGAAATCGTGTTCCATATTTTCCCGGGCTGCTGCCCCATCACCCATAACATTTAGAGGTGACCTGTGAATTCTGTCGAAAAAATATTTCCCTCGGATCCCGCGAAAAAAGCATGGACCCTGCTCGATGAATTCAAAAAATTTGCCTTCAAAGGCAACGTGATCGACCTCTCCGTGGGCGTTGTCATCGGCGCCGCATTCGGGAAAATCATCGATTCTCTAGTTCGGCACATCATCATGCCTCTCATTTCCGTGGCCCTTCCAACAGCCAACAGCTACACGGGCTGGAAAGCTGTGTTCTTTGGCAAGGAAGTACCCTACGGCCTTTTTATCGGCGAACTAGTCAACTTCCTAATTGTTGCCTTCGCCCTCTATCTCTTTATTATCAAGTTCCTGGGGTGGGTCATGAAGGCCCGGAAGACCGAGGCGGCGGTCACAGTCCCGCCCCCGCTGACGCGGGACCAGCTGATACTGACCGAAATCCGTGATCTGCTGAAGAAACAGACGGAAAGCTAAAAAAACTACACGGTTTCGTAACAGATACGGAAAAGTTCCCGGACAACTTTTTCCGGGTTCTGGGCCTTATTGACGGGACGCACGCAACTAAAGTTCCGCGCCCCGGCCCGCAGGACGTCACGCAGGTTACCCGCATCGACCGCGCCGATGGCCACCGCGGGCACCGTGGCCAGCGACAGCATCCGGTGGAGGCCGTCGAGGCCGAGGACCGGGTCGGGAATGTCCTTGGTGGGCGTTCTAAAGACCGGTCCCGTGCCGATATAGCTGGGCCTCAGCCCGCAAGCGAGCGCGGTCTGGGCCGGGTTGTGGGTCGAAATCCCGATGATCGCGTCTTCACCCAGGATGGCCGCAGCCTCGTCGGGCCGCATGTCGCCCTGTCCCAGGTGCACGCCATCCGCGCCCACCGTGGCCGCGATGCGCGCGGAATCGTTCACAATAAAAAGCGTGCCCGTGCCTTCGGTGATCCGCCGGACGAGTTCCGCGATCTTAAGGATTTCACTCTCGGGCTCGCGCTTCATGCGGAGTTGGAGAAAACGGACCCCGGCCTGGACCATAACCTCCGCGACATAGGCGTAACCGCGAACAGGCTCCGTCAATATTCCGTAAAAGCCGAAACCGTCGGGGATGTGTCTCATGGCCGATAAAATAATATAACGCCCGCCGGAAATGCGGCGCGTCAAAAACCTTGACACTCCCCGCCCCCTTTTAGTTTATTTTCTTACCCATCACTTTCATTTAGGAGTCATTCCATGAAACGCTTTTTGATTGTTCCAGCCCTGCTCCTCCTCCTTTCCACCGGCGCCAGCGCCAACAATGCCATCCTCGGCGGATTCCACCTCGTCATGTCCGACATCAACGGGACCGGTGATTATGACGCGCTTGCCAAAGACTACACCATGCGGGTCGGCTATGGCTTCGGCGGCTATTTTTCCTGGGACATGAAAGACCGGCTCAGCCTGCTGACCGGTCTCTGGTACGAAACACGCGGGGCGGAGCAGTCCGATTCCCGCCAAATTCCAAACTATCACAATCTTGGAGTTACCGCGACTCAAACGAACGCGATTACCGTGGCGTTGTCCTATCTCCAGATACCGGCTCTCTTTTCCTACAATGTCATGACCGACATGAATCTGTTCGCCGGCCCGGAACTCGGTTTCCTGCTGACGTCACGGAGCATCGGTGAGACCTCGTTACGCGTGAATAATACCACCGACAAAACAACGGTTGATTCCGACAGTAAAGATTTAATGTCCGGAGTCGATTTTACATTGTCCATGGGCGGCACCTACCTGATTATGAACCAGGTCTTAGTCATGGCGGCCCTCGATATCGGCTTGATTGACATTGTCAAAGACCCTGCAGCCGGCACAGAAGGTGCCCAACGCAACTTCGCGCTCAAACTCGGCGTGGGTTACCGGTTCGACCTCCGGCCATAAGAAGACGCCATGGAAAAAGTACACGTCAAGGGCGAAAAAAAGGGCGACATCCTCCTTTACGCGCTCAGCACCTGCGGCTGGTGCAAAAAGACCAAGCAACTGCTCAATGACCTGGGCGTCGAATACCATTACATCGACATGGATCTCCTGGACTACGATGAAAAGGAAACCCTCATGGAAGAGGTCCGGCGCTACAACCCCAGCGAGTCATTTCCCACCTGCGTGGTAAACGGAAAAGCCATTGCCGGATACAACCCCGACGAATTGAAGAAAGCCCTGCGGAAATGAGCGCTATCTCTCCGGAACGGCTCGAAAAGACCTTTCAACAAATCAACCATGATGCCGAAGCCGGCGGCTATCATCTCAATCCCGATAAAAACTTCACCCTTGACCTCATCAAAGGGCTTCTTATCAACCAGGACCGCTTCGGGTACATGGCCTGCCCCTGCCGGCTCGCGGCCGGAAAAATCGACGCGGACCGCGACCTCGTCTGTCCCTGCGACTACCGGGATCCGGACCTGACGGACTTTGACACCTGCTACTGTTGCCTGTATGTTTCCGATAACGTCGTCAAGGGTGAAAAGAGCGTGGGGTCCATCCCCGAACGCCGGCCGCCCCGCAAGGAACGTGAAAAGTTGAAAATGGAAAAGGAAAACAGGGCGTCCGCTGCGACCCAAACCGCATTCAGCCTGCCGCTTCCGGTCTGGCGCTGCACGGTGTGCGGTTACCTCTGCGGCCGCGAACACCCGCCCGAGACCTGCCCGGTCTGCAAGGTGAAAAAGGACCGGTTCGAAATATTCATCCCCGCGGAAAAGTGACTACTTGCAGCACCGGAACCCGCTGAAGATGAAGTGTTCATCCTTGCGCTTTGTCATTTTGGCCGAACAGTCCGTAACGTCCCGCGTCCCCTTGAAGGACCCGCCGGCCAGCACTTGATTGTCGCCCCCGCCGCCTTCGGTCCATTCGGCCACATTGCCGCTCATGTCATACAATCCCGCTCCGGTGACGCACTTTTCGAATGCACCCGACTTCGAAAGCTTTCCATCGGCCTCGTTGTTGCAGAAGTATTTGACATAAGTGTTTCCGTAAGGATAGAGCGTACTTTGGCTGCCGCGGCAGGCAAAGCGCCATTCCGCGAGCGTGCAGAGCCGTTTGCCCGCGGACGCGCAGTACTTGCGGGCATCGGACCAGCGGACGTCCGCGGCCGGATAAACCGCCTCCTGGTTGGGCCACTCGTACCGGTCAATACAGAAGATGTTGCGCCGCCGCTCAATGACCGCGTCCAGGCCGGCCGTGTTTTCCGGGCAGATAACCATGCGGAACGTGTCCAGGGTCGAGACGCCGTCATTGTCCGTGACCCGGACCACGGGGGCGCAGTAGCGGTCAAAGACATGCTTGATTTTGAAAGTATAGAAGGTGACCCGGTTGGGAAGGCCTTCAACCGTGACCGGTGCGTTCCGTTTTTCGGTCTTTGCCTCCGAGGCCGCAAGGATCGTGTCCCATTGGCCGTCACCGCTGAAAGACCAGGCTATCCGGGCAACTTCGCCGTCGCGGTCGTACGCTTCGGCCGTGAGCAAGACCTTTTTTCCCTTTTCCCCGAGCATATCCCCGTTCGTCTTGAGGACCGGCGGCAGGGAACTGACCGTTACCTCCACCGTCCGCTTGGCGCTCAGCGTACTACCGCCTGCGGTTCGCACGCGGAAAAGCGCAGTATAATTTCCCGGCTCCTTAAAGGCATGGTCGGTGCGACCCGTGACCGGTGAGGCATACTCAAACTGTCCGTCTCCCTCAAAGTCCCATTCGTACAACACGATACGATCCTCAGACTCCGCAATACCGGCAAAGGGCAGGACCGCTTTGACCGCGACCTTTGCGGGTGCGCCCACGGAAATTTTTATGACTGGAGGCCGCACCGGAACCTGGGTTTGGGCTGGAACCGGAACGGTAACCGCCGGGACTACGGCCATATCGCCCACCGCCGGTTTAAAACTCCGGCGCACAACAGCAGGCAGGACGTTGACACTACGGCGGCTGGGTTTGGGTGTGACGGCGGACACAGGCTTGACCGGGTTTACCACGTTAAGTGTAAACGACTGTTCAACCTGCCCGCCTTTGCCGTCCTCCACCATCACCGTGACCGGGAAGCGGCCTTCCTGCTCCGGCGTCCAGGTGAGGAGACCGCTCTTTGCGTCAAGGGACATGCCCGACGCGGCCTGGATCAGCGCAAAGGTAAGCGTATCGCGGTCCGGATCCTCCGCCTGAATCTGGTATTCGTAAACACCCATCCGAAAGCCCTTGACGCGCGGGAGCGACACGAGAACGGGCGCCTCGTTGAAGCGGAGCAGACGGGCCACCCGCTCAATACGGCCTCGGCCCACCCAGGGTTTGAGCGCGTCCACTCCGGCCGGTGTCAGGCGCGACACGACGATATTCTCCGCCCCGGCATACACCTTGGCGGCCTTACCCGCGGGCACGCTGACGGCCTCGCCCGTACCGCGCGATCGGAGCATGACCTGCCCGGCGAGCACGCAGATGGAAACGGCCCCTTCCACAATTTCAAAGGAGATGTAGGCGTGGACGGCCTCCACTGTCACGGTCCCGGCCGTAAGCAGGAAATCGTTCCGAAGAGGGTCGGGCTCGGCAATGAGAAAGCACCGTCCCGAGGCGAGAATGGCATGTGTGGACACTCGGAGGCTGTCGCGCCGGCTTGAGAGGTTGAACCGGGTCTTACCGTCGAACACGAAGGTGTCGTTGGCCACGGTGACCTCGGCAATGGAGGCATCCCCGACATCGATGATTTCCGCGTTGCGCAGAATTTTCCCCGGCGCCACGGCCACGTGTTCCGGTCTCCCCTTTGTAAACGAAACCACGTTGCCGTTGGCCAGAATGACGCGCTTGGCCTCCGGGCCAGGCGCGGGCTTGGAACATTGGGTCAGAACAAGCGAAAGAACCAGGAGGCAGAGCAGACGTTTCATCAACACCCCAAAAAAATATTCCAATAAAAATAAGATAAATGAAGATCAGGAACCAAAGGCAAGTAAACGATAATATAAAGTTATTTACAAAGACATCTTTTTTTTGCAAAGCCACAGCAAAATCGGGCCGGTTCGATCCGGACCTGTCCGTTTAACCGCAATGCCTTTCGGAAACCTCCTGCATCCCTCGCTGATGCTATAATGCGTCATTTTTCAGCAGCGACATGTTGATAATCGTCATTTCCTCGATGATAGCAATCATTCGCCTGTAGTTTTCCGACATTTTCTGGGCGGCTGTCAATCGCCGTTCTCCCAGATAGATAAAGTTCGTCCGTTTGTCATGGTTCAAATAAAAGTAGGGTTGTCTGTGTTTCGGACAATTGGTGACTATCGTGCACCGCATAAACTT
>JAZDKP010000289.1:0-16521 GCA_043802925.1 Fibrobacterota bacterium | reverse complement strand
AGACTTTTAAAAAGCATACTGATTTTCCCTTCCAATGTGCATCCCTGCCGGAGTTTGTCCCGGTCATACTCCTCGATGCGGCCGTCGTTCTTGACAACAGAAAGCGCGACATTTTCAATGTATTCGTACGTCGTGTAGCGCTTTTCGCACTTGAGGCATTCACGGCGCCGGCGCACCGCGCGCCCCTCCTTGCTTGAACGGGAATCGACCACTTTGTCTTCCTGATGGCCGCAGAATGGACATCTCATACCTTGGCTTCCCCTTTGATGATTTGGCTAACTTGTTTTGTCTCCTTCAATAAATAAACTTGCAAAACCTTGAATGTCAAGAAATTCCTGCATCTTAACACGAGATAACCGGTTAGGGCGGATTTCAGAAGCGAACGGAAAGAAGAGCGCCAGGGGCATTCCTTACAATCAGGCCGGGATAAACCTGCCATTGGATTGCCCCCGTAATCGGGGCGGCGGTTTTTTCGTTTTTAGCCACATAGCGGGCATGAATGAAGCTGGCGGCGCGAAGGACTACCGCGGTTCCCAGAAAATAATAGCCGTAGACCTTGGCCGCATTCCGCCCTTTCCACATATCATAATAGACTTGGTGGGTCTCTTCAGAATCCCACTGCCAGTAAAAATCGATTTTTTGCATGAGCGGATCACGTGAGGGCTTAAAGACGCGTTCTTCATAAAAAGCGGAGGAGTCCGCGTATAGGGCGAATTCCATTTCGTCTTCGGAAAGGGCCCAGGCGCTCCGGCCGCTTTCGGAAGAACGGCCATCGCACCCGCCGTAGGTGAAAAGATAGGCGCGCAGATCATCGAGCCGTGCGCTGCGGTAGACAAAGGAGGCGGCGAGTCCGAGCCAGAGAAGTCCGTCCGTGACCATGAGCGTTTTTCCGAGCTTCTTTTGGCCGAGTTGGTATTCCGCGAGGCCCGGGACCGCAAGTGACGCAAACGCCAGCCAGGGGCTGTGGCGTGCCTTCAACTCCTCCCCGCTCCTTATTTTCAGCTGCTCTC
This sequence comes from Fibrobacterota bacterium, assembly GCA_043802925.1. GTDB lineage: Bacteria > Fibrobacterota > OXYB2-FULL-49-7 > OXYB2-FULL-49-7 > JAEUSG01 > JAZDKP01. The sequence goes on along the minus strand of JAZDKP010000289.1, from coordinate 15,511 downwards.
TTGCATTGTCCAATGGGACCTGGGCACTACTGTCCAGCCCTTTTTTCTCCGCCTCGTCCTCGGGACGCTCAATGGTGAACCCTTCGTTATCGGAAACAGCCGCGGGACCCTGTGCTAAACAGGCAAGGGCGGCCGGCAGGAGCATGAAAAAGAGAAGGGCCTTGTTCATCAATTAGAACCTATATGAAACAGCCGCGCCGTTGGAAGGAATATCGGTGACCCCCACCCGTATCGGGTGGATATGGATACGGTCGAGATAGGTGGTGGTATTTCCGGTGATGCGGCGGTTAAAGGCATTGGCGGCCAGCACTGCGTCCACGGCGCTGACCATGCGGTTGAGGAGCATGGCGTAAAAGACGATCATTATTTTGTCACCCGCTTCATTGGCCGTGGTGCGAAGGTCCATCATCCGGATCTGGTTGGCGGAGTACCCGAAGTAGCGCGGCCGCTTATGGGCATCGTCATGATAGAAAAGCCAGGCCGTATCAACGACATTGCCGTCGGCCCGGATGAGATGATCGATGGCCAACCCGCGGAGCCGTGCGTCCTGATCAGAACCGAACTTCTGGCTCCGGATATATGAAAACTCGTAGGGGTCGGTCCCCGCCGAATCCTTATAGGGCGAAACCATGTCGGGCGTGGCATCGTCCCATCCCTGCACGAACTCGTCATACTTGGCAATCATTTCGTAATAATCGCTGCTTCCTTGTTTGATGTCATCCGGCGGATGGTTGAAATAACGTCCGAAATCATCCGTCGTCCAATTCGCGACGCTGGTGTCGCTGTCCCGGATATACCGGTACAATGACAGAAACTTGTCATGACTGTAGTGTTTGTTTGCAAAGGCCTCGAAGGTGTCGACCAGGGCGCCATAGTTTTGGCGGATCAGATAAATGGAGATGTAGCTTGCCACTTCGAGCGCCGCTGGTATTGCGACGCGCGGCCATCCGGCCCGGGCGTAGTATTCACCGAGACCGGGCATGATAAACGAGAGAAAGAAGGCTTTTTTTGGAGAGCGCAGTTGGTTGACGCTGCCTTTGTAGGTGGTGATGACCTCGGTCTCCTCGTCCTTGTTTTTGGTGCGTACGAGGGTCTTTTTCTCCACCTTTTCCGAGGGGGTTGCGCGGACCGTGTCAATGACGGGGCCGGCCGCGGGAAGCGTGGCAAGCGAATCCGTGGCGGGCGGGGGGGCGGGGGATTCCGCGACCGGCAACGGTGTGGCTGGGATTTTCGCTGCGCTGTCGGGCGCAGTCTGGGCCAGGGCCGCAAAAACGGCCCCAAGCACTAGTGCGGAAGCAAGAACGGTTTTTTTCATAGAATTCACTTTACAAAAAAGGTTTGTATCCTCTTCATATCGAACCCAATGCCGGCGTTGGCAAGGATGCGTTCCGGCCGCGCTTTGGGCCGGATGGAAGGAATGCATCCGAGAACCGGTACGCGCGTCAACCGGCGTATTTCCTTTTCAACATGCATAAAATCCTCTTTTTCGCCGGGCGCAAGATTATTGAAAACAATGCCCGCAACCCGGATACCCGCCCGGCGCAAGGCCAGGACGGTCAGACAGGTATGGTTGATGGTCCCCAGTTTTGGCCGCGCTACCACCAGCGCGGGAAGGCCGAATTCCTTTATCAGGTCCATGACCTGGTGTTTTGGCCCGATGGGAACCAGGATTCCGCCAACGCCTTCAATGAGCAGATTCTTATGTCGTTTTTGTAAAATATAAAAAGTACGGAGCATTTTTTCAATTTGCGCGTCTTTTTTTTCCATCCGGGCCGCAATGGAGGGTGCCTGGGGTTCCCGGAAACGGACCGGGACAATTTCATCGTCTGCGTCTGTGAGCCTGACAAAGCGCCGGTAAACTTCGAGGTCCGGACATTGCACACCGGTCTGCACCGGTTTGAACAGGCCGATGTCATATCCTTTGGCCTGGAGGAGCGCTCCGAGGAGCGAAGTCACGAGTGTCTTCCCCACATCGGTGTCTGTTCCGGTAATGAAAAGGCCGCCGCGCTTTTGGCTCATAGTCCCTCCAGCGCGTTAAGGAGCTGTTCGATATCGCGGTCCGTGTGCGCGGCGGAAAGGGAAATGCGCAGGCGGGCCTCCCCTTTTTTCACGGTCGGAAAACGCACGGCGGGCACAAGGTATCCTTTTTCCTGCAACTGCCGGGCCGCGACCACGGCCTGCTCTTCTTTTCCAAGTATCACCGGGATGATCTGTGTGCAGCTCTTTCCCGTGTCAAAGCCCATGGAACGACATTGACCGCGCACTTGCTCCCCGATTGCGGCCAGACGGGCGCGCGCAGCATCGGCAACAGACACGAGCGCAAGGCCTTTAAGCGAGGCCGCCAAAACAACCGGCGGCAGCGCGGTCGTGAAAATAAGGCCGCGCGCGGTATTGAGAAGGTAGTCCCGTTCCCCTGCACCGCAGGCCACAAAGGCGCCGAGGCTTCCGAGCGCCTTGGAATAGGTGCCCATCACGAAATCGATTTTACCCGAAAGGCCGGCCGCCTCCACCGCGCCCCGTCCCTGCGGACCGAGGACACCTGTGGCGTGCGCCTCATCCGCCATGACGAGCGCGTCATGCGCTTTTGCGAGCCGGTGGATGGCCGCAAGCGGCGCGATGTCGCCGTCCATGCTGAAGACCGTGTCCGTCACAATGAGCCGGCAGGCGTAATCGCGTGTCCGGACCAGCGCCTTTTCAAGGGCGTCCATGTCGTTGTGGGAATAGACAAAGAGCCGCGCCCGTGAAAGCCGCGCGCCATCAACCATACTCGCATGGTTGAGCCGGTCCGCGAGAATGGCGCAGCCCTCGCCCGCGAGCGCGGGCAGGACCGTGGCGTTGAGCGCATAGCCGCTCGCAAAGACCAGGGCCGCGTCGCTTCCCTTGAATGCGGCTGTGGCGGCCTCCAGTTTGGCACAAAGCGTGTGGGTGCCGCAGATAAGGCGCGAGGCGCGTCCGCCCGTACCGTAACGCGCAAGGGCTTCCTGTGACGCGGCCGCCATAAGGGGGTCGGCAGCCAGACCGAGGTAGTCGTTGCTGGCAAAGTCCACGAGCATTCGCCCGTCCATACAGACCTGCCGGCCCGCGCCAAACACGCATTCCCGGAGGCTGCGGTGAAGCCCCGCATCCCGGATGTCCTGAAGCCGTTTTTCGAGAAAAGGGTGCATGGGGTCAGTTCCAGCTCTGATAGATGCGGCTGTCGAAATCAAAGAGCGAACCGCTGCCGAAAGACTGTCCGGCAATCCAGGCGATAAAATTTGTGGAAGCTTCGGGCGCGGAGACCATGTTCAGAATCGATTCGCGGCGCTGAACCTCGATCATCTTTTCCCGGACCATGGGCGTGACCATGAAACCGGGGTTCACGGCCACAACGCGGATATTGTCCTTTTCCATTTCGCGGGACAGGGAGCGCGTATAATCAATGAGCAACCCCTTGGCAGCGGCATAGGCGCAGAGGCCGGCGCGCCCCTCTTTTCCCACCCGGGAGACGACATTAATGATGGTGCCCCCCCGGAGCAGGGGACGCAGCTGTTCGGAAAGCAGTCGGGGCGCGGTGAAATCCACCATCAGTGTCCGGTCAAAGTCGTGCTCCGAAAACGAAACCAGGAGCGCGGCAGGAGCAATGGCCGCATTGTTGATAAGCAGGTCAAGGCACCCAACCTCGGCGATGAAGCGAGTTGTGAACGCGGCGATGGCACGCGCGTCCGCGTGGTCCACGGCATGATTGACGGCCCCGGGCGCGGACTCCGCGCGGCGCGAAAGCGTGTGGACCTCCCAACCCATGGACAGGAAACGTCCGGCGAGGCAGAGTCCCAGTCCGCTGGAACCGCCGGTGACCAGGAGGCGCTTCAAACGGCCCCGCCCTTAAGGCGGAGGCGCAGAAAAGCCGCCTGCCGCGCCAGGCAGACCAGGAGCCAGAGCGTGCCGCGGACCGGGTGGAAGACGAAACGGGAGTAGGGTCGCAGCGCTTCGGTCAGCGCGTAGCGGGTCGAAAGGCGGCGCAGTGTGCCCCACGCGTCGTCATCCGCCTTCACCTTGGCGTATTCCATTGGATGAAGGCGGTACAACAGGGCATCGGCCGCTGTACGACGCTGCGCGTAGTCCGAGGCCCCTTTGAGCGCGGGCCAGAAAGCCAGTTTTTCGACCGGATGGCGGACCGTGAAGCCGGGCAGATATTCCAACTGAGCGCCCGTTTTCCGGAGTCGGATAAAAAAATCAAAGTCCTCGTTAATGGGGTGGCGGAAACGCTCGTCAAAACCGCTGTTTTTTTCAAAGCAACTCCGTGTCACCGCGAGGTTGCAGGTAAGAAATCCCCCGGGGCCCGAATGGTGCACGCTGTGCGAAAGGGGCAAATCGTCACCCAGGCGCAACACATCGCCCTCGGCTGCGTCGCGAAGCCGGCCTTCGCGGAAGGCCTGGAAAACGGTGGAGAGCCATCCGGGATCCGCAACCGCATCGTCATCAATGAAGACAATGAGTTCCGACTGGGTGGCGCGCACCCCTTTGTTGCGCGCCACGGCGGGCCCGGAGTGCGGGATGCTTTTGTAGGCCATGCCGCGGGAACGGAGCATGGAAACCGTGTTGTCCGTGGACCCGTCATCGACCACGAACACGGTAAAGCGATCGGCAAACAGAGTCTGACGCTGGAGGGAATCGAGACAGCGTGCGAGCAGCCGTTCCCGGTTGCGCGTTGGAACAATGACGGCGATGCTCGCGGACATAATCGGCTTTAGATCAACGTGTACGGAATGGTGTTATGCCAGCCCGAGCACGTCCTTCATGTTAAACAGGCCGTTCTTTTTCCCGGACAGGAATGCGGCCGCGCGAACCGCACCTTTCGCGAAAACATCGCGGGAGATGACAGAATGGGAAATCTCGACTTTTTCACCCGGTCCTGCAAAAATGACCGTGTGTTCCCCGATGATATCGCCCCCGCGCACCGCGTGGATGCCGATTTCCTTGTGCCGTCGTTCGCCCACCTGGCCCGCGCGGCCGTAAACCGCGTTGCCTTTGAGGTCCACCCCCAACCCTTCGGCCGCGGCCTCGGCCAGACCCAGGGCCGTTCCACTGGGGGCGTCCGTTTTCTTGTTATGATGCGCTTCAATGATTTCGATGTCGTACGTGTCGCCCAGCACTGCGGCCACCTGCTTTACTATGGACAAAAGGACATTGATGCCCACGCCCATATTGGGCGCATGAACAATCGCGATACGCCCGGAAGCCTCGGTAATTTTTGCTTTCTGGGAATCGGAAAGCCCGGTGGTGCCAACGACCAGGGCCAGTCCGTTCCGGACACAGAATTCAAGGTTTTTCTCGAATGCCAGTGGAGCTGAATAATCGATGAAGACCCGGCATCCTTTTGCCGATTCCGGGGAATCGCCTATCAGAATCCCGCTTTCGGTAAGCCCTGCGACAACCGCGGCGTCCCTGCCGATTGCTGGGTGCCCGGGCGCCTCAAAACCCGCGCCCAGCGCAAACCCCGGACTTTCTGCGAGCAATGCGATGATACGCTGGCCCATCCGGCCGGCACAGCCAGCCACTGCAATCTTGATCATGGTTTATCCCTTCACTTTGAGGCCAAAGGCCTTCATTTCAACTTCGAGCAATGCCCTGTTCTTTTCGGACAGGGGCGTCAGCGGAAGACGCGCGGCTCCGGTCTTCCAGTCGAGCAGGTTCATGGCCTCGCGCACCGGGATGGGATTGGTTTCGAGAAAAAGTGCCTGGCAGAGCGGAAAAAGCTTCCGGTGCATGGCCAGCGCGGCCTTGGCATCGCCCATAAACCAGCTTTCGCACAACGCCTTGACTTCACGGGGGACTATGTTTGCCGCAACAGAGACGACCCCGGTGCCGCCCACGGACAGGAGCGGAAGCGTGAGGCTGTCGTCACCGGACAGCACATCCATGGCATCGCCGCAGAGCCGAATGACATCGGATATCTGATTGAGATTGCCGGAGGCCTCCTTAATGCCCTGAATGTTCGCCACTCCCTTGAGACGCACCAGTGTGCTGGTTTCAACATTAATAGCCGTGCGGCCCAATATATTGTAAATCACAATCGGGAGTCCGCCCTGTTCGGCAATAGCCTTAAAGTGCTGGTAGAGGCCTTCTTGCGTAGGCTTGTTGTAATAAGGGTTTACGATGAGCGCGGCATCGGCCCCAACCTCCCTGGCAAACCGGGTCGCTTCCACGGCCTCCCGCGTATTGTTGGACCCTGCGCCTGCAATCACCTGCACACGCTTGCGCGCAGCCTCAACCACGGTCCGGACCACAAGCTTGTGCTCTTCCCACGAAAGCGTGGGGGATTCGCCGGTCGTGCCGCAGGGCACCAACCCGTCCGTTCCGTTTTCAATCTGGAACTCCACCATTTCGCGCAGTTTTTCGACATTGACCTCGTCGCGCCCGGTAAACGGCGTCAGCAGTGCGACATAGGATCCTCTAAAATGCATAGGATGCTCCTTGTTTTATATTCATCATCAATTCATCTCCGATGGCCTTCAGATAAAAGGCATCGGTCCGCGGAAGAAGGCTTTCCGCAAGGGCGTGCGCTTCTTCCAGCTTTTTTTCCGCGTATCCGGCGCTAAAGCGGATGGAGCCGGTTTTAAGGAGCCGCGTTTTGAGCGCGGCCATGTCCCCTTCCTGCAGCATGCTTTGAACGGCCTCCGCCTCTCCCCCGTTTTCAAGATGATGGATAATCGGGAGCGTACAAAGACCGCTCCGGTCATCGAGGTCGGTGATATCGTCAAGTATCTGGAACGCGGTGCCAAAGACACGGCCGAACCGGTCGGCGTGTGCGATTTCATCGTCCGAAAAGCGCGAAAGGACACCGCCGGTCCGGGCCGCGGCCATGAACAGGGAGGCGGTCTTCTTTTCGATGAAGCCGAAATACTGCTCGCGCGTGGGCACCTGTCCGCGCGCATGGGCGAGCGACTGGGCGATTTCGCCTTCGACCATGGCCGCGGTGAACTGCAGAAAGGTGCGCAGGATTCGGGCATTTTCCTGCGTTTCAATTTCAGAAAAGACACGGACACTCACAAAATCCGCGGCCAGAACCGCGGAACGGTTGCCGATTTCACGATAAAGCGGGAGACGGTTCCGCCGGAGGGCGGCATTGTCCAGAAAGTCATCCTGGAGCAAACTGGCCGTATGAAGGAGCTCCACGCAAGCAGCGTAACACGGCGCATCCGGGTGCATGCCGCCCTTGCGCCGTGAGAAAAGAAGGAGCACGAGCGGCCGGACACCCTTGCCGCGCGCGGCCAGGAGGCGGTCGATGACCTCGGTAAAGCCTGCGTCGCCGGTGCTCAGTATCCTGCGGGACTCAAGCGCAACCGAAGCCAGTTCCTCGTGGAAAAGATCGTACAGTTCATACAGTCGCATGAGGGGAAAAATAACAATCGCGCTCTTGCGACTGCAAGGAATCGGCCTCTCTTTATGATGAAACGAGTTTGTTCTTGAAAGCGTATTTCACCTTAAACAATTTTTCTTGCAATGAAGCAATTTGTTCGAGTCCGCATCCAGAGCCAGGTGTCGCCGGTTGATGAATTAAGCGGCGACCTTATGGAAATGGGCTGCGAAGGGATCACGGAACTTTCGGAACATCAGTGCGAAGCCTTTTTCCCATCTGACGCAGTGCCAACGGCCACGGCCTTCCTCAAGGGCATGCCCGGCATCACCCTCCGAGTGGAGCGCATCGACAACCTCGACTGGAACGCGGAATGGAAAAAGAACATCCGACCCGTTGCGCTGAGCGAACGCATCACCGTTTACCCGGACTGGCTCATCCCCCCGGTCCTTCGCCCGCTTGATATCACCATCAGCCCGAAAATGAGCTTTGGCACAGGCCACCACGAGACCACCCGGCTCTGCGCGCAAATGCTGGAGTCCCACGCACCGGGCGCGTCTTCCCTGCTGGACGCGGGCACGGGAAGCGGAATCCTTGCCATCGCCGCGTCAAAACTGGGTGTGCCGTACATCGTGGCTTTTGACAGTGATCCGGTCACGCTCGAAAACATCCGGGAAAACATTGACGCGAACCATTGCACCGGCATCACGCCGTTCATCGGCACGTTCGACGCGCTACGGCCCGCGCTCACGTTCGACGTCGTTATCGCCAACATCATCAGTTCCGTGCTGCTGTCCATGCTACCCTCCCTTCGCAGGCTGGCAACGCAACGGCTGATTCTCTCCGGCCTTCTGACGTCCGAAGCACCCTCCTTCAATGCCGCGGTCGAGTCCGCAGGCTTCCGGATACTCGAAACACGCTCCGAGCACGAATGGTACGCGCTCGCTGCAGAGAGGATTCGTTGAAACACCTGCTGTTCATTCTCTGCCTGGTCCCGTCTCTTTCCGCCGCCTCCGCGCAGGAAAATTATCCTTGGGGCCACCAGCTTCTCAGCCTGCACTGCCGCCTGGTCCCGGCCGGCCCGCTTCCGGAAGCGTGGCGCCTTTATGTGGGCGCCGAATACATTCACGAGGCCAGCCTGCCGGTCTACGGCGTGCAAAGGACGCTGGTCAAACCCGCCCTGTTCGGTTTCTACTACCGCAGCAGCGAAGGCACGCTTTGCATCGACGGGGCCTGGGAGGCGCTCTATCATAGCGAAGCCGGTCATGCCTTTGCGTGGGACCCCGGTGATCTGCGGCTTTACACCACGGTCAACCTGTTGAAGACCGCTCCCCTTCTTTCCCTCCGCTTCGGCACAAAGCTGCCCAACGCGCCGAACAACTTCCCGCGCGACCAACTGCCACTGAACGGCGGATTAAGCGGCGCGGGCACGGACAATACGGATTTTGCCCTTTATCTGCTGCTGTCGCAGCCCTTCGGCCCCTTTGTTGTTGACGGGAATTGCGGTCTTCTCATCCTCGGTTCGCCGACCGGTTATTCCGAACAACTTGACGTCTATTATACCGCGGCAGGAATCCGGTACGCCTGGGGCGGTTTTCTGGCCGGTCTGGAAACGGACCTTTCGTTCGGTCCCCGCCGTTTTGACGATGCCCGGGAGGTTGCGGTCAGGCTGGAATATGTGTTCAACGGCTTTTTTATCGGTCTGCGTCAGGGTTTCGGCCTGAACGCCTCCACGGACGACATTCAGAGCCGGCTCTATATCGGCAGGAAAAGCGGGAGGCCATGAAAAAGAAGGCAGCAGACTTGTCCGAACCTGTGATAAAGATTTGCACGGGCCGCGGCCATTTTATTAAATTATGCCTCTGTTTTAATTTGTTCATTGAATGCCGCAGTGGTGGAATTGGCAGACACACTATCTTGAGGGGGTAGCGGGGCGACCCGTGCCGGTTCAAATCCGGCCTGCGGCATTTTTTTTCTTTCACCTCCCGAAACCCCATTAATCTTTTTCAAAGGTTTTATCCATGTCAAACGCGACCGTTGAATGGATTCAAGACATGAAGTTTAAGGGCACCACCGGTTCCGGCCACAGCCTTATAATGGACGCGGGCACGGAACATGGCGGTGCAAACAGCGGACCGCGGCCGGGCGAGCTCCCCCTGGTCGCGTTCGGCGGCTGCACGGGCATGGACGTAATCGGCATCCTCAAAAAAATGCACATTGTCCCGAAATCATTCCGCACCGAAATCCGCGGGGAAAACGCAACCGACCATCCCAAAGTTTACACGGAGATTTGGATTAAATATATTGTTGAAGGCGACGTGCCCGAGGACAAACTCGCAAAAGCGATTGACCTTTCCTTCAATACCTATTGTTCGGTGGGTGCGCTCCTGAAAAAAAGCGCGACCGTGCATCACTCTTACGAGATACTTCCAGCCCCGGCCGTAAATTAGGCCGGCTTTCGGGCAATCCCCTCGATTTCAACTCCCGCACCCTTGGGCAGTGCCGCGACCTGAATGAAGGAACGGGCCGGAGGCACGATACCGGAAAAGAATTCCGTGTAAACTTCGTTGACCGCGGTAAAAGTCCCCAGGTCGGTCACGAACACCGTGACCTTGAGCAGGTCCGCCATATCCGCGCCCGCGGACTGGAGCAGCGCACGCATATTCGTGAGGCACTGGCGCGCCTGGGCCCGGATGTCGCCCGTCTCCTGCGTCCCGTCGGGCCGGAGAGGTATCTGGCCCGAAAGAAAGATGAGCCCGTCCGAAATAATACCTTGCGAATAGGGTCCGATGGCGGCCGGGGCCTTGTCCGTGCGAATGACTGATTTTAAGGCCATGTGATTATCCTTCTGTTAATCTTACTCTGCTAAAAACCTGTATCCAATCCCCGTTTCAGTCCGGATAAGCGGTTTGCCTGCCAATGATTCTAATTTCTTTCTGAGATGGGTGACATAAACACGCAGATATTCCGCTCTATTCTCGGCATGCGGTCCCCAAACCTCATTAAGAAGCTGTTTGTGGGTCACCACTTTACCGGCATTTCTGCAAAGAACTCCAAGCAGCAGGAATTCGGTTTGTGTAAGGCGCACTTCCTGGCTGTTTACCTGGACAATCTGTTTTTCAAAATCAATGAGCAACCCACCCAAAACAAGAACCGAGGCATCATGAAACCCAGGTTTCCGGCGATGCAACGCCCTAAGACGCGCCAGCAGTTCGGAGGCATCGAAGGGTTTTGTGATATAATCATCCGCACCGGCATCCAGTGCTTTCACCTTTTCATCAGAGGCTTCCCTGACCGATAAAATAAGCACCGGCACCTCACTCCATTCACGGAGTTTCCGGATGACCTCATGACCTTCAATGTCCGGAAGCCCCAAATCGAGGATGATTACATCCGGATGGCGTGTCGCCGCTTCGGAAAGGCCCAGGCTTCCCCTGTCCGCTTCAAAAACATCATATCCGTTTTCCGACAGGATAAGATTGAGCAGCCGGCGGATCGGTTTTTCATCATCAACAACAAGGACCTTCATCCGGGGATTCATTTTAACGCATCCTCTGCCTCAACCGAAAGCGATTTCGCCGGAATGTGCATGGTGAAACAGGCCCCTTTTCCTTCCCTGTTCGCCACACTCACCTTTCCGTCATGCGCCCGGACAAACCCTTCCACAATCGAAAGCCCCAGACCCGTGCCTCCGGTCGGCGCGTTCGGCCCACGGTAGAACTTTTCAAATACCCTTTTAATATCTTCAGGAGACAAACCGGGACCTTCATCCATTACGGATACTGAAAACTGCCCATTTGCATAGGAGAGATTTACAGTGACAGGGCTGTTATCCGGGCTCCAGACCGCGGCATTAACCAGCAGATTGGAAAGGGCTTGTTCCAGGAGCGCCTGGTCAACTTTAATAAGAGGGAGTGGTGTTTCATGATTGATATTCATAGGGTGGTTGTGCAGTGCATCACCGGCTAGTTCTATGGCGGACTGCACGATTTCATCCGGCTCTGCCCAGTCCAACTTCGGCTGTATCACTCCTGCCTGAATCCGCGTCATATCCAGCAGGTTTTCAATTACACGGCGAAGACGTTTAAGGGACATCTTGATTTCATCAGCAGCTTCTTTTTCAGGAATCAGCGTCAGAGGCAATTTGTACAGTAGCGTTTCAAATCCTGTCTGAAGGGCTGCCAGGGGTGTCTTAAGTTCATGGGAGACGCTGTCGAGGAGCGCACGCCGCAGCTGGTCTGAGGCTTCAACAACTTCGGCCCGCTTAAAGGCCTGTATGATATGGTCCTTTTCCAGAATAGCGGCTATGAGTCCTGCACTGGTCTCCAGAAGTTCCCGTTCTGCGGGCTCCAGTTCCTGCCGTTCAACTGTTTGAATGGAGAGCACTCCATAGATACCGGTGCGCGCTTTTAGTGGCAAATGGAGACAATCTGAATTCGGCAGGGTGTCGGTGAAACGTCCGGCAGGCATACTGCGGGTGAAGACCCATTCAGCGACGTTTCTTTCTTTGTCCGCAAGGGCCAATGAACTGGCAGGGTGGGCTGTTTGCGCAAGGGAACGGTCATGAAGCCGGAGCAGAATGGCGGTCTTGCAGCGCAGAAGATTGTCGAGCAGCGCCACGGCGGATGTCAGTCCCGAGGGCAGGTCCGGCGCCAATCCGGCCTGCTGCACCAGGTTGAACAAGGCGGAGGAACGTTTTTCCCGCCTCTCTTCGGCCCGTTCACTGCTGCGGAGCCGGGTGGTCAGATGGCCGATGGCAAGGGCGACAACAAAAAACATGAGAAACATGACCATGTCATGGACCTGGGAAATGGCGAGGGTGAAGAAAGGCGGAATAAAAATAAAATTCCAAAGAAGAGCGCTCAGGGTCGCTACGGTCAGAACAATCCTACGGGGGTACTTGAGTCCGGAAATGACTATCCAAAGGAGAAAGAGCGGCGCAATGGCCGTGTATCCGAGTGGTTTCTGAAATACAAAGAAGATGGCGGTTAACAGACCCGTTATTCCCAGGGCAGGCAGCCAGGCCGGCTGCACTCCTTTAACGGCAGAGGGGGTTTTCCGGGGTTCTTTTTCCAGTGTTTTATCCGGTTGAACCACATAGATGTCAATAAGACCGCTCTGGCGTATCAGTTTGTTGGTGAGTGAACCGCCCTGCAACAAACTTCGCCAGAAAGGTTCATGGCTCTTCCCGATGACAATCTGGGTGACATTTTTTTCACGGGCTGCGCGCAAAATGCCTTTCACCGGGTCATGACCCGGAATCACCTGGGGTTCGCCCCCCAGCCTGCGCACCAGCGAAAGATGCCGGGCAATCCTTTGTTTTTCCTCCGTACCTGTCTCGCCATCCGTCTCCGCATACACGGCAATCCAGGAGCAGTCCAGCGCACTGGCTATGCGCCGGGTCCAGCGGACAAGCTTTTCAGAGGAAGGGCTTGTTCCAATACATACCATCAGCCGTTCAGCCGCCTTCCAGGGCCCTTGAATGCCACGGTTACGCATCACATCGCGCAGGGTACTGTCAGCCCGTTCTGCGGTTACGCGTAGAGCCATTTCTCTTAGTGCTGTCAGGTTTTCATGCTTAAAGAAATTTTCCGCAGCTAGACCGGCAGCCTCACCCAGGTAAACTTTTCCTTCGGCAAGCCGTTCACGCAGCCTTTCCGGAGGAATATCCACAATTTGAATATCATCCGCCCGGTCCAGAATGGAATCGGGTACCGTTTCCTGTACGATTGCGCCTGTAATCTGGTGGACAATATCCGCCCGGCTTTCCAGGTGCTGCACATTCAAGGTGGTCAGGACATGAATTCCGCTTTTCAGCAATTCCAGAACATCCTGATACCGTTTGGAGTGACGGCTGCCGGGAATATTGGAATGGGCCAACTCATCAACCACGGCAAACTGAGGGCGACGGACAAGTAGAGCATCAAGGTCCATCTCCTGGAGGATAACACCGCGATAATTGATGGGACGCTTGGGTACAACCGGCAACCCTTCAAGCAGGGCCGCTGTTTCCTTCCGGTTATGGGTTTCAACCAAGCCGATGATGATGTCTGTGCCCTCCTGCAGCGCTTTCTGCGCCTCTTGCAGCATGGCATAGGTTTTGCCAACCCCGGCGCACATACCCAGGAATATTTTCAGACGTCCTTCGGCAGGCGCCGCGGGTTCCTTGTTTGTAAACTCAGACAAGTCGGGGATGGCGGGTTCATCCATAAGGGCCAAACTAAATATGTTGAAGGGCCAGATTCAACACCAGCACGTTCACGGTTCCCTCTTTGTATTGCCCGCCCGGGAAACGGGTTGAAAGTTTTTGCAAAATATCCACGGCCTTGCGCACCTGGTCACGATCCCAGTTCCGCACCTTTGCCACACGGGTCAACTGAATACGGGCAGCCATGACGGATATATCCGGGTCAAGTCCGCTGGCGGATGCCGTGGCCATTTCCGGAGGAACATTGGTATTTAAACCGTAAGCAGAATGCCACTGTGCCACTCTTGAAAGTACTGCGGTATTCCGTTGCCTGCTGGCGGGTCCAAGATTGGTTGCGCCTGAAGGCAGGGTCTCATAATTGCAGTCTGAGGGCCGGGAATGGATGGCTCCTGTGCCGGTGAATTCCTGAGCGATGAGTTCTGAACCCACCGGAAGGTTGTCCACCTTAACAATGCTGCCCCTGGACTGCCGGGGAAAACAGGCCATGGCGATTCCCGTCATCAGCAAGGGATAGAAGATCCCGGTCAGCAGAGCCAGCAAGGCAAAAAGTTTAAAGGCATTTACTGTGGTTTTCATAGAACTCACCCCGTGGATTACACCAGCCGAAGCGTATGAATCAGCATGTCGATCAATTTGATTCCCAGAAACGGGACAAAAATACCACCTACGCCATAAATCAGGACATTGCGCCGGAGCAGCACATCCGCCTTGAGCGGCCGCCAGGGAACGCCCCGCAGTGCCAGCGGAATGAGCGCGACAATAATAAGGGCGTTAAAAATCACGGCGCTCAGAACCGCGCTTTCCGGGGAATGAAGATGCATGATATTCAGTCCGGCCAGAGGCCCGGCTCCACCGGCAGACACGGCATAAAGTCCGCCGAAAAGCGCGGGAAGAATGGCAAAATATTTTGAAATGTCATTGGCGATGCTGAAGGTTGTGAGGGCGCCCCGGGTCATGAGGAGCTGTTTTCCGATTTCAACGATTTCAATGAGCTTGGTGGGGTTGCTGTCAAGGTCCACCATGTGGCCGGCCTCTCTTGCAGCCTGCGTACCGGTGTTCATGGCCACTCCTACATCCGCCTGTGCCAGGGCGGGCGCATCATTGGTCCCGTCACCGGTCATGGCCACCATGTGGCCGGCCGCCTGTTCCTGCCGGATTCGGGCCAGCTTGTCTTCCGGTTTTGCCTCGGCCATAAAGTCATCCACACCGGCCTCGGCTGCAATGGCAGCGGCAGTCTGCGGATTGTCACCGGTTACCATGATGGTGCGAATCCCCATCCTCCGGAGTTCCGCGAACCGTTCACGAATCCCCCCCTTTACCACATCGCGCAGAACAATCACCCCGAGGGTCCGGTTGTTTTCCGAAACAACAAGCGGTGTTGCCCCCTGCTGTGATACCGTTTCCACGGTTTTTGCCACCTCTGCCGGGTATTCACCTCCAAGGGCAAGCACATGCAGCCGGACGGCCTCCGCAGCCCCTTTCCGCAGCGAACGAACCCTTCCATTCTCCGTAACATCCACGCCGCTCATACGCGTTTTTGCGGTAAAGGGGATGCTCAGGGCATTCAGGGCATGCATGTCACGGCCACGAATATTGAACTGCTCTTTCACCAATACAACAATGGAGCGGCCTTCCGGGGTCTCGTCCGATAAAGAGGCCAGCTGGGCCGCTGAAGCCAGTTCCTCCCGGGTCACGCCTCTTGCCGGCAATAGCTCGGTGGCCATCCGGTTCCCAAAGGTAATGGTGCCGGTTTTATCGAGCAGCAGGACCGTGGCATCCCCCGCCGCCTCCACTGCGCGGCCGCTGACCGCGAGCACGTTCCGCTTTACAAGCCGGTTCATTCCGCTGATGCCGATGGCCGAAAGAAGCCCGCCGATGGTGGTTGGAATCAGGCAGACCAGCAGCGCGAGCAGGGTGGTAAGGTCAGAAACAGACCCCGCCTTTGTCCCGCCCGCCTGTTCCGCATA
>JAZDKP010000288.1:0-16750 GCA_043802925.1 Fibrobacterota bacterium | reverse complement strand
AAAAAATAGCGCATGAATTCAATAAATATAGTATTACCCTATTATTCAAATCAATGTCATATGAATTTTCGGTATATTGATGAAGGAACTTTAGTTAAAGTTAATCCTGGGGCCATCTATTAAATACAGTTTTAACTAATTCGGCCAAGGCCGAAAATAAGAGTCTGTAAATCGGCAACTTATCTACGTTTTTCACGTAGATGTTGCCGATACAGACTCTAATTCGGCCAAGGCCGAAAATAAGAGTCTGTAAATCGGCAACTTATCTACGTTTTTCACGTAGATGTTGCCGATACAGACTCTAAAGGGCAAAACATATTTGCTGAAGCTTTTTTCTCAATTGGACGATAATATAAATAAGGATTATCAGCAATAATGCTCGCATAAAATAATTGTCGCGCCAATCTAATTATGAGCGCTCATTATCTCCAAAATTGGTTGACACTTTCTCCGTTTTTGGGAATGTTTCCGCTCAGTCCGGCAAAAACCAACTACAAGGGCAATCGGCAAGAAAAAAGCTGGCAAAGAAAAACGTCGGTAATTTCAGATCACGTTGTTTAAATCCGAGCTTGCCCCTGACTGTCCTAAAAAATTATTTTAAATTGTCTTTTCCGCGCGGATTAGGGGCTTTAGCTCAGTTGGTAGAGCGCGTCGTTCGCAATGACGAGGCCAGGGGTTCAACTCCCCTAAGCTCCATTTTTTTCCGGCTCTTCCCCAAATACGGGGGCTCTTCGGCTCTTCCCCAGGGTTCAACTCCCCCCATCTCCAGTTTTTCCCATTGTACAATGCAACATCCGGCTCTGGCATTTTCAGGTGTCCCTCGAATTTCAGGTCTACATCCGGTCTCCCTCTTTTACGGTAACAAACGGAGTTTGCCGGTAATAAATGGTAACAAATAGAATAAGGAAATGTCTCCGTCACCGTCCGTTATCCGCCCTGCGCCCGGTACCGGCGGGGGCTCATGCCCATCACGGCCTTAAACTGCCGCGAAAAATAATTACTGTCCTCAAACCCACTCTTGAATCCGATCTCTGTAATACGGAGCGCGGGGTCGCGCAGCAGCTCCGCGGCCTTGCGGACACGGTAGCGGATGAGGTAATCGATGGGCGAACAGTCGAGGGCCCGGCGGAAGGCGCGCTGAAAGCTGCTCTGCGACATGCCGGCAGCATGAGCCAGGTCGCAAAGCCGAACCCTCTCCGCGTAGCGGTCCTCCAGCAGGCAAAGCGCGCTGCCGAGCCGGAGCAGCGAGACCGCATCCGTTTCCTTTCCCTTTCCATAGTTCCGCGATAAAAAAAGAACGAGCTGGCTGAACAGGGCCGCGGCCATTGCGCGAAACCCTTCGGCCTTGTCCGTCAGCTCTTTACGGATGTGATCCTTGAGCACAACAGCGGTCAAAAGGTCGCGCGGCGCCATGCGCAGGGGGCTGCGCAGTCCGTGCCGTTGGCGGAGCGAGGGCTCGAGCGCAAAAAGCGCCTGGTACCCGGCCATACCGCGCATGTCGTGCGCGGGAAACCCGAGCGGGACAGGGTCAAAGAGGATGTTGGTGATGGCGAGTCCGCTGACGTCAGCATAGCCGTGCTGCTCCCGCTCGTGGATGACAAAGGCGTCGCCTGCAACGATGGGATACTGTTCGTTCCCTTCAAGATGGACGCCCCTTCCCTCGCGGACAATAACCAGCTCCGTGAAATCATGACCGTGCGGCAGCGTGGACTGGTGCGCTTCCGCATCAATGATAAAAAGCGGCATGCCGCTTTTTTCAAAAAAGTCTTCCCGGTAATAGTTGCCTGCCATCTTTTTTTTGCGTTCGCGGGCCATAGGTTGACCATAATATGCTATTTATTGACCGTATCTTCAAGGTATTATTTTAAGGGTGTTATTATATTTATACTGTAAGGAATGAACGGGATACGGTCCATGACATATCTGGATTATCTGATAACATAAAAGGAAAGGGGCCTCCATGCAGAAGATTCTCCTCAACGCGGACGAAGTGAAAGACAAGATTCGGGCCTGCTGGTACGGAAAAAACATCGGCGGCACGCTGGGGGCCAAGTGGGAATGTAAATTGCACACCCATGCGCTCACCTTTTACGACCCCATGCCCAACGGCTCAGCACCCAACGACGACCTCGACCTTCAGTTGGTCTGGTTGAAAATGCTCGAGGACAAGGGAGTGGACCCCTCCCTGCGCACTTTTGCCGAGTACTGGGAACGCTATGCCAAGGCGTATCCCTGGAACGAGTACGGTTTTTTCATGCGCAACTATACACGCGGGTTGCTCCCGCCAGTGGCCGGCTGCTTCGAAAACTACTATATCGATGAGGAAGGCTCGCCCATCCGAAGCGAAATCTGGGCCTGCCTTCACCCCGCGGACCCGCAGGCCGCGGCGCGCATGGCCTGGAAGGACTCGGCCGTTGACCATGCGGGCGGCGAAGGCATGGTCGCGGAAATGTTCTGGGCGGCCGTGGAATCCGCGGCCTTTGTGATAAAGGACCCGCTCACGCTGATACGGCTGGGGCTGAACATGCTCCCAATCTCGAGCCTCGTGGCCCGTTCCATCCGTGAGGCCCTGTGGTGCCATGAAAACAGGCTGGCCTGGGGCGAGGCACGCGACCGCATCGTGTCCCGCTTTGGCGGCATCCAGCCCTGCAGCGCCATCCCCAACACCGGGTTCACCATCATTGGCTGGCTGTACGGCAAGGATTACGGCGACCGTCTTTGTAAAGCCGTGAACTGCGGGTATGACACGGACTGTACCGGGGCCACACTCGGTTCTCTCCTCGGCATCATGGACGGCATGGCCGGCATCCCGAAACAGTGGATGGAACCCGTGGGGAACCGTATCGTGCTCCACCCCTTCACCGGCGCCTGCGACACTCCGGCCACCGTCGAGGCGCTGACCGAGCGTACGTTTGCGCTCACGCAAAAGGTCAACGCGGCCAAGACCGAAATCGCCTTTGGCTCAAAAACAGAACTGCCGGACGACCTGCTGACCCGGCTCTTCCGTAACCAACAGGCAAAGGAAGCGCTCGCGCAGGATATCCATGCCGCGGTTGAGTTGAACGGAGACAAAGAAATCCGGTTACACTACAACGGCGAACCCGTGCTCCGGCCCGGCATCGGCCGGGAGGTGCGCGTGACAGTTGACAACGCGGAACCCGACAACCGCGCCACCCTCCGCGTTCCTGCGGAATGGAATTGCACCCCGCTCGGAAAAGGGCGCTTCCTCCTGTTTTCAGGCAAGCCCGTTCAGGACCGAAACATTGTGACGATCAGCATCGGCGGGATGGAAACCCGGTTCACCATTCTGGGCCCCGGGGAAGCGAAGGGATTTCCCGCAGGCGACAATGTAATAAAATGCCCCAAATGCCAGGCCCGTATCGAGGCGTGTATCTGTAAATAAGCACCTCCATCCGTTGGGATGCAAAATTTTGCATCCCAATGGACGGTCTTTTATTTTCACAACAAATTTTTAAAAAATAGACGGCCATTCCGATCCAAACACAGATAGAATCCACCGGATACCTTTTTATTGACACCCCCGCCTGATTTGTTTATATTTTCATTATGAAAATATTAAACAGGCCGCAAGGGTTCCTTTCCCCGGCCCAGGCCGGTCTCCTCAAACTCTCGCAGGAATTCGGAAAAGACCCCTCCCTCGTCATTGCCGGCGGCGGCAACACCTCCGCCAAAGAGGGGGATTTTCTCCACGTCAAAGCCTCCGGGACCCCGCTCGCCTGTCCCGCGTTCGTCAAAATGGAGCTCCGGAAAATCCTCGCGATATTCGAAACAGCGCTCCCGGGCCGTTCGCACGAGCGCGAAAGCCACGTCAGCCGGCTTCTCCTTGAAGCGCGCGTTGCGGGTGAGGAAAACCTACGGCCCAGTGTGGAGGCGCTGCTCCATGCCCTTCTTCCGCAGAAGTTCGTGGCCCACATCCACCCCACGCTGGTCAACGGCCTCACCTGCTCCAAAAACGGTTTTGCGGCGTTCAACCGGCTTTTCAGCCGGACCATGCTCTGGGTCCCCTACACCAATCCCGGATACACACTCGCGCTCAGGGTCCGGGAGGCGGTTTTAAAACATGGCAAGGTGCGCGCGGACCGGCCGCTTATCATTTTTCTCGACAACCATGGCCTTATCATTGCCGCGCCCACGCCCGCATCGCTCACGTCCGCGCTCAACGGCCTTCTGGCACAGCTTCGCGCCCGCATGCGGCGGCGGATGCCCGACTTCACACCGGCCGTCACCGACAGGGACCGGGCCGCTGCCATCGCCCCGGCCCTCCGCGCCATGCTCGCCGAAGGCGATGAATGGCCCACCGTGGTTTATGACGCGCCACAAGAAACCATGCAATATCTTAAATCATCAAAGGCCTTCCGTCCCGTAAGTTCCGTGTTCACGCCGGATCATAGCGTCTATTGCCAGAGCGCCCCGCTCTTTGTGCCGAAAAAAAAGGACATCGAGGCCCAGTATGCGGCGCTCGCGACCGCTATCGCCGCATTCCGGAAAAAGCACAAGGTTTCCCCGGCCGTTGTCGCGGTGCAGGACCTCGGCATATTCGCCATCGGTAAAACCCGCAACGCCGCGGACACGGTCCTCGCCCTGTTCCGCGATACCGTCTCCATCGCGCTCTTTGCCCGCGCCTTCGGCGGTTCCCGCTTCATGCGTCCGGCGAATATCGCCTTTATCTGCGGCTGGGAGGCGGAACGCTACCGCCGTGGCATGGCCGCGGCCGGCAAAGCCGGGACTTCGCTCCGCGGAAAGGTGGCCGTGGTGACCGGTGGCGCGCAGGGCTTTGGTCAGGGGTTGGCCGAGGCACTCGTCCACGAAGGGGCTGAAACAGTCATCGCGGACATGAATGAGGCCCTCGCACAAAAAAGCGCGGAAACGCTCTGCAACGCCTATGGCAAAGGCCGTGCGTACGCGCTGGCAGCGAATGTGGCGGACGAAGCAAGCGTAAAGAACATGATACGTGAGACCGTGCTCGCCTATGGCGGCCTCGACATCTTTGTCAGCAACGCGGGCGTGCTCAAGGCGGGCAGCCTTAATGAACTTTCTACCGCGGACTTTGAAAAAGTGACGCGGGTGAATTACCTCGGGTTCTTCCTGTGCGCCAAATACGCATCAGCGGTGATGAAACTCCAGCACCGCTTTGCGCAGGACCGGTATATGGATATCATCCAGATCAACTCCAAGTCCGGCCTCTCGGGCAGCAAGAACAACTCCGCCTATGCGGGAGGCAAGTTCGGAGGCATCGGGCTCACGCAGAGCTTTGCCCTGGAGCTGGTGGATGACAATATCAAGGTCAACGCCCTCTGCCCGGGCAACCTCTTTGACGGACCGCTCTGGTCCGACCCTGTCAACGGCCTCTTTGCCCAGTACCTCCGCGCTAAAAAGGTGCCGGGCGCGCGGACCATTGCCGACGTCCGTTCATTTTACGAGTCCAAGGTTCCAATGAAGCGGGGCTGCACGGTCGCGGACGCGGCACGGGCCATGCTCTACCTCATTGCGCAGGAATACGAGACCGGCCAGGCCCTGCCTGTCACCGGCGGCCAGAACATGCTCAAGTAAGCCTATCATGAAACACACCGCTGAACAGGCATTGAACGTTTTCAAAGCGAAGGACCGGCTCGACGCGCTTCGCGCGCTTGCCAGTGCCAGAGAGGTCACGCGAACCGTGGGCCCGTCCGGTTATGTCAACAACCATATCCACACCACCTATTCGTTCTCCCCCTACTCCCCCACGCTCGCTGTATATAAAGCGCACGCAGCGGGACTTCTCTCCGCAGGCATCATGGACCACGATTCCATCGCAGGGGCAAGGGAGTTCATTGAGGCCGGGGCCATCCTGGACCTTCCGGTCACCCTCGGCGTAGAATGCCGCGTCGACTGCTCTAAAACAAAACTCGCCGGCCGCTTTATCAACCACCCGGACCAGCGCTCCTGCGCCTATATCGCGCTCCACGGAATCCCGCACACGCATATTAACACAGTCCTCGACTTTTTCACACCGCTCATCGCAAAGCGCGAGGTCCGCAACCGCGCCATGACAGTGCGGCTGAACACACGCTTTCAAGGAGCGGGCCTTTCGGTGGATTACGATAAAGAGGTGCGCCCCCTTTCCGCGTGCCATGACGGCGGCACCGTGACCGAACGCCACCTGCTCTTTGCCGCGGTCAAGGCCATTGTCCGTGCAGCCGGAAAGGGCGAGCCCCTGGTCGCGTTCGTGGAACAGGAACTGAAAGTGAAGCTCTCCGACCGGATACGCGATTATCTGTGTGACACTGCGAATCCCTTCCTTGAATACGATTTGCTCGGAGCGCTCAAGAGCGAATTCACCCCCGCGTTCTACATTGACGCGACGGACGAATGCCCGGATATCCGCGTCATGGGTTTGTTCGCGGAAAAGTGCGGCGCCATCCTTGCCTACGCATATCTCGGCGACGTGGCCGAATCCCCGACCGGTGACAAAAAGGCGCAGAGGTTCGAAGACGAGTTCCTGGACCTCCTGTTCGAGGAGATCACTGCACTCGGTTTCAGGGCCGTGACCTATATGCCGTCGCGCAACACCCTGCCCCAGCTGCTTCGCATTCAGGCCCTCTGCAAAAAGAACAACCTGCTCGAAATCTCGGGCGAGGACATCAATTCGCCGCGCCAGTCCTTTATCTGCGAAGCCCTGCAGCGGCCCGAGTTCCGCCATCTCGCGGACATGACCTGGGCGCTCATCGGCCACGAGCGCGCGGCAACCACCGATAGCTCCGCCGGTTTTTTCTCGGCCGAAACGGTAAAGAGATTTCCGTCGCTGCAGGAACGCGTCCGCCATTTCCGCGAAACCGGCCTATCGGCAAGGGCCAAAGGAGCATCAGCATGAAAACAACGGCTGTCCGGCTTTACGGGAAAAAGGACCTCCGGCTCGAAACCTTCGACCTTCCCGCCATCAAAGAGGACGAAATACTGGCGCGGGTGGTTTCGGACAGTCTCTGTATGTCGTCGTACAAGGCCGCGGTGCAGGGCGCGGACCACAAACGGGTGCCAAAGGACATTGATAAAAACCCGGTCATCATCGGCCACGAATTTGCGGGTGATATTATTGATGTGGGGAAAAAGTGGGCCCACAAATTCAAGAAGGGCGACAAATTCTCCATCCAGCCCGCGCTCAACTACAAGGGATCGCTCGACGCGCCGGGCTATTCGTACCGTCATATCGGCGGTGACGCCACGTATGTCATCATCCCGGCCGAGGTCATGGAAATGAATTGCCTCCTCCCTTACTCGGGCCAAGGCTTTTTCCCGGCATCATTGTCCGAACCCATGTCCTGCATCGTGGGCGCCTTCCACGCCAACTACCACACACGGCCCGGTTCCTATGTGCACGATATGGGCATCCGAGAACGCGGCTGCACGGCCATCCTGGCTGGCGCGGGCCCCATGGGGCTGGGTGCCATTGACTACGCCCTGCATTGCGACCGCAAGCCCGGCCTGCTTGTGATCACCGAAATTGACGATGCGCGGCTCGACCGGGCGCGCGCCCTCTTTCCAGAGGAAATGGCGGGGGCACAGGGCGTGCGGCTGGTGTATGTCAATACCGCAAAGACCGGCACGGGTGAAGACTACCTGCGGGAACTTACGGGCGGAAAGGGTTTTGACGACCTCTTCGTATTCGCCCCTGTGACTGCGCTCATCGAAAGCGCGGATCGGCTGCTGGCGCACGACGGGTGCCTCAACTTCTTTGCCGGCCCCTCCAAGGCCGGTTTTACAGCCCCGTTCAATTTCTATAATGTCCACTACGCAGCCACGCACATCGTGGGCACCAGCGGCGGCAACACCGACGATATGGTCGAGGCGCTCGCGCTCATGTCCGCCGGGAAAATCGACCCGGCCGTGATGATCACCCATGTGGGCGGCCTTGATTCCGTCATCCCGACCACGCTCCATTTACCTGAAATCCCGGGTGGTAAAAAGTTAATTTATACCCATATCCGCATGGCGCTCACGGCCATCGGGGAATTCAGGGAAAAGGGGAAGGACGATCCCCGGTTCGCGGAACTGGCCGATATCACGGACCAACACAACGGTCTCTGGTCCCTGGAGGCCGAACGCTTTCTCCTGGAAAACTTCAAGGCATAAAAAAGGAACACCACTTTATGGCCGCTCCCATCCTCATGCCGCAACAGGGCAACACGGTCGAAGAATGCCTCCTCGTGGCCTGGAAAAAGAAAAAGGGCGAGACCGTGCAGTCCGGAGAGGTCCTCGCGGAGATAGAGACAGACAAGGCCACATTCGAACTCGAATCCCCGGCCGCAGGCACCCTGCTCGAAACCTTCTTCAAGGAAGGCGAGCTTGTGCCCGTGCTTACGGCCATCGGCGTCATCGGCGCGCCCGGCGAAGCCGTGGATTCTTTCCGGCCTGTGCCCGGGAAAAAGACGGCATCGAAGAAAGAGACTCCTGCCAATATTGAAAAGGCCGTCTCCAAAGCAGGGAACGCTGAATCACGGTCTGCCGAAGCTCCGGCAGGTGGTTCCGGCATCTCGCTCTCGCCCCGCGCCCTGCGCTACCTGAAAAAACACGCAGTACCACTCGACCGGGTGCAGGGGTCCGGCGCTTCGGGCCGTATCATCGAACGGGATGTCAAGCGTGCTTACGAAGCCGCATCACGCGTCTCTCCCCTGGCCGCGGATTTCATGGCCCAAGGGTTCCGCGCGCCCGAAACGGGCAGCGGTCCGGCAGGCCTCATCCTCGCAGAAAATCTGCGGAAACCCGGAAAGCAGCTTTCCGGCATCCGCGCAACCATTGCCTCCCGCATGCGCGCATCGCTTCTTTCGACCGCCCAGTATACCGTAAGCGCCCGCGCAGACGCCACCACCCTTGTCGCTCTCCGCAAGGAACTGAAAGCGCGCGCATTGGAAATCACCATCAATGACCTCGTCATTTTCGCCACAGCAGCCACACTGAAAGGTTTTCCGGAACTCAACGCAGAGCTCATCGACAATACGCTCTACCTGTATGACGACATTCACCTCGGCTTTGCCTGCGACACGCCCAAAGGGCTCCTGGTTCCGGTCATAAAGAAATGTCAGACGCTATCATTGACAGAACAGGCAAAAGAGACACGCCGGCTTGCGGAAAAGGCGCAAAAGGGCGGACTCACTCCGGATGAAATGACCGGCGGCACCTTTACCGTGTCCAACCTCGGCGCCTACGGTGTCACCTCCTTTACCCCTGTGCTAAACGCGCCGCAGGTGGCCCTCCTGGGCGTCTGCGCCATCACACCCGAACCGGTGCGCAAGGACGGACAGGTCACCTTCATTGACACAATCGGCTTTTCACTCACCGCGGACCACCAGGCCGTGGACGGGGCAGTCGCGGCCCGTTTTCTGCAGGCGCTCTCCGGAAACATCGCACAAATACGGTCCCTCACCGGGCCCAACATATAAAGGAGCTTTCATGTACGATTTGATCATCATCGGCGCGGGACCGGGCGGTTACGAGGCCGCCATCCACGCGGGCCGCAAAGGAAAAAAGACCCTGCTCTTTGAGCGGGAAAGCATCGGCGGCACCTGCCTTAACGTAGGCTGCATCCCGACCAAAACACTGCTCAGGTCCGCGCATGTCTTTTCACTCGTCCGCGAGGCCGGAAAATACGGTGTCTCCGCCGGAAACGCAACGCTGCAGATGGCGCAGGTGCAGGAACGAAAAAACAAAATCGTTTCCGCCCTCGGAAAAGGCATTGAGGCATCGCTGAAAAAAGCAGGGGTCGAGATCCTCCGCGCCCATGCAAAACTGGCCAACCGGGGCAAGGTTGAGGCAGATGGAAAAACATACGAAGCCGCGAACATCCTGATTGCCACGGGCGCGCGTCCCGCCCTGCCACCGGTTCCGGGCATCGAAAGCGCCATGGCCTCCACGGCCGCGCTGAAGCTGGCCGAAGTGCCGGCATCGATTGCAATCATCGGCGGCGGCGTCATCGGACTCGAGTTCGCGGACTTTTTTGCGCAGGCCGGTTCCAAAGTGACCGTGGTCGAGATGCTGCCATCCATTGCGCCCATGCTCGACACGGACATGGGGAAACGGCTGCTGAGCGCGCTCAAACGCAAGGGCATCGAGTTCCATCTCTCAGCAAAAGTGACCCGGGTCGAAGCCGGGGCCCTGCATTTCACGGATGAAAAGGGTGTTGCGCAAACAATCAACGCAACGAAGGTACTGAACGCCACGGGACGCAAACCCGTTGTGAACGACCTCGGACTCGAAGCCGCGGGCGTTGAATTTTCAGGCAAAGGCATCGTGACCAGCGATGAGGGCCGCACCAATGTGCCCGGTATCTGGGCCTGCGGCGACGTCACGGGCCGGCTGCTCCTTGCGCACGCAGCCACGCGCGAAGGACTCGTTGCGGTCGAGAACATGTTCGGGGGTACGCAACGCATCCGGTACGACGCCATTCCGTCCGTGGTCTACACCGACCCCGAGGTCGCCTCCTGCGGAAAGACCGAGGAGCAGCTCCTGAAGGAGGGCGTCCCCTTTCGCAAGGCGCTCGTCCCCATGGGCGTGGCCGGCCGTTTTCTTGTGGAACACGAGGGCCAGGCCGGAACGCTGAAAGTCCTCGTCGGCAAAGAACACGGCGAAATCCTCGGCGTGCACATCCTCGGCGGCCCGGCCGGGGAGCTGATTTTTGGCGCGGCCATAATGATGGAGAACGAAATGCGCGGAAAGGACCTGTTCGAAATCGTCTTCCCCCATCCCACCATCTCCGAAGCGCTCAAGGAAGCAATCCTTCACGCGGAATAACAACCAAGGAAAAAGCCAATGCCCAAATGCATGGACGTAAGGCCCGAAGAGGTTTTCAAAAAGAGTAAAATCAGTTTCACGGACATCGATATCTGCGCCTACGATAAATCGATTGAGGCGGAAAAGGCGCGCTATTCCACGGCCGATTTCCGTTCCGTTTATTTTGACATGTGCGTCATCCGGGAGTTCGAGGCCATCCTGAACCGCATCAAGGTCGAAGGCAAATACAAGGAAGTGTCGTACAACCACGCGGGCCCGGCCCACCTTTCAATGGGCCAGGAGGCCTCGGCCGTGGGCCAGGCCCTGGCACTCAAGGTCGAGGACCACATCTACGGCTCGCACCGCAGCCACGGTGAAATCCTAGCCAAAGGGCTTGCGGCCGTGCGCGAACTGTCCGACGCCGCATTGCAGGAGATAATGAAGGGATTTTTCAGCGGCCTCACGCTTTCCGTGGTTGAAAAGGGCCATACCGGAAACGTACGTGCGCTTGCGAACAAGTTCCTCGTCTACGGCGCTTACGCCGAAATATTCGCCAAAGACACGGGCTTCAACCGCGGCATGGGCGGTTCCATGCACTGTTTCTTCACTCCGTTTGGCGTCTACCCCAACAACGCCATCGTGGGCGGCTCAGGCTCCGTGGCGCCGGGCGCGGCCCTCTTCAAGCGCGTCAACCGCAAGGGCGGCATCGTGGTCTGCAACATCGGGGACGCCAGCTTCGGCTGCGGCCCGGTCTGGGAGGGCATCTCCTTCTCGGCCATGGACCAGTACCGCACACTCTGGGACAAAAGCCTCGGCGGCGGCCTCCCGCTCCTCTTCAACTGCATGAACAACCATTACGGCATGGGCGGCCAGACCTGCGGCGAGACCATGGGCTACCAGATGCTGGCACGGCTCGGCGCGGGCGTCAACCCCGAACAGATGCACGCGGAACGCGTGAACGGCTACGACCCGCTCGCAGTGGCTGACGCCGTGCGCCGCAAACGCGACCTCCTCCTTTCGGGCAAAGGGCCGGCCCTTCTCGACGTGGTCACCTACCGTATGAGCGGCCACTCACCCTCGGACGCCTCAAGCTACCGCAGCAAGGAGGAAATGGAGGCCTGGACCCATGCGGACGCTATTCCCGCCTTTCGGACACGACTGCTCAAAGCAGGCGTTCTGCCCGAACGTGAGCTGGATGAGGTCAAGGCGCAAGCCGAAGCCCTGGTGTTCGATATGTTCAAACTGGCCATTGACCCGGTCCTTTCTCCCCGTATTCCGGTGGATTCCGAATATATCGCCTCCGTCATGTTCTCCAATGCCAAAGTCGAGTCCATGGACCCCACGCGCGCGCCGGAGTTCCTGCATCCTGCTGCCGAAAATCCGCGCGTGAAGCAACTGGAGGGCAAGGCACGCTACGCCTTTGACGCCGAAGGCAAAGCCGTGCCCAAGATGAAGCTCTTCAACTACCGTGACGCCATCTTTGAAGCCCTGCTGCACCGGTACCAGATGGACCCAACGCTCACGGCGTTCGGCGAAGAGAATCGCGACTGGGGTGGCACCTTTGCCGTGTACCGTGGTCTTACCGAGGCGCTCCCCTACCACCGACTCTTCAATTCCCCCATCTCCGAGGCCGCCATCGTGGGCGCGGCCGTAGGTTACGCGCTCGAGGGCGGACGCGTGGTGGCCGAGCTCATGTACTGCGACTTTCTGGGCCGCGCCGGGGACGAGGTATTCAACCAGCTTTCCAAGTGGCAGTCCATGTCCGGCGGCATCCTCAAGATGCCCGTGGTCCTGCGCATCTCGGTGGGCGCCAAGTACGGGGCCCAGCATTCGCAGGACTGGTCCGCCATGGTCAACCACATTCCGGGTCTTAAAGTGGTCTATCCTGTCACGCCGTATGACGCCAAGGGGATGATGAACACGGCGCTCGCGGGCACGGATCCGGTCATCTTTTTCGAAAGCCAGAAAATCTACGACACCGGGGAAGTGTTCGAGAAAAACGGCGTGCCAACGGGCTATTACGAGGTGCCGCTGAATGAACCCAGTGTGAAACAAAGCGGTCGCGACCTGACAATCATAACACTCGGTCCGGCCCTGTACACGGCCATGGCAGCGGCAAAGGAGCTCGAAGAAAAGCACGGGCTTTCGTGCGAGGTCATCGACCTCCGGGCCGTGAGCCCGCTCAATTACGGGCCACTGGTCGAATCCGTAAAAAAGACCGGGAAAGCGCTCCTGTTCTCCGAGTCCGTGGAACGGGGCTCGGTCATGCATAATGTGGCGTCCACACTCACCCAGCTTGCGTTCGATGAGCTCGATGCGCCAGTTTCAGTCGTTGGATCCCGGAACTGGATTACGCCGGCCGCGGAGATGGAGGCCATGTTCTTCCCGCAAGCAGCCTGGATACTCGACGCCGTGCACGAGCGACTGATGCCGCTCGCAGGCTACCGCCCAACGACCAACCAGTCGCTGATGGAATTAGCGAAAAGGGCGAGGGCCGGCGTGTAAGGTACCTGGAACCACCGGTCCCTAGCACCAGACAGGCCCCCTCCCTCCTTTTTTACCGGACCAGCAGCAGTTTCCGGTTCACTGAAACCTCGCCGAACTCGAAGCGCACAATATATATCCCGCTCGTAAGAGATCTTCCAGCCTCCCCTTTTCCATCCCAACGGACGAAGGAGAAATGCGGCTGATTGCCGGCGTATATGACCTCCGGAAACACCTCAAAAACGGCGGGGGGAATCGAAGAAAATACCGGCTGGAGATATACCGCTTCCGATTCCACGCTGCCCCTGGCTCTCCCGTTGGAAGAGCGCAGCGTTGACACGCTTGTGTATAACAGGGAGAATTCGGCCCTGGCGTTAATTGTTAAAAGTTATCAGGATTCGGGAAAAGTCTCGGCAAAGGTGGACGAATCGAGCAATCATCCGGATAAACATCCCCTGTTCAGAATCGAACTCGAATGAAACGCGTCACGTCATCCCGTACCAGCGTTTCATAAACGCTATTATTGAGCGGGCCAGCGCTGAAGGCAGTTTTTTTGCATAGGATGAATCCCGCATTTTCATCTTGGGCACTTCTATTTGTGTGGCGTCAATGGTTCCTCCGCTTCCAGAGCCATGCTTTATGATGTCATAGCCGCCAGGGAAATAAAGAACATCATCGAAGGGTTTGGGACGGGCAGGACTCGGCAGTGCGGCGACCCCATGTTTTTCCAGTATTGCCCCGAAACTTTCAGGTCCCCGGACAAGTTCGCTGATTGTTTTATTGTGAAACCCGGCCAGGGATTTTATGGAGGAGATGTTGTTCAGCGAATCAGAGGCATTCAATTCTTCGTTTGTTTTCATCAAAACCGCCCGGTTCCATCGCTGTCCGACATCAATGTGTTCGACAAGAGTCCTGCAGGTGTGCATGTCGAATATGTGCCCCCGTCCGAATTTTCCGGTGACCTCTTCGCAGGCGCGGGATATGGCATCGTGAAAAACCTTCCAGGCCGCAAAAGCCGTTGAATCTCCCT
Source organism: Fibrobacterota bacterium (assembly GCA_043802925.1). GTDB lineage: Bacteria > Fibrobacterota > OXYB2-FULL-49-7 > OXYB2-FULL-49-7 > JAEUSG01 > JAZDKP01. The sequence continues at coordinate 2,475 of JAZDKP010000288.1, read as the reverse complement.
CTGTTGCGTTTGCAGAATCACGGTTCATGTCTGCTTTTATCCGATGCAGGTGAGAGATCACAAGATACGGTGACCGGCCCGTCCACTTGCATAGGCTGTCGTATGTTGCCATGGCATATTCCATCGAAAATGTGTCCAGGGTCAGAATATCTTTTGTTCGGTCTTTGATATGGTCGGGTTTGCTTTTTCCACCATGAGGAATGGTTATTATCACGGGCATGTTCCCGCGCCGGAATTCCACCAGTCCATAGTATAACATGTCTCCTGCGTTAATTGCGGCAACTGCAACAAACACGACAAACAACAAAAAATACCTGTGCATAATTACCCTCCCTCCAGAAATACAAGACATAAGTTCCTGACTCATCTTTCCAATCACCTCAATCTTAAACACCCCGTATGGCTCAGATCCCGGATGCAGCATTTTCAGGTTTTGCGCCTGCACCCACTGGTATTGCTTCGAAATTATTTATAGCTGTCTTTTCTTTGGGCTACATCAGCCATTATTACAATGATACGTTCTTTTTCTACAATATAGAAAAGACGAAAAGGGCCTATCCTGTACCGATACGTTTCCTTAAATTCACCTTTTAATTTTTTAATATTCGGGCCGAAAAACGGGTTTATTTGCAACTGAGGGTAAACATAATCTCGAATTTTAACTGCGATAGAGCAGTAAGGTGCTTCTTTGAGTTTGTCAGAAAACAAGCAGGTTTCTGCTATTTTAAATCTATTTAACAAGCGTATATTTCCCTTTACGAGCTTCCTCAAGACCCTTTCTCAAACTCGAAGAATTTTGGCGAATTTCCGTCATCTCTTCATCGTCGACAAAAAGTTCGTTGCTTACGTAAGACAGGGTTGCCCATTCGAGAAAATTGGAAATAGTTCGCCTTTCTCCAGTAGCAGCTTTTTTGAATAAATCATAGGTTTCATTCTCAAGACGGACTGTTATAGTTTTTGACATTGCATACCTCCTGTCTTCAAATATATTCAAAATCATTCAGATTATCAAGTGGTTTGTTTTCTCGCCGCGCTACGCCTTGCGTGGCTGTTCAGGCGGGCGACGGCATGGTTGCCCCGGGAATGGAGGCCAAGACCGGGAAGGCGGCCGGAACCAGCGGTGCGGAACGGCGTTGTTATTTTATCGAATCAAAAGCGCCCGGGCAAACGCCATGCGGTCGTTGATTCGGCAACGTACCATGTAAATCCCGCTGGCCGCGCGATCCCCGTGATTGTTCCGGCCGTCCCATTTTATTTTGACAGGAATTTTCCATCATATTCGCAATACCGGAGCCGTGCCGTCCGGATGCCGCCTCCCGGCTCCCGATGACCGGCGCAGGATTCAGGCGACGAGAACTTTGACGCCGTGCTTGTTGAGGCCACGGATGTTTTCCGGCGCGATACTCGCATCCGTGACCAACGTCCGAACCTGGTCAAAGCCCGCAAACGTGGTGAGCGACACGGTCTCCCATTTGCTTGAATCCACGAGTGCCACGGTCTTCTTCGAGATTTTGATGAGCGCCTGCTTGAAGGCCATGGAAGCAGGGTCGCTGTCGCACAACCCTGTGTCGAGGCCGATGCTGCGCGCGCCGATGAATGCGGTCTGGACGCGGATGTTTTTCAGGAATTCGACGGTTTCACGGCCCACGATGGACGAGGACTCGTGCTGCAAGTGTCCGCCGGGCAGGAGGACCTTGACCTGCGGGTGGTTCATGAACTCGCCGGCCACGGCCAGGCAGTTGGTGACCAGCGTAAGGCCATCAAGGTTCCGCAGATAGGGCGCCATGGCCAGGCTGGTGGAACTGGCGTCCAACGCAATGATGTCGCGCGGGCCTACGAGAGAGGCAGCTTTTTTTCCAATGGCCCGTTTTTCGGCCGACATGATCTGGAGCCGCTCGGCAAGAGGCGAGACCGGCGCGCTGTCCACAATCATGGCACTGCCCAGGGTGCGGATGACCTTGTTCTGCCGCATGAGTGCCGTGAGGTCGGAACGGATGGTCGCGCCGGTCACGTTGAAATGGCGCGCAAGCTCGTCCACGGTCATGCGGCGCCTATCCGCGAGCAGGGCCACGATGCGGACGCGCCGCTCCTCCTGGTATCGATCCGTGCGCATACGCTCTCCGTTCCTGTGAGTGAAAATTATATTTTTACAATGAAAACATAATTCTTTCCGATTACCGTTTAAAAGGTTTTTCAGTCTCGCAGGAAGACCTAAAAATGAAAAGGGAAGCGTGAACAGCCCGACCGGGACCTTTCAAGCCTCCCCTCTTAACCGAGGCAATACGTTCCGGTCTTTATTTGACCAGGACCATGGCGCCTTTCTTGACCTGCTCGCCCACGGTCAGGCGGTAGAAGTAGACCCCCGTGCCCGCCATGCGGCCGGCATTGTCCATCCCTTCCCACACCACCTTCTTCGTCAAACCCGCGTTCCCGACCGTGCCCTTGACAAGCGTCCGCACCAGCTGGCCGCGAATG
>JAZDKP010000287.1:0-9726 GCA_043802925.1 Fibrobacterota bacterium | reverse complement strand
AGCAGGCGTTCGACCATAGTGCGCTGCCCCACGATGACCTTGCCTGTTTCGGACAGAACGAGGTCCACAAATGAGCTCTTTTCCTTGATGATTTCGTTAATCTGCATGATGTCCTGATTCATGCCTCACTCCCTTTTGATGTCTTCAAGCCTGCCCAGAAAGGCGTCCTTTTCAGGCGCGCCGGTAAAGCGGAAGGTTTCCTCCCCGTTCCGCGAGAAAAATATAATTGTCGGGACCCCGGTAACGCGATAGGCTTCCGCGGTTTTTCTGGGTTCCGCGTCGCCGGACCGGGTCAGGTCCACGCTGTAAAAACCGACCCCGTCCAGCGCCTTTTTCACCTCCGGGTCGGAGAGCACCTCGCGTTCAAACCGGACGCAGGGGGCGCACCAGTCCGCGCGGAAGTCCGCCACATAGGGCCGGCCCTGCGTCCTGGCCGCAGCCAGCGCTGCGGCCGGAAGCCCGTGGTTGCCGTACGGGGCCGTGGCATGGGGCAGAAGAGGCTTGACATAATAAAACGCCATGCCCAGCAGCACCACGCCGAAAAACCGCTTGACCCACACCATCCATCCGCCGGACCGGGGCAAACGGTGCAGGGAACCCGAGAGCATACCGAGCGCGAAATAGGGGGCGCCCAGGCCGAGCGACAGCGCAAAAAAAGAAGCAAAGCCGAAGAGGGGGCTTCCCTTCTGAGCCACATAGAGGAGCAGGCCCGCGGTCACGGGTCCCACGCAGGGCGCGGCCACAACGCCCACCACAAGCCCCATAAAGACCGCACCCGAAGCGCCGCGGCGGCCCATGCCAAACACTGTAAGGAAGGCCGGAAGACGGATCTCATAGAAGCCGAACATGGAGAGCGCGAGCAGGACGAAAAGCCCGGCCACAGTGAACACCACGGCCGGGTGGCCGAGCCAGGCCCCGAGCATGCTGCCCGTCAGTGCCGCCAGCGTGCCCAGGGACGAATACATGAGCGCAATACCCAATACGTAGGCGCCGGACAGGAGGAGAAGCCTGTGCCGTGACGCGCCCGACTGCGAAGTAAAGAAGCTCAGGGTGATGGGGATGACCGGGTAAATGCAGGGAGTCAGGTTGAGGCCCAGGCCCGCAAGGAACAGGAAGAAGAGCCCGGTGAAAAGACCGTGGCGTGAAAGCCAGTCCGCGGTACTGCTGTTGCTTGATGCAGCGGATGCGGCCGGTGCGGCCGGAAGCGTCACCGTAACACTTTGTTCCGAGGGCGGCAGGCACTGCCGGTCGTTGCAGCTCTGAGACTTGAAGACCGCCTGCACAACCGTAGCGGCCGTGTCGGTCCGCCGGACGAATGCCGTGAGTGTGACCGTGCCTTCGAACAGCCGGTCTTTGATGCCCATGAGGTCGCGCTCCACCCCTTCGGGGTACTGCACGCTGTCGAGTACGACCCCCTCCCCTTTCAGCGTGAGTGCACTGGGAATGAGAAAGTCATTCGCGAGCGTGTGCGCGTAAACATGCCAACCGGGTATGATAGTGACGGTGAATGAAAGCGTGATACTGCCGTCAGGCCGCATCGTGGGGGGGGCGGACTGCGTAAAAGTGACGGTCTCTTCGGCGGACAGGAGCGTGAAGAGGGATAACAGAAGGGCTGATAGAAGCCGTTTCATTATGGGAAAATATAACAAAAAGCCCACCCGTTGTCGAGTGGGCCGGATACGTCTTAAGAATGAGGTCACGCGTTAAGGGGCCATGACCAGATTAAACGGAAGCGTCTGACGGGTCGTTAGATGCACAAAGCCCAAACCGGGCGCGAGATAATAGTCGGAGATGTAAACGAGCCAGTTGCTTGCATTGACATAGGTGAGTTTTACGACATTCCGGAAATCGACCATATTAAAGGTGGTATCACCGATGAAGCGCACCGTAAACGGGCCGTAATCGGCCGTGGCGGAGGTATATTCCTTAAGAAAAAGGTTCGGCGCCAGGGTGGCCTGGTACCAGCCCGTGTCGGAGGACCGGACGTTGCCGCTGACCGTGTCCTGTGCAAAAACAAGCGTGTCAAGGGCCGCATCGTCCGGATTATTCAGCGTCATTTTGTAAAACCGGTACGGGACACCGCCAATTTTCCAGAGTGAATCGACCTTGATGGACAGCGTATCAGCACCGCGCGCAAGTTTCCAGTGCGATGCGCTGTCGAGGGGCATATAGTTTGTGCGGTAATACAGTTTCCGTATCGCGGATACCGTATTCCCGGCCTCATCCTCTGCTGTAAGCGTGAGTGTTGTTAGACCCGACCGGAGATAGACCGTGACGGTCCACACCGAATCGCCCGTAACTATGGCAGGCGTTTCGACGCCGCCGACGGACGCGGTGACCTCATCGATACCGCCTTCGTCACTGACCCGGCCCTTCAGGACAACGGCATCCGTGAGTGTGGTGTCGTTACTGACAAGAACCACGCCCCCCGCCTTCATGGTATCAACGATAAAGGACGGCGGCGTAACGTCGCCGGGGGCGACCACTTTCTTGTCTTCTGAGCAGGCGGCAAGCATGAGGGCGGCCGTGACCGTCAGCGCCGCAAGGGTTTTACATCCCGTCATATAGAATCCTCCTGTAAATTTCAATTTAAACCAAAATACTTAATAAACAGACCGGCCAACAAGGTTTTGTTGCCGGAATATCGCTTATCACAACAGGCAGTGGAAGATGCCGGAAGCTTGTTTTCAGGCCCGGGATAAGTGATACTAATTTGGTATAACAAAATGTATTTAATACAGGGGATGGTTGCAATGCGAGGAAAAATCGGGCAGGTTCGATCGTACCGTCAACGTTCCGGCCGGTAAATCCGATTTTTTTGAGCGTTGCAGCCATCCCGTGTGAATATTTTGAAATTGACAACGCCCATGGACCGACGGACCGTACACTTTATAGCACCCCGTTTGCCTCAATTATTATTTTGGTTTGACCATGCTTGAGACACGCTATGCCGACGCCATGCTCTTCAAACAGCCGGGACTCAAAAAGTAGGCCCATGTTCCAATTCTCCATCGAACAGCAGGACACCGGCTCACGCGCACGCACCGGCCGTATCATGACCGCGCACGGCGAAATCGAAACTCCTGTCTTCATGCCCGTGGGCACCCTCGGCGCGGTCAAGGCCCTCTCAAACGAGGACCTGCGCGCACTCGACGCCTCCATCATCCTCGGCAACACCTACCACCTGGTGACCCGGCCCGGCCTTGGCGCGCTTAAAAAAGCGGGCGGTCTGCACCGTTTCATGGGCTGGGAACGCCCGCTGCTCACCGACAGCGGCGGCTACCAGGTCTTTTCGCTCAAGCACAACCGGAAAATCACGGAGGACGGGGTGCGCTTCCAGTCGCACGTAAACGGCGACACGCTGATGTTCACACCCGAAAGCGTGATGGAAGCAGAGCGCGTCATCGGCGCGGATATCATCATGGCATTCGACGAATGCGCCCCCTTTCCCTGTGAAAAAAAGGAGGCGGCCGAGGCCATGGGCCGCACCCACCGCTGGCTTTTGCGCTGCGTCAAAAACCACGCGGAATCCGGTTCCCTGCAGGCGCTCTTTGGCATTATCCAGGGCAGCGTGTACGACGACCTGCGCAAAGAGAGCGCGGATTTTGTATCACAGTCCGGGACCCCCGGCATTGCCATCGGCGGACTTTCCGTTGGCGAACCCGCGGCTGACATGTACCGTATAACAGAACTCATCGCCTCCCGCGTGCGCCGCGACTGCCCGCTCTACCTCATGGGCGTGGGCACCCCGGAAAACATCGTGGAGGCCGTGTCCCGGGGCGTGGACATGTTCGACTGCGTGCTGCCCACGCGCAATGCACGCAACGGCCAGGTCTTCACCTCCCTCGGCCGGCGCCACTACAAGGCGGGCGAATACAAAGAGGCCTTTGACCGGCCCTTGGACCCTAACTGCGGCTGCAAGGTCTGCAAAAACCACTCGCTCGGATACCTGCGCCACCTCTTCAACTGCGGCGAAATCACCGCGCTCTGCCTGGCCACGTACCACAACGTCCACTTCTATCTGACGATGATGAAGGAAATACGCGCGGCCATACGGCAGGACCGTTTTACCGCATGGAAAGAGGGGTTTCTCGGCCGGATGGCAGAAGGCGAAAAAAGGGAACCATGACCCTCCACTTCATCCTCGTCCGGCCTGCGCTGCCCGAAAACGTGGGCGCAGCGGCCCGGGCGCTCAACACCATGGGCTTTTGCAACCTCCGGCTGGTGGCCCCCTGCGACCACCTCTGTATTGCGGCCCGCAAGCTCGCCCACGGTTCAGAAACAATTCTGGAACAGGCGCTGGTTTTCGGTTCGCTTAAAGCAGCGCTTGCGGACATTGATTTTGCAGCGTGCGCCACGGCCCGTCCCCGCCACCTGCATTCCAACAGCGTACTCTTGCTCCAAAAGCTCCCGGCCCTCCTCGCGGAAAAGTCAGCGAGTCTGCGCAGTGTTGCAATTGTCTTTGGCACCGAGGACTCCGGGCTTTCGAACGCTGAAATCGAGCTCTGCGACCTCCTCACCACCATTCCCATGGCAAAGGCCCAACCATCGCTGAATCTCGCGCAGGCCGTCATGGTCTATGCGCATACTCTTTTTGAAGCCAGCCGGGCCGGAAAGCACCCGCGGCCCGCAACCCAGGACAAATCGCAGTACCGGGCGCTCACAAAAAGGCTTTCCGCCTATTTTAAGGTCGTGGGCGTGCGCGAAAACTCCCTTTTTCTCAAGAAAATCTACAAACGCATGGCCCTGCTCCCGCAACAGGACATCAAATTGCTCCACTTTCTCCAGAGCCGTCTCGAAGAAACAGCGGGCTTGCGAAACCCGCGGTTGAAAGGATAAATTATTCCCATGATTCGCACCCCTGACGACATCCTGGCCCGGGCCCACGGGGGGCCCAAAACGCTCATCGTGACCGCGGCCGCGGATCCCGAGGTGCTCGAGGCGCTTCAGCTGGCCTCGGAACGGAAGCTGGTCCGCCCGGTGCTCATCGGCCAACCGGACGCCATCCGCGCCGCTGCGGACAAGGCCGGCTGCAGTGTCGCGGATATGGAAATCGTTCCCGCGGAATCCCCGGAAGCGTCACTTGACATCGGCGCACGAATGATCGCGGAGGGCAAAGGCCGGATTCTCATGAAGGGGCTGGTGAACTCCGCCCTTTTCCTCAAGGTCATCCTAAAAAAGGAATACGGCATCCGGCGCCAGGGCCTGCTTTCGCACGTGGCACTCTTTTTCCCAAAAGGATACGACAAGCCCATGCTTGTGACCGATGCCGCACTCAACGTATTCCCCACGTTTGCGGATAAAATTTCCATCCTGCGCAACGCCGTGGAGGTCATGCACCAGCTGGGCGTTGCCTGCCCCAAAGTCGCGCTTCTGGCCCATAACGAAATGGTGAGTGACAAGGTCCCAGCCACCCAGGACTGCGCCCGGCTCAAGGAAATGTGCCAAAGCAACGACATCCAGGGCTGCATGGCCGAAGGGCCCATTGCCCTCGATGTCGCGCTTTCAGCCGAGGCGGGACGCATCAAAAAAATCACATCCCCGGTGTCCGGTGATGCGGATATTCTGTTCTGCCCCGATATTCTTTCCGCCAATATTCTTTATAAGGCCATGGTTTTTCTCGGAAATGCGCACGGCGCAGCCATTGTTGTGGGCGCCAATGTGCCCATTGTCATGACCAGCCGGTCCGAAGATGCCCATTCAAAAATGCTCTCCATCGCTTTTGCGGCAGGCATCCATTAACGCTTTATTATCAACAGCTTGTAAAATCGCTAAAGTTTCCGCCAATTCTACCGATAATTAAGCGGGGAAGCTATAGGTCTGGCCTGTCCAGGCTTTAATGAATTTTGAGGAAGGAGAAAGTTATGGGCGTCGACAAAGTCTCATCCGCATCATCTTACACACCCGCGGTATCCAACCGCAATCCTGCCAACAAAAAAGAGCTCATGGCCTCTTATCAGCAGGTACGGAATATCCAGAAATCCGTCACCACGCAGGCCATAATAAATGCCGTGACCGGAAACAAGGGAATCGTCTCCGTCATGGCGCCCAATGCACAGCAGGCGCCCATGAACCAGGGCCCGCTGACTCCCCAGACCCCGGGCCAATTGGAGCGTGTCCAGAACCCCAATGCAAAAGGAACGGCCAAGGCCGGGGTCCCGAAGGGAAACACCGTAAGCGCGGGCCGCATGGAGGCCACGGTGGTGAATGCGCCCGGCAATACGGGAAATGTCGTCAAAGGTCCCGAAGGCTTTGCCAGCAGCGGCAACCGCGCGGTCGTGAACGGTGCCAACAACTCCGTGGACCTCACGGGCAGCACACCCGCGGGGACCCGCGCCCAGACGCACGCAATGACCGGCGGTGCGGCCATCACGAACGCAAACGTCACCGTGACCGGCAGCGGCAACGCGGTCAAATTCAACGGCGGCATGCAGGACAACACCACCGTCAACCTGAATGGCAACAACAATGTTGTCAATGTGGGCAATAACGTCGACAAAGCCAACGTGAACGTGGCCGGCAACAATGTCACGGTAAACCTGGCCAACAACAACCCGCTGACCAAAAACCAGAACAGTTGGAACATCAATGTCAGCACCGGCAATGTGAACATCACCGTCGAGAACGGCGAGGCCAAGGTGACCGGCGCCAACGGGAACCAGGACTTCAAGGTCGAAATCGACAACAAGAACCGGACCGTGACCGTGACCCCGCTTGAGCAGCAAAACGCGGGTATAATTTAAATGTTTTGCGTTTTAATTAACTATTAATGTATCTTGTTTCCTTGTTATTACAAGGTTTTAGTCCTGACAATGGTTCTCGCTGAACCTGGATCAGGTGTATTGTTACACTCAGTTTGGAGGTTTCTGTGGTCAAGAAGCTCTATGTCGGCAACCTTAGTTTCACCTCGACAGAAGACGAGGTTCGTGGAATTTTCTCGGCACTTGGCGAGGTTCACTCCGTAAACATCATTACGGACCGTGAAACGGGTCGGCCGCGCGGGTTCTGTTTCGTTGAAATGGAAAACGCGGATCAGGCGATTGCCGATCTCAACGGCAAGGAATTCGGCGGGCGCAAGCTCACCGTCAACGAAGCGCGCTCACGCGAAGAGCGTCCGCGCGGCGGTCAGGGCGGCGGCGGTGGCGGCGGCGGCGGCGGTTTTCGCGGCGGTCGCGGTTTCGGCAACCGTTAATCGAACGAAATTAATCATTTTTGTCCGATAAATTGTCAGTCTGAAACAAGAACGGGGGGCGGTCAAACGCCTCCCGTTTTTTATTTGCGTTCCCCTGCGTAAGGAAATATCTTTCAATACGCGAAAGAGGGCGCATCATGAATGAAACGCTGACCGTTAAAAAAGAGACCCGTCGTACCTGCCATGTCATCCGGATGTCCGGCGCGCTCTCCGTCAAAAACATTCTCAACATCCGCACCATTTTCGACGAAACACTCAAAAACAACAGCAGCAGCAGAATCGCCCTCGACCTTTCGGCCGTTGATTTCCTCGACAGCATGGGAGTGGGCATTCTGATTAATTTCAGCAAACGGCTCGCTAAAGACCACGGCCAGATGGTGGTCATCAACCCCAGCGAAGTGGTCCGCGAAATCTTTGACGTGGCCGACACCGGCAAGTTCATCCGGGTCCGTAACGCCACCATTGCGGACCTCGATTCCGCGTTCGATTAAATCTTTTTAAACGACGCCACGTTCAAACAGAAAATATTGATTTTTGAGATGGTATTGGGGGAATAGACGTTGCCGTCATTCTCGAGCGCCAGCACCGGAAAGTTGCGCGCGTGCGCCCAGGGCGCATAAATGGCCTCGATGAGCCGGCCCGGCAGGCAGGCAAACGGCGAAATAATGACAATGCCGGAATAGCCCTGGTCCATGGCTTCGGCCGCCACCGCGGGTGACAGGGTGGCCTCGGTCTCAAAGTTCTTGGAGGTAAACTCGGGCGCCCGCTCCATGATGACGTTCATGTCCGAAGGCGCGCTCGGGAAAAGGCCCGAAGCCCGGATGAGGGTCTCGGTCTTTTCCTGCACGTGGTGCTTCCAGGTCAGTTCCACTTTCATTTTTATCAGCTGGTAATAATAGTCCGAGAAGGCCTTGTTGAGAAAGCTTTTACCGGAAAACTTCCCACGAAGACGGAATTCACGCACCCAGTCAAGGTAGTGAATCCACTCCGACAACCCGGAAATACGGGTGAGGATACCCCAGTCGGTCAGCCGGTCCACCAGCGACGAGACGGAATAATCGTCACGGCGCACAAAGATTTCGCCCACGATAAGGACCTTCTTAACCTGGTCCACCTCATGCAGCCGGGGCAGCCCCGCGAGTCTTTTTGCCATGCCGTCGAGTACCTCGTAGAGATCCTTTTCGAGGTTGCCCTTTTCAAACACCACGAGCGCCTTCTGCCAGGCCTCGTCCACCACGCGGAAACCCTCCGCGGGCTCCTTGAGGCAGACACGGATGCCGGACTTGAGGTCCTTGAGCGCGTCGCCCACGCAGATGGCGCGCCACGCCAGGCGTGAAAAGCCGGGTCCCATCTCATTATAGGAGTTGTCGGAGTTGAGGCGCATGAGCACGATGTTGCGGTACCCCACCTCGCGCAGAATGCGGTCGTAGAACACGGCGTACTGGCCCGTGCGGCACGGCCCGGTGGTGATGGGCATAAAGAGCACATAAATGCGATTGTCGTCCACGCCGTGGCGCTGAAAATACTGGATAAAGGAGCCGAGTACGATAAGGCAGGGGATGCACTCCTTGCCCGAGGCCACGTTGCGCGCAAGCTGGACCGTGTCGCGGTCCGAAACCGGCAGGTCCTCGGTATCGATGCCGTAGCGCCGGGCGATGGCGGTCATGGCCTGCGTGGTCTCGCTGCCCATGGACGGCAGCAGGAACTTGATGCGCTTGTCGCGGATATCGATTTTGGTGCGCGTTTCGGTGTCAAAGATATTCAACCCGGTGCTGTTGACAACCGCCTCGTAGCGCGAGGGGAACTGCGTGCCCACCTTGAAGTTGCCCGCGCGCTGGTAGCCCTCGATGATGTCGAGGAAGGCCTCAATGCGCGTGTCGATTCCCGCGTCCGCGGTGTGGGAGTCAAGTTCGAGGACAAGGAAGGGTTTGGTGCCGTGGATCCAGCGCAGATAGTGCAGAATGAAGGAATCGGGCGCGCAGGAGAAGTTGGAGACGTAACAGAGGTAAAGGTTCTTGCTTCGCGCCACATTGACCGCGGCCCTTAAGTTTTGCTGGCCGTAGTACCAGTACATATTCTCGTAGATATCGGCGTTTTCGAAAGGGATGAAGTCAAAGGGAATGATCGTGTAGCCGCGCGAGGTGAACTTTTTGGGAATACCCATGTTCGCGTAAGAGGTGAAGGCGTTGTAAGGCCGGCCGAAGATGACGATGGCCGTCTTGTTTTCCATTTCGGCCCGCTCGATGGCGCGGATGCCCTCTTCACGCGCTGCCGCGAGGAAGCCGCGGTAGGCGGCAAGCCCTTTTTCGTAGGCGCGCTGACCGTCCGCCTCGGTAAAGCCCAACTGGACCGCGGTCGCGACAAAAGGGGCGGCCCCGGACTCAAGTCCGTTGCCAAAGGAAACGATGGGCATGAGTATTTTTTCATCAGGAATGTTAAACGCAGTGCGCAGGTAATAGGGCAACCCCTGCACGATGGGGCAGAGACAGGCGTGGATGTCGTCCTGGAGGGTCTCGTGGTCCTTGAAATGGGGC
>JAZDKP010000286.1:0-5346 GCA_043802925.1 Fibrobacterota bacterium | reverse complement strand
GACCAACTCACCCCCCCCTTCCCCCCTCACACGCAGAGAGAGGGGGGGGGTATTGATAAAGCAAAAAACAATAAAGGATAATTTTTTCCAGGTTTGTTTTAAATCCAAGCCCCCTCTCTCTGCGAGAGAGGGGGGAAGGGGGTGAGTTGGAAAAGGGGTGGGTTTGCCCTTTTCTGTCTGAAAAAGTTATCTTTTTCACTTCAAATCACATCGTATCCTTCAACCAGGAGACCCTGACCATGATGGGCAATACCTACGGCCGGCTGTTCCGCGTGACCGCGACCGGCGAATCCTACTCAGGCGGTTTCCGCAAACACCTGCCCATCCCCAAAGAACTGTACGGTGGGCTGGTCTGCATCGTGGACGGCGTGCCGCCGGGTATTAAAATCACGGCGGAGATCATCCAGGCCGAACTTGACAAGCGGCGGCCCGGCCAGACGCCGCTCGATTCCCCGCGCAAGGAGACGGACAAAGTCTATGTCTTTTCCGGTGTCATGGAAAACGACCTCAGTACGGGCGCGCCCGTGGCCCTGCTCATTCCCAATGTCGACATCGAGGATATTCACATCGCGCAGTACCGCAGCTATTGCGACGAAATCCGTCCCGGCCACGCCGAATACACGTATTTCAAAAAATACGGCGAGTTTGCGGACTGGGTGGGTGCGGGGCGCGCGAGCGGGCGCGAGACCGCGTCGCGCGTGGCGGGCGGCGCGGTGGCCAGGCAGGTGCTCGATAAAATGGGCATCGACGTCGTGGGCTTTGTGGCCGAGTCCCACGGCATCAAGGCCGGCCCGGTCACCTACGAACTGGCAAAACAGAACTACCGGAAAAACGAAATCAACTGCCCGGACCTTGTGGTGGCTGAAAAAATGATCGCGGACGTGCTGAAGGTCAAGGACGCGGGCGAAACCAGCGGCGGCGTGGTCGAAATCATTGCGCGCGGCGTGCCCGCGGGCCTGGGCGAACCCGTGTTTGACAAGCTCTCGGCCCTGCTCGCGCATGGCATCATGTCCATTGGCGCGGTCAAGGGGCTCGAGTTCGGTGCGGGCTTTGGCGTGGCAAAAATGGTGGGTTCCGAATGCAACGACCCGGCTTACGTGGACAAATCCACGGGCCGCGTGCGCTTCAAGACCAACAACGCGGGTGGCATCCTCGGCGGACTCAGCAGCGGGGAGGACATCCGCATCCGCGTGGCGGTCAAACCCACGCCCACCATCTCGGTGCCGCAAAAGACGGTCAATGTCAAGGAAATGAAGGATGTGGTGCTCGAGCCCATCACCCGGCGCGATCCCACGCTGTTGTCGCGCATCTACCCGGTGTGTGAGGCCATGGTGCGACTCACCCTTGTGGACGCACTCATGATGGCCAAAGGCTATCGTGCCCTGTGCAGTTTCGATCCCAAGTGGGACAAAATCTGACGTGCTTCGCGTAAGGGCCGCGGCCGTCGTTGTCCAGGAGGGCGCCATTCTGCTGGTGCGCCACCGCAAGGACGACCAGGAATATTTCCTCCTGCCCGGCGGCGGCGTGGAGCCCGGCGAAACGCCTGAACAGGCGCTCATCCGTGAACTTGCGGAGGAGACGGGTCTCCGTGCCCAACCCGGACGGCTGCTTTTCGAGACGGAGTCCATTTCCCCGGACCGCACCCGGCGCATCCAGCAGCAGGTGTTTCTGTGCGAGGCCGACGGTTGCCTCATGCCCGGCGAGGACCACCGGCTCGCGGGCGCCGAGTTTGTCGGGAAATCGCGTTTTGCAAACCTGACATTCTATCCGAATATCAAGTACGAAATCCTCCAGGCCTGGGACCGGGACTTCAATGTGGCTTTCCGTTGTCTTGACGTTCCCTGGGAAGATTAAGCAGGGTTGACGGCCGAACGGCACAGGGAGTCGTAGGCGTGGTCCGAACCCAGGGCGTACCGCAGTTCTTCGCGGCACACTTCAATGCCCAGCGCGGTCGCGTTTTTACCCCGGTGATCGCAGTAAAATTCCTCGTGATACAGGGAGCGGATGTTGTCTCCGTGGTCAAGGTCCACGGACAGGGTGCCGTCCTCCACTAAAAATGGAAAGAGCACGCAATGGTAGGGTTTGTAGGCCCAGCGGTGCTTTCCTTCCTTCATGGCCAGCTTTTGGAGTGCGCAGGCGCCGATGGCGTCAAGGAAGACGCACTTGTGGTTGTGGACCGCGCTGGCGATTTCTTTTCCTTTGGCCTCTAAATGCGCCAGGTTCTCCGTCGAGGCCGGTTCCTCGAACCATTGTGTGAAATCCGGGTTCTGGGTCGCATCCATCAGCGCCGCTACGGCCTCCTTGTGCGCCAGTATGCGCGCGGCCTCCGCAGGCCGCATCCATATGCCGGTGCGGCAGCATTGGCCTTTGCAATGCGCGATGTCGCAGTTCTGCGTGAAGCGGAAGCTCAGCACAGCAGGGTCCACGTTTGTGATGGCGGGACGGTCCGAGGCCGGGTTGCCGGATTCGCTGTTGCGCATAGGGCTTTCCGCCGGGCCCGCGTTGCTCATACCGGCGCTTCCAGATACCCCGCCAGCAGGCGCGCGCAGGATTCCAGGGCCGCCTTGGGGAGGATTTCGAATCCGTGCGTATTTTCGGTTGGCACGCAGAGCAACCCCGTTTTCGCGGCATGACCCGTGGTCCGCGAAATGCTTGCATCACTGCCGTAGCTTTCAAAGTAGGCGTGCTGGGGGACCATGCCCAGGCCGCGTCCGATTTTGTCCAGTTGTTCACAGACGGATCGGGTATAGGCGGAACGCCCGTCGCGGTGCACGATAATGGGGTCAACGGTGAGGCGTGTACCGTACTCGGCGGCGACCGGGCCCACGTCCACGGCCAGGGTGATCGTACCGGGAATCGATCCGGAGGCAAAGGCCGCGGAGCCGGCGCCGATTTCCTCGCCGCAGGTGCCAATCAGATAGATATCGGCCGCGGGACGTTTTTTGGCGGATTTCAGGAGGGCCGCCGCGGCCAGCATGATGACGAGGCTGGCACGGTCGTCCATGAAGTATCCGCCGAGGCAGTCGTTGATGAGCGTAAGGTTCCGGCGATCGCGCGAAACCACCACGCGCGTACCGGGCCGGACGCCGGCCTTGGCCAGCGCTTCGGCGGTCATGCGGGTGAAAACATGAATCTGCGGCCAGTCGAGGGACTTGCCTTCGCCGGTGACCTTGGCCTTCCACGACGCCGTTGATTCGGCGGTGGTATGCATGGGGCCGACCGAAAGCACGCCGGGAAGGATACCGGTATCGGCCATGATTTCCATGGGACCGAGTCCGAGGAGCCATGGAACCAGCCCCCCTATCGGGCGGACCCGCAGCGTGCCGTCGGGTTCGATGCGTTTGACAATCAGGGAGATTTCGTCGAGGTGCGCCATGACCTTGATAATCGGGGCCGCAGCGGTTTTTTTGCCGCGTCCCGCGCGGCCTTGTCCGAGAATCAGTCCGACAGCGTTCTCAGCCTCGTCCGTCCACACCTTGTCGCAGGTTTTTTCCATCTCCCGAAGCACAATTTGCCGGACTTCCTCCTCCTGCCCGCTGGGTCCGCGGGCCCGGATCAGTTCCTGTAAAAGCCCAATCATTTTGTCGAGATTCATGGATGCCTCCCTTAAGCCGTATAGCTTCTAAACCGAAAATTCCAGAGAGTATCTGAGGCGACTAAGAGTATTGTTTCATGCGGAAACAACATATACGGAATAGCAGCGCTAAATCAAGCAAAAAGAGGCCTTTCTGTTTGGAATATTGGAATAACAGAACAACACTGGAATTATATATATTTTCCTGCTAAAAACGATCCAAAGGAGACGTATACCATGGCCAAGCAGACCGTTGAATTCAAGACCGAAGTCAAACAGCTCCTCGACCTTGTCATCCATTCCCTCTATTCCCACCGGGAGATATTCCTGCGCGAACTTATCAGTAACGCCTCGGACGCCATTGACCGCGTCCGGTTCGAGTCCCTCACCCGGCCCGAGGTGCTTGAAGGCGACGGGGAGTGGAAAATCAAGATTATTCCGGACGAAAAAGCCAAGACACTCACCCTGCGTGACAACGGCATTGGCATGGACAAGGACACCGTGGTCGAAAACCTCGGCACCATCGCACGCTCGGGTACCAAGGCCTTCCTCGAACAGCTCCGCCAGCAGGGCGCCAAGGGCAGCCCGGAATTCATCGGCCAGTTCGGCGTGGGCTTTTACTCCGTCTTTATGGTGGCCGACACCGTGACGGTCGAAAGCCGCATGGCCGGCGACCCGTCCAAGGGGGTGCGCTGGGAGTCCACAGGGGACGGCACTTACACGCTCGAAGAATGCACGCGGGAAAAACGGGGCACGGACATCATTCTCCATATGAAGGAGGACGCGGCCGAATACCTGAACGCGTTCACCCTGCGTAACCTTGTCAAAAAATTCTCCGATTACATTGAGCATCCCATTGTCATGGACGTGGAAAAGGACAAGAAGAAGACGGAGGAGGAGACATTAAATTCGCGCAAGGCCATCTGGTTGCGGCCCAAAAATGAAATCACCGAGGCCGACTACACCGAGTTCTACCGCCATGTGGGCCACGACTTCCAGGACCCGCTCAAGACCATCCATTTCACGGCCGAGGGCAAGAGCGAGTTCACCGCGCTCCTTTACCTGTCCCCCAAGGCGCCCTTCAACATGTTCGATGCGGACCATAAAATCGGCGTGAGCCTCTACGTCAAGCGCGTCTTCATCATGGACGACTGCAAGAAGCTGTTGCCCGAATACCTCCGCTTTGTCAAAGGTGTGGTTGACTCCTCGGACCTGCCACTCAATGTATCGCGCGAAATTCTCCAGGAAAACCGGGAGATGGAGCGCATCAAGAAGGGGCTGGTCAACAAAGTGCTTGCCACGCTCAAGGAGATGCGCGAAAAGGAGTTCGACAAGTACCGCGGCTTCTTCCAGGAGTTTGGCCGTGTGCTGAAGGAAGGGGTGCACTTTGACCACGAGAACAAGGAAAAGATTCTCGACCTGATCCTTTTCGAGTCCACGCAGACCGATGCGGACACGCCGGTCACGCTCCAGCAGTATGTGGATCGCATGCGCGAGGGCCAGGCTGAAATCTACTATCTGACCGGTGAAAGCGTCTCCGGGCTCCGCTTGTCACCCTATCTTGAAAAGTTCAAGAGCAAAGGCTACGAGGTGCTCTTTTTCACGGACCCGGTCGATGAGTGGATTCTCCCGGACCTTCCGGAGTTCAAGGGCAAAAAGCTCAAAGCCATCCACAAGGGCGACGTGGACATTGACGAAAAGTTTGAAAAGAAGGAACGGGAGGAAAAGTCCAAAGAATACAAGGACCTGCTCGCCGCGCTTGCCGCGGTGCT
>JAZDKP010000285.1:0-73019 GCA_043802925.1 Fibrobacterota bacterium | reverse complement strand
TCACCACGGCCGAGACCGCGGGCGTCACCTTTCCGGGTTTCCTCGAAAAAATGCAGGCCCTGGGCGCGAATATTACGGCGGAGTAATTTATTTCCCGGTCCGCAAAATGTTTTTAAATGTTAATGCCATAGGTTGCCTTCCCTGTTTTAATTGATCCGCCCCCTTATTTAACAATGATGAGCTTTCTGGACAAATTCAGCCCGTCCGCCTTGATTCTGGCTACATAGAGACCCGCAGCCAGGTGACGGGCATCCCATTTTACCTGATGCACACCCAAGGCCTGTTTCGTCTCCAACAGCGACTGCACCAACCGGCCGCACCGGTCATATACCTTGAACGATACCGCACCCGCTTTAGGCACCTGATACTTAAAAACCATCTGCCCGCAGAAAGGATTGGGGCTTACCTCCAGAAAAGGGGCGCTCCGAACATTCACCCGCTGCTTATTCGCACTGGTTCCGGCAATCGGAATGCGCTGGAATTTCAGCCATTTGGTCGTTGAGCCCGTAAATGCCCATGCGACCGGAAAGAAGTTCTCCGGCGCGGACTGGGTGGAGGTCAGATTGAAACTGACATCCTCCGTGGCAAGCGTGTGGGCCTCGCTCCAGGTGCCGTTCGGAAGCTCTTGGGTGCAATAACGGATGAGATACTGCCCACCGCTCTGCTCCTTCCATACATTCATCAGAAGATTCCCGCTGAGTGACAGGATACCCCCTGTGCACAAAGCCGGGGTAATGTCAACCGGCGCATTCATGCCGTCAAACCGGTATATCTTTTGCCCGTTGGCGAAATAAATGTCGCCCGTGGCCTCATGATAAACCGCTCCTGAAGGCCGGCTGGTCATACTGCTTAACAGAGTCGTCGGCGGGGTCCAGCGTTTTCCGTCGGAATGGGACCATTTAATCGTATTGTTATTGCCGTCCAGCCAGAAGCAGGCCACTTCATCTCCATAGCGGACCAGCATCGGGAAAAAAGCGCTGTACTGTAAGGAAGTGGTAATCGTACCCAAGGAAGCGGTCTTACCCTCATATTCCCATTCACCGGAATTGTCCACCCACAATTCCGCACCGGTCAGGTTGCCGTGCTCTGTCCCATAAGTCCGCCAAGCCTCGGCATCTGTCAAGCCAGAAGCGTTCGGCCAACGCCAGGTTTCCCCTTCGTCATCCGAATACCAACCCCGCATCCATATCCCTCTATAACGCGTCGTATGGGCCGACAACATCCAAATCCGGCCGTTTGGAAGGCGGATGCCGTTCACCTTCCATTCGGGACAATGCCAGGAATTCGGTGTAATCAGTTTCCGCGTTGTAAATTTCCAATCCGTGCCGTTAAACTGGAGCCGCCGGAAATACATGGCCGTGGAGACCCCGCCACCGCCGCACTTCGATGTGTAAAAACCCATCAAATCATCCCCGGAGCTGGCAATGATACTGCCCGGGGCTTGGTAACTGTGGAAAAAACCGGGCACTGATGTCCAGTCCTGTCCGCCGTTCAGCGTTTTCCGGACCCCGCCATAAATCCATGACCCAATGGCGATTCGATCGTTATCCACTGCAGAAATAGCATAGGGCATACCCGTTAGATAGGCATAACCGGGGTCCCCGGCACCCAAATCAATGAAAGAAGGTTCCCCCAACGTCAAAGGTGCCGTGTTTCTGGCACCGGTATACCGGTTCGTCCATACCGGGCTCTGCGGCGGAAGTTCCTGGACCGTCTGGAATGCGGTGGTGTCACGAAGAAGGGGCCACGTGCCCCCATCCTCTGCACCGGCTTTTAATAGTCTTAAATTATCAACAACCACGTGTTGGGCCTGGACATGGTAAAAATGAGTGACATTAACAGAGAGGTTTGCCATCTCACTCAGGTTCAATACACGCCCTTTTAAAGTATCAACGCCCCAGTAAGCCGCTCCCTCCCCGGAAAGAGGCACTTGAATTTCCTTGGCGGCATCGGCCAGATTGAATTCCAGCGTCACCCATTGGTTCCCTGGCACCACATAACGGCGAATAAGAAAAGGGGAGGTCAGTTCATCCTGAAGCGAAAGCCAAACCACACAGGAGTCTGTCGTGCTCTTGATATCCATGCGCATCCGGTCATAACCGGACCAATCCGAACCCATCCAGCTTTCTAAAAAACCATAGGTCTGAAACACTCTGCCTTGGGTATATAATATATTGTTCTCAGGAACCAGGGGCGACGTGAGATACCAACTCACCGCATCACTGGAAAAACCCCGGCCAACCGCCCATTCTCCCTCTGTTGCATCACCCTGGAATAAGGTACCGAGGGAGCCGCTTCCGGAATTGATCCAGTCGGCCACGGTCGTCCCGTTCCAGCCCCACGTCTGCATTTCATCGTATTCAAAGCCTGCCAGAAGCTTTACGTCCTGGGGAAACAAAAGGCCGGCCAGTAAAAGACAGGTTGCCAAAAACAGATGCCCGCTCTTTAAGCGTCCCTGGTGCTGTTGTTGATTCATACCATTCCTCCTTAAAATTTAGATATTCTTTAACTATAACTAACGTCCAAACTGTTTGTTGCAAAACATGCGCCTGTATTTGCAGCGCAGACTAACTTGCACGCTATCAATGCGTTATAGGTTGTCAGCAATAACGTTCAACGCTTGAAGTAAAACTATTTTTAAACTGTTTCGATACTCTAAATAAACTATATTCTTTGTGTGAAAAATGCAAAGAATTTGGCCAGGGATTTTTTCAAAGATTTTTCTTTTAAAATTCAAGCCGAACCGCTGATTTCTTCGGCTTATCTTCTGGGATTATTCATCGTGATCGAAGAAGACGGCCTCATTTCGGATATCTTATTTAATGACAACGTCTATAATTTTGACTTTAGCCGTATTTGCGGGAAAAACATCCGCGATTTCTATTTTTTACCCGGGAACAAAACGATTGCCGAACTTTCATTCCCCCTTGACGGACAAGGGGAGAATATTATCCGGAAATGGATTTTCAGTGCTGCGCATACCTATGCTTCAAAAAATTTTTTTGAGAAATTCGAAGATTTTTTTGGCTTTTATACGAACATTCCCTTTTCCAGGCTCAGTTTGTTAAAAATAAAGAATACCGGGCTTTTCGGCGCCATTCGGTATAATGATTTCAGCACTCGCATTGTCAGTTTCAGGCAATCCCCCCTGCTCTTTTTGGATACCAACGAGGAAATTCAGGGATGTAACCAGGCGTTGCTTAATCTTTTTCCCGTTAAAAGAATTTCAAGCAAGAACATGCTCGGCCGGCCGGCAAAAGAATTTTTCGATCCCCATCCTCTGGATTTACTTAAAAGCAAAGAGTCTCATTGGATGCAAATAAGGGAGCTGGACTGGCGATTATCCCATGCGCTGGATTTTCAAAATATTGCGCCATCGGAGATGGAGCAATATATAGAGACCCGTGAACTGAAAAAAGAGGGCGCGCAATGGGTATGGGAACCCGGACAAGAGCGCAACAGGCTTCTGCGTCTGCGACCCACCGTCGATTTTACCAGGCAGGACATTAAGATGGAATTGACGGTTCGCCTGGACGGGGGACGGTTGCCCTGTTTTATCCTGGGCGGCGATGCGGCCCACGGGCAATTTTTTCCGGATTTTAAAGGGTACTTAATCGGTTATCATTACCCACAAAAGAAAGCGCTATTAAAAAAGACGGGCGAGATCCTCCATGAAGTGTTCTGGAACGTTTCCCTGCCTGCGGACGAATGTAAAATTGAGGTGTTTAAAAGAGGGGGGCTATTTCGCTTTTTTTATCAACGGGTTGAAAATACTCGGGTATACTGATTTTGAGCCAATGGAAAATCCGGTCGGACATCAATATTTATATCTTGAAGAAGCCGGCCACGTTATCCTGAAATCGTTAAAAGTGTATGTCTTGCCCGTGGAGAGGATAAACCGCTCACCGGCGAATGAGATTGCCCTGCGCAATGGCTTGGAGAACACCTATCGTTTTCGCCAGATTTTTGACGACCGCTTTACTTGTGTTCAGGGGCGTTTTCATTATGTTTTTACCCTGGAAGACATTTCGCATCTTAAAAAAAACATCCGGATATTGAAAAAAGAAAGTGAAAAAATGGCGCGCGAGCGGGATGCATTAAAATCCCTGGCGTTGGGGCAATCGGGAAATGGGCCTTTGTTCATTGGTGAAAGCGCTGTTATTAACAATATCAAAGCAAAAGCAAAGGCGGCGGCAGAATATCCCGTGGCCATCTTAATCGAGGGTGAAACCGGTACGGGCAAGGAAGTCCTGGCGCGTTATATCCACCAGAACAGCCTTTTTTGCCAAGGACCCTTTGTAAAGGTGGATTGCGCGGCCCTGCCGTCCTCCCTGCTGGAGAGTGAACTTTTCGGATTCGAAAGAGGGGCGTTTACCGGCGCGGAGCAGGCAAGGGCCGGCAAACTGGAAGCGGCCGAAGGGGGCACCTTGTTTCTGGATGAAATCGGAAACATCCCTCTTGCCACGCAGGCGAAGCTGTTGAATTTTTTACAGGATTTTACATTGGAACGAATCGGCAGCAATAAAAAGATAAATATCCATACCCGGATTATCGCCGCAGCCAACCAGCCCTTACAGCAGATGGTGGACGAAGGGCTGTTTCGCAAGGATCTTTATTATCGGTTAAACACCTTTCATTTAACGCTTCCGCCGCTACGGGAGCATAAAGAAGACATCCCCTCGTTGAGCCTGTATTTCTTAAACCGCACCCGCATAAAATATGGCCGTCTATGCCAGGAGTTGGCGGTTGACAGTTATCAAAAACTGCTGGCCTGCGATTGGCCGGGCAATGTGCGTGAACTGGAACACGTCATCGAAAAAGCGGTCTTGCTGTGCAACGACAAACGGATCGACGCAAAACATATTGAGACGATCGGGGCCGGAGAAGTTATCAAGACAAAAAACAAACCCGCCATCCCCGTGGGGGACGCCCGCGCCATGCGCCCGGAACACATCACGGCCCTGTTGGAAAAACACAATGGGATTATCGACCGGGCCGCAAGAGAGGCCAGGATATCCAAGGCCACTTTTTTCCGCAAGCTGAAAGATTTTAAGATTGACGCGAAGAAATGGAAACAGGGTTGGAAACCGTCAACTTGATTTCCGTTTCATTCCGTTTTTGAGACGGAGTCTTACTTGGTTTTAAAGCCAAAAGAGATCCGACCGGCCAAAAAAAACTCTCCCTTCGTTTTAGAAGGGAGAGGAAAGGGTGCGTTGCCCGTGTGGACAGATGCGTTACTTCTTCAGCGCACCGTCGCCGTACTTGGCGCGTTTGCCCAGCGCTTCTTCAATACGCAGGAGCTGGTTGTACTTGGCGATACGGTCGCTGCGGCAGAGGGAACCGGTCTTGATTTGCCCGGTGTTTTTGCCCACCACGATGTCCGCGATGGTGGCGTCCTCGGTTTCGCCCGAACGGTGCGAGACCACGGCGGTCATTTTGTTTTTACGCGCCATGTCAATGGCCGCGTACGTTTCGGTGAGCGTGCCAATCTGGTTGACCTTGATAAGAATGGAATTGGCCACCCCGCGGTCAATGCCCATCCGGAGCCTCTTTACGTTTGTGACAAAGAGGTCGTCGCCCACGAGCTGGATTTTCTTGCCCAGCTTGTCCGTGATGGCTTTCCAGCCTTCCCAATCGTCCTCGGCCATGCCGTCTTCGATGGAAATGATGGGGTATTTGCCGCACAGGTTCACATAAAAGTCCGCCATTTCCGTGGGGGTCAGTTCCTGGCCCGTTGACTTTTTAAACACGTATTTCTTTTTGTCCTTGTCAAAGAACTCGGAAGCCGCGGGATCCAGCGCAATGCAGATGTCCTGGCCGGCCCTGTACCCGGCCTTTTCGATGGCTTCCATGATAACGACCAGCGGTTCCTCGTTGTCCTTGAGCACCGGGGCAAAACCGCCTTCGTCGCCCACCGCGGTCGAAAGGCCGCGCTTCTTGAGTACGCTTTTTAACGCATGAAAGGTTTCCGTGGCCATGCGGAGGCCTTCGGAGAAGGACTTGGCGCCGACCGGCATGACCATGAACTCCTGCAGGTCCACGGGTGCGTCCGAATGGGCGCCGCCGTTCAGGATGTTGCACATGGGCACGGGCAGTGTCACGGCCTTGGTTCCGCCGATGTACTTGAAGAGCGGCACTTTCTTTTGGGTGGCCGCGGCCTTGGCCACGGCCATGGAAACGCCGAGGATGGCGTTGGCGCCCAGTTTGCCTTTGTTTTCGGTGCCGTCGAGGGCAATCATCTTCTGGTCAACCCTGGCCTGGTCAAAAGGATCCATGTTCTTGACGGCTTTGGCGAGCACGGTGTTCACGTTATTAACGGCCGTGAGCACGCCCTTGCCCAGGTAGCGGCTCTTGTCACCGTCGCGAAGTTCCACGGCCTCGTGTTCGCCGGTGGAGGCGCCGGAAGGCACGATGGCCGAACCCTTGACGCCGGACTTCAGGATCACATCCACTTCAACAGTGGGGTTGCCGCGCGAATCGAGGACTTCGCGTCCTTTGACAGAAGCGATTTTGCTCATATCAGGTTCCTTTTGGTTAGGGTTGGATTGTTCGTTTTTATTGAGTCGAAAATATACTATGACCAGAAGGATGAAAACAAGACCGGGGAGCACGGGCCGATGACCCCTTCCGCGCATGCTCCCCGTTAAATGCGTGGTTACTTGAACACCCGCGCGGCTTGTTTCTCGAAACGGTTGGCAACGGTGCGAAAGATTTATGCCGAATACGAAAACCGGGGATTACGAAGGGGTTTCAACATCGCGTCCGTAAATGGCGAACCATGTTGTTCCAATCACCCCGAAGCCAAAGGCAGTGAGCAGGTTCACGGATGGACCCGCTTTCCAGAGCAACGCGCCGCCGAAGGCCGCGAAAGCCACCAGCACGTCCCGTAGCAGATAATAGAGGCCGAACATGGCGGCCTTGCGGTCCTCGGGCGCGAGGTCCATGATGAGGGCCTTGCGCGTGGGTTCTCCGAACTCCTTGAGGCCGCGCAGGGAGAACGCAAGAATCAACGGGACATAAGAACGGCTGAAAAGAAGGACGAGAGGAAAGAGCGTGAAAAAAACGAAGGTCATGGTCACAAATGGTTTTTTGGAGCCTTTGTCCGCGAAATAGGCCACGGGAATGTAAATCAGCACTGCGGTGGCCATTTCAACGGTCGTAAGCACGCCAAACTGGACCGCGCTCACCCCGTTCGGAATCTGCTTCATGCACCAGACAACGACAAACGCCGCGGGTATCTGTTCGCAGAAGCGGACCAGGATGTCCGCAATGAGAAGCTTTCGCAGCTCGGGGCTCATCAGAGCCATGAGCGCAAACGGGCCCGCCCCAACGGGCTTTTTCTCGCTGCCTGCGGGTTCGTCTGTAATCAGTGTCTGCTGCACAATGGCCGAGAGGACAGCCAGCACCAACGCGCAGACGAACGCATAGCGCACGCCATCGCGTTCGCCCCATGCGGCAATGAACAGGCCGCCAATCACCGGTCCCAGGGCCATGGGAAAGCGGCGTACCAGCGAATGGAGTGTCACGCCCATGGTACGTTTGCTTTTAGGCAGCACACTGGAAACAAGGCCCATGGTTGCGGGAAGCGACAGCGCGGACCATGACAGGAAAAAGACGGAACCCACGATGACGGCCTGCCATACGGGAAAGAGGATGACGATGAGGTATCCAAGGATGGCCATGGCATTGAACACCAGGAGCGATCGCTTGGTGCCGATACGGTCCGCCAGGTACCCGCCAGGATAGGAGTACAGCGCGCCGAGCAGGTTGGTGAGGCCGCTGAGCAGGCCGATGGCTATGGCGCCGCCGCCCAGTGCGAGGAGATAGATGGGAAGGAAGCGTTCCGCCATGCGTTCGCCCATGCCCACGAGGATAACCATCGTTAGCAGGCCTACGAGGCTTTTTTTCAGCCCGAGAAAGCAACCGAGAGCGTGCAGCGAGGATTTCATGAGCAAGGAAAAATGATGACGGATCCCGAATTGTGGGGTTCGTATTCCAGCCGTTCGATTTTTCCCTTGAACCGTGTCTTGAAGGCGCGCGTCAGCTCCGTGCGGATGGAGGGGCCGCTGTCAGGCCCGATTCCGTGGATGATGCGCACGGCCGTGAGGCCGTATTCACGGGCCATGTCCAGGAATATTTCCGTTTCGACCAGGGCCTGGTCGATGGTCATACCGTGCAGATCCAAATCCGCGTCGGCGGTAGTCTCGAAGGGGTGACGGGTCCGTGCAGCGGCGGGCGGAGTGCCCCGGTGGGGAAAGCCAGAGACGCCCCGGTGGGGCGTCTTTACCGGCCCGCCGGGATTATCAGATTTGTCCGGTACTGATCCATCGTACTTTACATGCAGGCCAGTGGCGTGGCGCTTGATCCATTCGAGCTGGAATTCTTCGGGGGTCATGTCATGAAAATATAATTTGTTTCTTTATTTGAAATCGTGCTGAAAATAACATATTATTATAGTATATGGAAGATCGTGCCAAAGTCTATGCAGGGTTCCTCTCCGACTCTATTATCATCCGCCTGACCGGCCACGCAACGGTGCTGGTCGCTCCACTGGTCAAGGATTTTCAGGACAAGAACCGTGAAATCATCCTCAAGAAGCCGCGGCTTATCTATGACCTTACGGAGTGTAATTTCGTGGACAGTACCATCCTCGGCCTCATCAGCCACCTTTCGGTGGCTTATTACCACACCAACGGCCGTTTTGCCACGCTCATCTACGCTGACGACAAGGTGAAAAAGATCCTTGAAACGCTGAACTGCAATAAAATCCTCGACATGATTCTTGTGCCGTCCGAACGGTCCACCCTTGCGGCCGTGCAGGAGATTGAAGACGCGCATACCATCGACAAGGCCGCCATCCGGGCCAGCGTGGCGCAGGCCCACCAGGCGCTGGTGGAACTGAACGAAAACAACGCCACGCTTTTTTCCGGGGTCATCGAGGACCTTAAAATTCCCCCACACACGGATAACAAACAATAAAAGAAGGGCCGATTTTATGAAACGGATACTTGTCATGCTGATGTTGACGGTTGTTATCGCGGTCTTTGCGGACTGGGTCCCGACCCCCGGCCCCTATGGCGGCAATGTCAATTGCTTCCTTGCCGACGGCGCCACCCTTTACGCGGGCACGGACAGCGGTTATGTCTTTGCCTCCGTGGACAACGGCGCGACCTGGAGCGTGCCCGCGCCGGGCTTTAACGAGCCCCTGTCCGTTTACGGCCTCATCAAGTCCGGGAGCGCGCTTATGGTTGCCACCAACAGCGGGCTTTTTTCCTCTACCGACAACGCGCAGACCTGGGCGACGCTTGGCAGCTCCGATTCCGGGCTATACCTGTCCGTCTTTCAGTATGGCCGGCGTCTTTTAGCCGGCGCATGGGACCGGCTTCGCGTCTCAACGGATGACGGCCTCACATGGACCTTGTCGGGCACGGGGCTCTCCGCCTATTACCCGGTCCTCGCCTGGTACGCACTCGGTGAACGGTTGTATGCCGGGACCGACGACGGTGCCTACGTTTCACTCGACAGTGGCGCCACTTTCACGCTGGCCGGCACCGGTATTCCGGGGTATTCGTCCGTCCGGGCCTTCCAGTCCTTCAAGGGCAAGCTTTATGCCGGGACCACGGACGGCGTGTACGTTTCATCCGACAGTGGCGCAAACTGGGCGGCCGCCTACCCGACCGCGCTTTCCGGCACGGTCATCCAGACGCTGGCGGCCAATGACACCTTCATTTATGCCGGCACCGACGACGCCCTGTACTGGTCCGACGCGCCGGAGGCGGATTGGACCCGTTCCAGCGACGGGCTGCCATCCGGCGGCATCGCGGCGTTCCGCATCGACAACGGCCGCGTGCTCGCGGGAATGGATGGCGGCGGTGTTTTTGCCTCCGCGGACAGTGCCCGTACCTGGAGCGCCAGCAACACGGGCATGAACAATGTGCACATCAATTTCTTAAAGCAAATCAACGGCAGGTTGTATGCGAGCTGCTGGAACGGCCTCTTTGCCTCCGCGGACACGGGCCGCACCTGGTCCGGCCTCAACAATGGCCTGCCGGGCTACCTGCCCGTGGTTTCGTATACTTCCTTCGGCGCTAATTTTTTCATAGGCGTGAGCGGCTGGGGCGCCTACCTGTCGCCCGACAGCGGGGCCAACTGGTACGACGCGAGCTCCGGGCTCTGGCCCAACGGCGTTTTCTCCTTTGCGTCACTTGGCGATAAGCTATTTGCCGGTGTCTGGAACGAGGGCGTTTTTGTTTCGCCCGACACGGGGCGCACCTGGACCCACACCAGCGCCAGCTTTCCGGCCTACACTTCGGTTTCCGCCATGGTCGCGGTGGACGGCATGCTGCTCGCCGGCACTTTTGGCCGCGGCATCTATGCCTCCCTCGACACCGGACAGACCTGGTCGCTGCTGACCCTCGGCCCGCCCTCGGGGGTGTATCAGTTTTTTAAGAACGGCACGGAAATCTTCGCGGCCACGAACGGCGAAGGGGTCTACCGCTCCACGGACAACGGCCTTTCCTGGCAGGATGCGGGCAACGGCCTGCCTGAGTTCGGGTCGGTCATGACCCTCGACGTGGATTCGAGCGGCAACCTGTTCGCCGGCATGGCCGGGGACGGGTTCTACTATTCCAAGGACAACGGCGCAAATTGGTATCCGGCGCTTCAGGGACTCACCCGCACAAGGGTCCCGGGAGTCGCGGTCTGCGGGGGCACGCTCTTTATCGGTACGGACGGCAACGGGCTCTTCTCGCGCTCCATCGACGAAATCCTGGACCTTGAGACTCCGGTCCAGTCGGTGTCGCTCACCCTCTCCCGGCTCTCGCTCCTGCCCAATATTCCCAACCCGTACAATCCGCGCACTCTGCTCCGCTTCACCCTGCCCCGTCCCGGCCTTGTGACGCTTGTTGTCTATAACGCCGCGGGTCAGAAAGTTGTTTCACTGATTACGAAAGAGGCGCTCTCCGCGGGCCTGCATACGCGGATGTTCGATGCGTCCCGTTTTCCGAGCGGTGTCTACCTTTGCCGTCTTCAGTTCGGGGACGCCCAACTGACGCGCAGGATGGTGCTGATAAAATAAACCCCCCACCCAACCGTAAGGGCGCATCGCAATGCGCCCCTACGGTTGGGTGGATGTTTCGTCCGGATCCGTTTTCACGTGTTTTTCATCCGGATTCCCATTCACCCATTGACTCTATTTTAATTAATTAATATCTTTTCCCGGCTTAAGAAAATCAGATGTAACCCATATTATCAATATACCTTCAACTTATTAAAGGAAGTATGGTATGATTAAAGTGGACAACCTGAAGAAGGCGTACGGTACCATCCGGGCCGTGGATGACATCTCCTTTGAGGTGAACAAGGGGGAGATTGTCGGATTCCTCGGCCCCAACGGCGCGGGCAAGACCACCACGATGAAGATTCTCACCTGCTTCATCGGCGCCACCAGCGGGACCGCGAGCATCGCGGGCCTTGACGTCGAACGCCAGCCCCTGGAGGTGCGGGCCAAGGTGGGCTACCTTCCCGAGAGCGCGCCGCTCTACCACGACATGGATGTCGTGACCTTTTTGCGCTTCATTGCCGAAGTCCGGCAAATTGAGGCTGCAAAGCTCCCTGCGCGGCTTGACCAGATCACCCAGATTTGCGGCCTCAAAACCGTGATGCGTCGTCCCATCGGTGAGCTCTCCAAGGGCTTCCGGCAGCGCGTGGGCCTGGCCCAGGCCATCATCCACGACCCTGACGTGCTCATCCTCGATGAGCCCACAAGCGGTCTCGACCCCAATCAAATCATCGAAATCCGCGAGCTCATCCGCAACCTGGGCAAGGAAAAGACGGTCATTCTCTCCACCCACATCCTTCCCGAGGTGTCGGCCGTGTGCGACCGCGCCATCATCATCAACGAGGGAAAAATCGTGGGTTCCGGCACGCTGGCCGAGCTTTCAGCCAGTTCCAAGGAGTACGTCCTCGCCAAATTGCGCGGCGACCGCAACGCCATCGAGGCCAGGCTCCGTTCCTTCGGCGGCGCGGACCAGGTACGCCACGTGGGCGAGGCCGACGGCCTGCACACGTTTGAAATCACCCCCATTCACGGCCAAAAGATTGCGGAAGCGGTTTTCCGCCTGGCCGCGGACAACGGCTTTTCCCTGGCCGAACTCCGCACCGAAGGCGCGAGCCTCGAGGATGTGTTCACCCGTTTGACAAGGAGCGGACAATGACACGGTTTTTAGCGGTATTCAAAAAGGAGTTTTCCAGTTACTTCTCGTCGCCCATCGCGTACTTTTACCTGACGGTGTACGTGGGGCTCACCAACTGGCTGTTCTTCAAGACCTTCTTCATCGGCGGGCAGGACACCATGCGTTCCTACTTCAGCCTGCTGCCCATCCTCTTTCTTTTCTTTGTCCCCGCGGTCTCCATGCGGCTCTGGGCCGAGGAAAAGAAGTCCGGGACCATCGAACTCCTGTTCACCCTGCCGCTTAAAGTCAGCGAGGTTGTGATGGGCAAGTTCCTGGCCGCGTACGCTTTCCTTTGTGTTTCCTTCGTCCTTTCGGTCTCCGTCCCTATCAGCCTGGCCATTGCGGGCGACCCTGAATGGGGTCCCATCATTGGCGGCTATGCGGGTGCGGTGCTCATGGGCGGTGCGTACCTTGCCATCGGTATGTTCGTGTCGCATCTCACCGAAAACCAAATCATCGCCTTTATCGGTGGTGTGGTGGTGACCTTCGGGTTCTATATTATAGGATCCCCGTTCGTCACCTTTTCTCTCCCTGGTTTTATGGTGCCGGTCTTTTACACCCTGGGCCTCGCCAACCATTACGAAAGCATCTCGCGCGGGGTCCTCGACTCCCGCGACATCATCTACTATCTCAGCGTCATCGGCGTCTTCCTCTTCCTCAACGCCTACGCGATTGAAAACCGGAAATGGAGGTAAGACATGGATAAAAAACTCATTGCGAACCGCACCAATTTCCTCCTGTTTATCGTCATTGTCCTCGGCTTTGTGTGCGTTGTGAACTATCTCGCGTCCCGGGTCTTTGTGCGCGCGGACCTCACGGCCAATAAAATGTTCACTATTTCCAAGGCCAGCAAAAAGGTCATCAAGAACCTTGATGACCTGGTCACGCTTAAGGTTTATATCTCGGAAAAGGACCTTCCGCCCCTGGCCATGAACCTCACCCGCTCCATCAAGGACCTCCTGTCCGAATACGAGGCCTACGGCCGCGGCAAGGTGACGGTCGAATACTTCGACCCCACCGATAACCCTGACGTCAAGAGCGCGGCGCAGTCCCTGGGTCTGCAGGAAGTCCCCATGCAGATCATTGAAAAGGACAAGCAGCAGAACGTGATGTGCTTTATGGGCCTTGCCATCCTTTACGGCGACAAAAAGGAGATGATCCCGGTCCTGAACAACGTGGGCAACCTCGAGTACGACCTCACCAGCCGCATCCTCAAAGTGACGCGCACCGAGGTCAAGCAGGTGGGTTTCTACTTCGGGAACGGCCCGCACATGTTCACCGGCGAGGACATGATGCCGCAGAACCGCCAGCAGCAGCCCCCGGCCAGCTACAACAACATCAAAAAGGGGCTTCAGGAGCAGTTTGAGGTCCGCGCGGTCAACGGGCTGGAACGGGGCGAAAAGGTCCCCTCTGAAATCGCCACGCTCGTGGTGGCCGGCCCCAAGTCGCTCTCCGAGCGCGAAAAGTTTGAGCTGGACCAGTTTGTCATGCGCGGCGGCCGCCTCGTGGCGCTCATCGACGCCATGGAAATCGTCACCAGCTATGGCGTCAATGCCATGAAGCAGGCGCACAACAGCAGCGACCTTTTCGAGTCTTACGGCGCCAAGGTCGAGCAGGACATCGTGGCCGACGCGCGGTCGCACGCCAACATCACCTATCAGGTGAACTACGGCGGCTTTGTCATGCCCGTGTCCGCGCCCTATCCCTACTGGGTCACCGTGGTGCGGGGCGGCTTTGCGGCCGACAACCCGGCCGTGTCCTGCCTCCAGCAGCTCACCTTTATGTGGCCCAGCGCGGTCACGACCACGCTGGCCAAAAACCATCCTTCGGTTCAGGCCCTTTCGCTTCTAAAAACCACGCCCTTTGCCATGGAATTCACCGACAATTTCGACCTCTCGCCCAATAAAAAGTGGAACTTTGAGCGCGACAAGCTCAAAGGCTACGACCTGGGCGTGGTGCTGACCGGCGAGTTCAATTCGTTCTACTCGGGGAAGCCCGTCCCCATGTTCAAAATGCCGGGCGACACCTCGCAAATGCTCCGGCCCGCGCCCGATGACGCAACGCGTTCCCCGCTTGCCAAGAGTTCCAAAACAACGGTGGTGCTTATCGGCGACTCCGACTTCCTTTCTGATGGCGGCCCGCGCGAGAGCGCGCTTTTCATGGTCAACCTCATTGAATGGCTCACGCTGGGCGACAATCTCATCAGCATCCGCAGCAAGGAGGTTGACGAGCGGCTGATTGACCCCAAGCTTTCCATGGGCGCCAAGTCCGCAATCAGCATCCTCAACATGGGCGTCATGCCCCTGCTGGTCGTGGCCATCGGCATCTTTGTGTATGTCCGCCGCCGTAACCGCACCCGGAAAGGAGGAGAGGCATGAAAAAGAACCTGACCCTGCTCGCAGTTCTCGCCGGTGTCGTCGCGATTATCATTGCGATCAACACCTTGTCGCAGCGCAAAGAGGCCCCGTCCCTGTTCAAAGGCTTCCAGAAGGCCTCGGTCATCCGCCTCGTCATTTCCCAGCATGGCGCGCGCGAGGAACTGGTCAAGGAGAACGGCGCGTGGTTTGCCACGGCCAACGGACGGTATCCCGCGGATACGGTCAAGATAAATGAAATGCTTACGTTGCTTTCAGAACAGAAGAAAGGCAACGCGGTCGCTAAAAACCCGGCACGCTTCGGTGAAATGCGCGTCGACACTGCGGCTGGCATCCGGGTCGCGGTGGAGGGGGGCGGTGTGCGCTTCAACTTCATCATCGGCGGCACGGCCCAGGGCTACACCGGTAGCTATGTGCGGCTCGACGGGCAGAACGAAGTCTACGTCAGTAAGGGCGTCCTCGACAATGCGTTCACCACGCGCGCCAATGGGTACCGGAACAAGGCGGTCCTTTCGCTCAACAAGGACAACGTGAGCGACCTTGCTGTGCAGTACCGGGGCGAAGGCAAGGACAGCGTCAAAATGCTCGAATTCTCCGCGCACTTTTTAAATGACAAGTCCGCGTGGAAGATTGACAAGCCTATGACCGCGGACGGAAACAGCGCAAAATTAAACGAATATCTTGCGCGCTTTTGCGGCCTGGAAGCGGACGACTGGTACGATAAGGACACCACTTCCCCCGGCTTTGACAAGCCTTTCCTGATGGCCACGCTCAAAAAAGGGGACGGCTCCTCCGTGACCCTGATTGCGGGGAACGAGCAGAACGGCAACCGTTTTGTGCGGATCGAAGGGGATGATCACAAGTACCTGGTCGGGAAGGGACGGTTGGACCCGTTGAAGCCGAACCTGGCCGAGCTCACGGCTCCGCCTCCCTCGGCGGCGGCCGCACCTGCTGCGGCTAAGCCCGCGGAACTGATGCCAACGATGCCTTCAGGAAACTGAGGGTCATCGGCGCCACAAGACAGAGGCCGATAAGACCGGCCAGCCGGTGGTAACTGAACGGATAAAAATCGAAGACCGGCAGCAGAAAAACAAGTCCGACAAAAAGCCCGATAAGCATCGGGCTTTTTTGTTTGGCGTCGTAGAGGGCCTGGAGCGCGAACGGCATGACCAGCACGAAATGGTGTGGCCATACCGTAGGCGACACGAGCAGCATGAGGGGCAGCATGTCGAGGAGCCAGCGGCGTTCATGCTCTTCATTGGCCGTTGCGCGGTCTTGCCCGTAATGGAGCGCTGAGAGAAAGGAGAGTCTGCGCCTAAGCCCGCGCCAAGCGAACCAGGCAATGCAGAGGAGCACGGCCGCGGAGGAGAACGTTCCGGAAAAGATGCGCCAGGTCTGTCCGTCCATACCCACTACATGGTAACGTATCATGGTGAATGTGTTGGCCGCAAGACTGTAAAAGCAGTTGTTCCGGTAATGGGTGTATTGCGGATAGTCATGCAGAAAGAAAGAGAAAAATTGGCCGTACAGTGTCCAGTCCGTGAACCCGTGCGTTTGTACCGCGAGAATGGCAACACCCCCGAGGGCTGCAAAGGCCAGGGCCCGGGTCCGGCGGAGAACGGCCCAGGGCAGGAGTATAAGGACGGGATAGAGCTTGAAGGCCGTGCCGACTGCTACGAGCAGGCCGGAAAGCCAGTCGAACTTCTTTGGTAGGAGCAGAACAGCAAGCAAAACATCAAGAATGAAGATATTTGTCTGGTTGAACTGGATGGCCTGCAGGAGCGGGGTGTTGAAGAGGAAAAGGCCCGCACACACAAGCGATGCCCACGGGTCCGTGTACCCTATTCGAAGCGCCAGCCGGTACAGTAGAAGGAAGGCAGCGAGAATGGCTGCGAAGTGCAGCGCGGAGTAGAGGAAATAGAGCATGCGCCAGATACCGGGCCCCGTGATTTTTAAATGTATCACGGCAGCGCCCGCTTTCAGAACTTTAAAAGAGAAGGCTGTGGCCTGCACCATCAGTGGCGGGTATTCGTATTTGGTGCCGGGGTAGGGGTTTTGTCCCTGAAGGTGTTTGACCGCGCTCCGTTCAAAGCACTGGTAGTCCATGGAGGGGCCGGGGTATTCCGTGCGCCAGGCGAGCAGGGTGAAACTGACGAGTATAAAGAGCCCGGGCGCGGAGAGCGCCTTCCATCCGGCCTTTCGTTTGAGCCGGACTTCGATTGCAGCCACGCTGATGAGTGCGAGGGAGATGCAGAAGCCGAAGAGTTCGTAGAGCTCGAAGGTGCGGCCGTAGGTGCTGGAGACCAAGCCGAGGTCCGCGCGCCACACGGCCCAGGCCAGGAACGCGCCAACCGGGAAGGCGGTAAAAAGGACGATAAGGCTTTTTCGTGAGAGTGGGTTCATGGCGTTAAGGGAAAAGATAGTGTCTCGGGGGGAAAGATGCAAGTTTGAGATTTATAACGCTGCTTTATGCAACATCCCCAGCACCGCGCTTACGCTCCGTTCCTGAACCGCCTTCCGGCTGCCCCACAGATTCAACGACTGCACCTCCGTGCCTTTGCGCGATGCGCAAGCCATGAACACCGTACCCACGGGCTTGGCGTCCGTGCCGCCGTCCGGGCCCGCGATGCCGGTCACCGAGGCCGCGACATCCGCGCCCATGCGTTGGCGCGCGCCTTCGGCCATCTCCCGTGCGCATTCGGCGCTTACCGCGCCGTGTTTCTTGAGCGTGGCGGCTTTGACGCCGAGGAACTTCATCTTCAGCGCGTTGCTGTAGGCGACCACGCCCCCGAGGAAATAGCGCGAGCTTTCCGGGACCGCGGTGAGTCGCGATGCCACCCGCCCGCCGGTGCAGGATTCAGCCAGCGCGAGCGTGCGGTTGGCCCGGATGAAACGTGCCTGAATGACGGATTCCAGCGTGTCGCCTCTATGTCCGTAGACATGAGGACGAACGCGCATGGCTATCTTGCGGGCAACAGATGAAACGGCTTTACGGTCCGGTCCCCACAACCGCAGCACCACGGCTCCGAGCTCGGGCAGTGAGGCGAAGGTGACACCTTTGGGTATTTTGATGTCCTCGATTTTTTCAAAGAGCGTGGATTCGCCGATACCGAGGGTCCGGACCTCTTCGATATGAAGAACCGGCAGGCAAAAAGCCTTCCGTATCTCTGGCAACACGCTTTCTTTCATGAGCGCTTCAAGCTCGCGCGGAACACCGGGGAGCGCAAAAATGAAGGGCTTTTTACGGAAGAGCGCGGGCGCGGTGCCGTGCGGGTTATCGACTGCAGCAAAGCCGCCCGGAATCATGGCCTGCACACGGTTGCAGGCAGCCATGGGACGGCCGATGCGCGAAAAAAAACCGGCGATGCGCTCAAGCTGGCGCGCGTCCAGTGTGCACGTGGAGCTGAAGGCACGGGCCAGTGCGTGGCGTGTGAGGTCGTCCGGGGTGGGGCCAAGGCCTCCGCACAGGAGAATGATATCCTCGCGGGCGCTGCGAACTGCCCGCACAATGGCGGAGAGCGTGTCGGGCAGAGTCTCCTTGGCAGAGACCGTTACGCCGTTCTCCGTGAGTCGCCTTGCCATGAAGGCGGTGTTGGTGTCAACGACCTCACCGAGGAGCAGTTCGTTGCCCACGGCCAGGAGACGGCAGGTGACGCTGGTTTTACGCATCGGCTAAAGGAAAAACCTGAAACAAAGGTTCAGCACCACAGATGCATAAAGTCCGGCAATGACGTCGTCAAGGACGATGCCGAGCCCGCCGCCGAGGCGTTCGGCGTTGCGGCAGGGGAAGGGCTTGAATATGTCGAAAAGGCGGAACAAGAGAAAACCTGCGACCGGCAGCCAGGGGTGGCTCAGCAGCATGTTGCCGGGAATGAAGAGAAAGGTGATCCACTGGCCCGCGGCTTCGTCAATGACCACAAGGCCGGGGTCGGTCCGGCCCTCGTTCTTTTCAATATAAGCGGCCGCTGGAATACCGATGGCGATGAAGAGTACGATGCCCAGCGAAAGGACCGGTGCGTAGACGGGGGCGGGCAGCAGACCCGCACAAAGGAGCAGAAGGAGCAGCGCGGCAAGCGAGCCCGCAGTTCCCGGCGCAAAGGGTGACCGGCCGGAATAGGCAAACGTGCCGATAAAATAGAGGATGCGCTTCATCATCAGAGCGTCACCCGGCCTTCGATGGCACGGAGCAGTGTGATTTCGTCGATGTACTGGATGTCGGAACCGGCCGGCAGTCCGCGCGCAATGCGGGTCACCCGCGCGTTCTTTTCTTTCAGGAGCCGGGTCAGGTAAAGCGAGGTGTGCTCGCCCTCGGTGCCCGTGCTTGTGGAGAGGATTATTTCGTAGCCGGGGCCGTCGATGCGCGCGAGCAGTTCTTGAATGTGCAGGTGCTCGGGTGTGATGCCGTCAATGGGCGACAGCGCGCCGCCGAGGATGTGGTAAACTCCTTTAAAAACACCGCCCCGTTCAATGACCGGGATGTCCGCGGCTTTTTCGACCACACAGATGAGCTTTTTGTCGCGTCCATCTTTTGAGCAGACAGGGCAGAGCTCCGCGTCCGTGTAGTTGAAGCAGAGGCGACATTCGTGGATTTTTGACTTGGCCTCGCGGATGGCATCCGCCAGGCGGTCGGCCTCCTCGGGTGTTTGTTTGAGCAGGTGGTAGGCGAGGCGCTGAGCGCTCTTTTTACCGATGGAGGGGAGCTTGGCGAGTTCGTCAATCAGGCGCTGGACCACGGGCGCGGTAAGGTCCATTACATCAGGCCCGGTATCTTCATTCCGCCTGTGAGGCCCGACATTTTGCTGCTGCTCGCGGCGCCCGCCTGCTCTTTGGCGTTGGCAATGGCAGCCAGGATGAGGTCTTCGAGCATTTCCACATCATTGGGGTCCACGGCCTCTTTCTTAATGGAGATGCCGGTGATTTCCATCTGCCCGTTCATTTTGATTGTGACCATGCCACCGCTTGCGGTGCCCGTGAACTCCTGGGTGGCGAGTTCCTCCTGCGCCTTCATCATTTCGCGCTGCATGTGCTGTGCCTGCTTGAGCAGGTCTTTCATGCCTTTTGCCATTGGATGGCCCCTTTCTATATCACGTTACCGTCGAATACGTCGAGGATTTTTCCGACAATGGGTTCCTTGCGGATAGCGTCGTTGATGTTTTCCTTTTGCTGCAGGGGGAGCGTTGTCTTGGGGGCTGCGGGCGAAGCGCCTGTTGCGGGATGGGCCGAAGAGGATTTCCCCTGTGTCGTCATTTCAAACGTGAGCGCGCCTGAAAAGCCGTATTTACTTAGAAGGAAATTCTTAAGCCAGGTGACGTTCTCCTGCCGGGTGACCTGCGAGAACTGAAACTTCTGCGTTTCGTTCATTCCGAGGGTGAGCGTTTCGGGTGTTGCGGAGAGCACAACGGAATAGGAGAGAAAAGAGCCGAGTGTCTGGTTATCGGCAAGGATGGCCTGGGTCACCTCATGCCAGCGCGACTGCAGATGCGATACGTCACCCGGGGTTGCGGCAGGAGAGGGGTTCAGGGGAGGGATGGGCGCGGGACGCGAGGGGCGTACGGGTTCGCCTGCCGCAGGTGCCGACGCAACGGCACCAGGGCCATCGGCCCCGCCCCGGGCAAGGAACTGCGCGATGTCGATGGAACGGTCGAGGTGGGCCAGCTTGAGAAGCGCGGTCTCGAGCTCAAAGCGGGGCATGGGGCTGCGCGATACGCGGTCGGGCAGGCGCGAAACGAGTTCAGCCATGCGGAGCAGGTCGAGTTCAGTGAACCGGGCCGACTGCGTTGTGTAGCGGACGCGGGTCTCAGCCGGGCATTCGAAGAGTGCGTCAGCGCCCTTGATACGGCCGAAGAGCAGGCCGCGCACGTGCTCCTCCAGTCCTGAAGCGAATTCCACGAGGTCGTATCCGGCGGAAAAGAGGTCGGCCACCTGGCGCAACAGGGCCGCGCTGTCACGGGAAGCGATTTGTTCAAACAACGCGAGGTAGATTTCGGTATCCACCAGCCCGAGCACGGAGCGCACCCCCGCGGCCGTGATTTTACCGTTGGAGTAGGGGATGATTTGGTCGAGCAGGGTGAGAGCGTCGCGCATGCTGCCAGCCGCGCGTTCGGAAATGAAGGCCAGCGCGCCTTCTTCGCATTCGATTTTTTCCTCGCCGCAGATGAAACGCAGACGGCCCGCGATATCGGCCGGGGAGATGCGCTTGAAATCGTAGCGCTGGACGCGCGACAGGATGGTGTCCGGGACCTTGTTGACCTCCGTGGTCGCAAAGATGAAGAGAAAATTGGGCGGCGGCTCCTCGAGGGTCTTGAGCAGCGCATTGAATGCGGACCGGCTGAGCATGTGCACTTCGTCGATGATGACGATGCGGTATTTACCCCCTGCGGGCGTGTACGCCGCGTTTTCGCGGAGCGCGCGCACGTCCTCCACGCTGTTATTGCTTGCGCCGTCGATTTCGAGCACATCGAGGCCGGAACCCGAGCGGATTTCGCGGCACGAGCTGCATACGCCGCAGGGTGACGGCGTGGGCCCCTTTTCGCAGTTGAGGGCCATGGCCAGGATGCGCGCGGTGGTTGTTTTACCAATGCCGCGCGTGCCGGTAAAGAGGAAGGCGTGGGCCACGCGTCCACTTTGGATGGCGCGCCCCAGCGTTTCCTCGATGTGCTTTTGGCCCACGAGATCCGCGAGAGTCTGGGGGCGCCATTTGCGGGCCAGTACGAGGTAGGCCATAAGAAGATAAAGGCAGGTCGCGCTTTTTTATGAACCGGACCAGGCTGATTACGGCACATGCGGGTGACCGCTTACCGTTGCTACCTTCCGATCCTGGCGGAATTCACAGGCCCTCATTGCGTAAGGCCTGACCCGGATCACAAAAAAGCGTTTTTCCTACCGATTTAAGTATTTCAAAAAAACGGAGAGAGCGGGATTTGAACCCGCGATACGCTTTTGACGTATACACGATTTCCAATCGTGCTCCTTAAACCGGGCTCGGACATCTCTCCATTAAATAGGGCATAAAAATAGTTATTCGCCCGGTTTGAAACCAACGCTTTTAAACCTGCATCCATGCTTGCCTGATGACTGCGATTCGCGGAATGTTCAGAAACTGATTCCGGCCGTGAACTGGACGTCCGCTCCCTTGTCGTAAAGCGTCATTCCCTTGTCCGAAAACCGGTAACCCAGGGTGTATTCGCGTTCCACGGGGCCCGCGTAGCCGAGGATGGTCAGGGACAGCGAGAGGTTGCGAAGGTCGGTGTATGAAAGCGAGCCGGACAGGGTGGCGCACCGTTCGCCGAGGTTGCCGATGGCATTGAACGACAGGCTCATGTTGCTGGTGATGAAGCGGCTGAAAGAGGTGAACAGCGCGGCGTAGTAATACGAGTGTTCGTTGGGCCGGTAAAGGCCGTTCATGATAAAATATTCGAGCTTGGTCTGGGGAGGCAGGGAACGTTGGACCGTGACGGTGGTGTCAATGGGGTCGCCGAACGGCGTGGGAATTGTCATGCGTATAGTCTCAGGTTGCGGCGCCCTGCTGTTTGCGTAGGCATACGTCTTTTTATCATCGAACATGTGACTGTCATATCCTGCGCCGTTGTAGTACCCTTCCACTGAAACCAGCAGGCGATCCGGAACGCCGTTTACGTCAAACGAATGCGACAGGTTCAGCGCGATTCGCGGGGTCCAGTCTTTGGGGCCCTTCAATAGAAACAGGGAGTCCCCCTGCTGGCCCATGCGGTATTCGTTGTCCTGGCGAAAAAGGGCTACCTCGCCCGCAATGTCAATGAGCGCGACTCGGCTGGAGATGTCGTATCCCAGCACCGGCATCTTATTCTGTTTGCCCCAGGCGCTGAAAGCCATTTCCGTGCCCTTGATGATAAACTCGGCCTTGGCGGCC
This sequence comes from Fibrobacterota bacterium, assembly GCA_043802925.1. Classification (GTDB taxonomy): domain Bacteria; phylum Fibrobacterota; class OXYB2-FULL-49-7; order OXYB2-FULL-49-7; family JAEUSG01; genus JAZDKP01. The sequence continues at coordinate 50,523 of JAZDKP010000285.1, read as the reverse complement.
CCTGCCAGAGAATCCGGGGCTGCTGCGTTGCGCGTGTCAATGAAACCGTAGAGGTTCACGGCCGTGCCGAAGGGGACATGCGCCTTGAGGCCGAACACGCCTTCGCGGCTGCCGATGCGTTGGACAAACTGCTTCCGTTCGACATTGATGAGGTCCACGGGGTTCCAGAGGTTGCAGCGGCCCCACTGGAGCACCTGTTTGCCCGCGCGAAGGTAAACCCGGCCGCGCACGTTCATGTCCACGAACATTTCACGCAGGTTGAACGTGGTCGTGTCCATGCTGGCCATGTAGGAGGCCTCCACGGACGCATAGCCCTTGATGCCCTGAAGGAGGCGCGCGTCGAGGTAGAGATCGCCCACGGCCATGGTCGTGAGCGTGGAACCGCGCCAGTCATCGCGGGGAAAGGAATTATACCCCACGGCCGTGAGGTCGCCGGAGATACTGGTGTTCTTTATGGGCGGCTGTGTCGCGCTGTCGCCCGTGTTGAGCGGCGCCTGGGTCACGGTCGCGGTGTCGCCGAAAAGGGCGGACTCGTCCACGTCCTGCGCCGGGAGAATGCCTGCGGTCAGCAGGAGCGCTGTGAGGAGGGCGATGGCGCGCATCATTTGCTCAGATTCTCCAGGTAAGCCTTGGTGAACATGTTGTCATCAAGCTTTTCCGTGGAGATGTTGGATATTTCCATGATGGTCTTGTTGCCTTTTTCGAATTCATCGATGAACATCTGTTTGACGCAGACATAGCGTCCGTCAATCCGGGTGTAGTTGATGAAATAGGCGGTCTGCATGAGCGAACCCGAGGAGGAGTAGGATTCCTGTTTGAGCATGAGGCTGTTGTCGCGCCGGACCCACATGGTTTGCCGGGGATAGTCCACATCGTTTACAATGGCCTTGACCTCGAACTTATAGACCGGAATTTTTCCCAGCATGTCCTCGGAAATTTTTTCCTTCCCGGCGGAGTCCCTGGCACCCGCGTACATTTCGGTCAGTTTGCGGTTTTCGAAGTCCTCGCCGTGCGCGTCCGAGCCGCCGATGGACTCGTCGCGGTTGATGTGCTGGAAGGTGCGCGTGTTACGGCGGTACATCCAGAAGTTGTCGTCCATGCGGAGATAACCGTTGCCTTTTTCATTTTCCGGCGCGGCCATGACCATGAGGAAGGCGTTGTCGCGATCGCGGCGGTACCAGAGGATATCGAAGTTCTTGACCCCTTCGTCTTTTTTCTGCTGGGTCATCTGTACGCGCGCCTTGGCGTCCGTGGTCATTTTGTAGATGTCTTCCATGGTCTTCAGTATGTCGCCGATGGGGGGAGCGGCGAACAGGGAGGCGGAGGACAGGAACATCAACGCGAAGATTGTTTTCTTCATTCTTTTCTCCAACGGTTATTCATAATGACGCAACGCCTCGCAGGCCGACATGTTGGCCGCCTTGCGCGCCGGGAAAAAAGCGGTGGCGCCCGCAATCACCCAAATGAGAACATTGTATCCGACGACCGCGAGCAGTGTAGGCACAAAGCAGAGCCGGCTGTTCACGAGCAGCATGGCCATGGGGTTGTCGCCCGGGTTGATGGGACTGAGCCCGAGCAGGTGCATAATCAGGAAGGCCAGTGCCGTGCCCGCGGCCGAGGAGAACATGGCAAGGAAGACGGTCTCGGCGATGAAGGTGTTGCGTACGTCGTTCTTTTGCATGCCGATGGCGCGGATCGTGCCGATTTCGCGCGTGCGCTCGCGGATGGTCATGCGCAGGGTGTTGACCACGCCGATGAGGATGATGAAGAAGAGCACCATGACGCAGACGAAAGTGATGAGATTGAGCGCGTATTCGAGCTTGATGATGGCGCTGGCCCCTTCGTACATGGTGCTCACTGAGACCATGGTTGAGCGCAATTTATTCTTGGTAATGTCCTTATAAAGACGTGTCAATTCTTCGGTCGAACTGATGCGCTTGAGCAGCGTCCATTCGCCGGGGATGGCGGTAAAGGCGGCAAATTGGCTGTCCGGCAGCAGTCTTGCCAGTTCCGAAGAGGGCCGGACGGGAAGATTCCGGTAATAGGCCTTGAAATAGTCCTTTTCGTTCACAAGGACAATACCGGGATCGAGGACAGTGTCTTTGCGCACGCCCTTCACGATAATTTTTAAATAACCAGAGTCCGCATCGTACCGGGCGGCGTACTTGATCAGGCAAGTGTCATTGGGTGCAAGCCCGGTCTCTTTGGCCAGGGAGGCGCTGATGACCGCGCCGCTCCTGGAGAAGGCCGTGTCAGGCGCACCGGCTAAGAGCGGGAGGGCTTTTCGGAGGAGGGCCAGTGATGCTGAGTCGGACTTGTAACCCAGGATCAGCGCGCCAGCGTCCCCGGTCTTGCAGCGCATCCGGCAGTCGATGACCGCCATGTCGGGCTTTAGGAGCTTCTGGAGCCTGTCCGCCACAATGACCGCATCCTTACGGGGGTCCTTGACCATGATCACGAGTTGGCTGGATTCATGTTTTTTGTACCCCATCATTGACTTGACCAGTTTAAGGTCCACGAAGATGGGCACGGACATGAAAAGGTTGGTGGGTTTGAAGATGCCGACCACGGTCAGCGCGGCGGCCTGGCTCTGGCCGTTGATGTCGCGGAAACGGACGCGCACCGCGTCGCCGACCTTTACATTCAGGTAGTCCGCTTTTTCCTTTGAGAGAATGACGGGGTTGGGGATGCCGGGGGCCTCGAGGTCCTCGAACTGGCCGGCCAGCATTTTAAAGTTCTCCTCCATGTCCTTCTGGTCCTCCGCGGACATGGTGTCGTGGATGTTAACGCCCACCAGTACCACGTTATCGGACTTGCCGTTGCCGATGGCGCGGGCAAAGTTGCCGATGGCTTCCTGGACTGCCGTGACCTCCGGGTTATTCTTCCAGACAAGATGCTTGATGCGGTCGCCCTCATGGATAATCTGCCGTTCAAAATTGCCGTTCTCTGTGGCGCTGATGTTCACGTGGCCGTAAGTGATGCGCACGATGCGGTTGAAAAGCGTGTCGGTGATACCGTGCGAAAAGGAGTTGGCCACGATGAGGATCATGGTGCCGAAGGCGATGGCGATGCCCAGCAGGATATTGCGCCGTTTCTGGCGCAGAAGGTTCCGGAGGGCGATGGAAAGGAGTAGTTTCATAATGGTTGACTCCTAGTCCCTTGAGATGGCGTCCAGCGGGGTGATACCGCGCGCGACCCGTAAGGGGTAGATGACCGCGATGATTGTCACGAGTGCGAGCTGTAACACCGACAGGAAGACATCGGTGCCGGTGAGCATGGGTTGGAAGGTGTCGCCCCCGAACAGGAGCTGGACCATGTCGTTTGTTGAGGTGATGCCAATGAGTGCGGTGATTTTGACGGCCATGGCGCCGATTGCGATACCGAGTCCGCCGAACACAAAGGAGAGCATGGCGGTCTCGGCAAAAAACATGCGGCTGATGAAGCCCTTTCGCGCGCCCACGGCCCGCATCATGCCTATTTCGGTGGTGCGTTCAAGCGCAGCCATGGAGAGCGTGTTGACGATGATTATGATAGCCACGAAGAAGAGGATCATGACGAACACAAAGAGCGCGGTCTTGATGAGCAGGGTGAGACTCCCGATGACGCCGGTGGCCTTTTCCCAGCCCACGGCGCGGGCGTTGACTTTGGCTGCCTCCAACGCCTTGTTGAGATCGTCCAGCGCCTTTTTCTTATCCATGCCCTTCTTCAATTTCACGAACACCATGTTGAAGGTGCCATTCTCGACGTCCACTACGGCCGGGGCCGCGTTTTCCCGGTGTTTCAGGTCCGCCTCGTTGAAGCTGCCCTTGGTATTGGTCACCATGAGGGAGGCGTCCGAAAAGAGCGCGTCGAGGTTGTTGTCCGCCATTTCGAGCAGGGCTTTTTTGGCCGAAGGCACGGAGTCGGCTTTTTCGGACGCCGCGATATAGCCCATGCAGTTGCGGAAGGACTCGATGTCCATAAGCACAAAGTGGCCCCAGATATGATTGAGGGAGCTGTATTTCATGACTCCGCGCACGGGCAGGCGGATATCGTTGGTGGAATTATCGTTGTTGAAGCCCATGAAGACCGTGTTGGTCTTGACGGAAAGTTCCCGCCGGTTCTCACGCGCGTCCTTGGTGAGGTTGGCGGTATCGAGCGCAGTGCTTTCAGGTATAAACCAGATGCTGGTGAAATCGTAGAACTGTTCGCGGGCGCCGGTGGGTACCATGACCCCCTTTTCGTGGGGGCGCGGAGGCTGGCCTTCGATGACCTTGAAGTTGTTCGGGAACATCTTTCCGTATGCCTCAAAATCGACGCCGATGATGAAGGCGTTGCCGGGCGTGCCGCCGTCTTCGTTCAGCACGATGGCCATGTTCTTGCCGGCTGGTAGAAACACCTCAAGATAGGGTTGTTTCTGCAGGACGGCTTTGATGTCCTTGTAGTTGTTGATGGGTTCCACGGCCTTGCCCATCATGCTCATGAACACGTTGTCATCAATCTGTTTTTTGGACATGACAAGGATATCACCGGTGAAGCCGTTGACAACGCTCGACTTGAGCCCCTCGTCCATTCCTGAGACCACGGCGTCGCCCGCGGTCATGAGGAAGGCGCCCAGGAATAGGATGGAGCCGATGACCAGACTTTTGCCCTTGTGACGCATGATGTTGCGCCAGGCGATTTTAAAGAGGAGTCCCATGGATCAGTCTTCCTTCACAATCAGGCCGTCCCGGATGTTCACCACGGTCTTGGCATATTTAATGACATGTACGTCGTGGGTGGAGAAGATGAAGGTGGTGCGATCCGTCCGGTTCATTTCCATCATGGTTTCGAGAATCTGTGCGCCCGTGACGGAATCGAGGTTGGCCGTGGGCTCGTCGGCCAGAACAATGTCCGGACCGGTGACCAGTGCGCGCGCAATGGCCACGCGCTGGCGCTGGCCGCCCGAAAGTTCAGCCGGCCGGTGGTGCTTGTGTTCGGTGAGTCCAACCTTGTCGAGGAGGGCTTCGGCTTTCTGCCGGACTTCGGCCTTGCTGTATTTTTTCATGAGCAGGAGCGGAAACTCCACGTTTTCCACGGTGTTGAGCACGGGAATCAGGTTGAAGGTCTGGAAGATGAAGCCTATCTTATGAAGCCGGATGTCGGTGATCTGCCGGTCGTTCATGCTTGCGATTTCCCTGTCCCCCACCCGCACGCTGCCCCCGGTGGCGTAGTCGATGCAGCCGATGATGTTGAGGAGCGTGGTCTTTCCGCTGCCCGAAGGCCCCATGATGGACAGCAGGTCCCCTTTTTCAATGGTCAGGTCCACACCGCGCAGGGCATGCACCGTGGTGGCGCCGAGGGGGTAGTCTTTTTTGACGTTCTTGATTTCGATGATGGGCATGAAACGCCTCCGTGGTATGGCTGACTATTATTTTAAAATATGCAGAAAAATAATATTTTAATGAGGTTCATGGATATGGTTTATTGGCATACAGGCAATTATGGTGCCAATAGCGTGGGTTTGAAAACAAGCGGGAAATCAGGGATGCTTCCTCTTATCGATGCTGTTTCATATCGAATCGTTATATCATTTTGAACCGGATCAACCGGAGCATGACACAATTTGAAACGGTTGATATTAAATTCTTTGATGAAAAAATGGATACAATTATGAAGATAAAGGTTCTAATCATGAACAATGGCAGGATTTTCAGACAGATTTTATACCAGCCAGCATTCCAGACGGCTAATGGGGTGGGATTATGGCATGCCCGGTTATTATTTCGTGACTATTTGTATAAAGGACAAAGAGCCATTCTTCGGTAATGTTGCTGATGGTAATATGGTTTTGTCCGAAATCGGTCGACTGGTTGAGAAAACCTGGTTTGAAATACCATTGCATACGAAAACGGTAAGATTGGATGCATTCATTTGCATGCCGGATCATGCGCATGGGATTATTGTTATTGCCAATGATGATGGACATGATAATCATAATGATAATGGCGCCCGATGTAGCGTCGCAGCATGCTGCGACGCTACATCTACAAACGAACCCCAAACGCCGCCGATCCATATGTCAGATGTATCCGGATTGTCGGTCCATCCCAATAGCCTGCCGGCAATCATCCGGTCATTCAAATCGGCATGCACAAAACATATCAATCGTCAATTTCCGGATGCCCGCTTCCAATGGCAACCACGGTATTACGATCATATAATACGGGATAAAGAATCGTTGGGTAGAATCAGAAATTACATTCAGAATAACCCGGTAATGTACCGGCAGAAATCAATGGTATAACCGTTGCGCCCGGTGTCGTAACACGCGACGATGATTATGCAAATCACCCCTGGAATTTTTTGATCAGGTCATGAATGGAGGCGGGTTTCTTCTGCGGAACAGCGGGTCTGGGCTGCGGGCCTGGTTTTGCAGGCGCCGGGCCTTTCCGGTCATCCCGACCGCGGCCGGGATTCTCCTGCGGCGCGGGTTTGGCCGGAGCCTCGTTCAGCCGCATGGACAGCGATATTCGCTTCAGGGCCTCGTCCACGCCCACGACCTTGACCTTCACAATCTGGCCCACCTTCACCACCTCGTTCGGATCCTTGACGTAGCGCTCGGCCATCTTTGAAACATGCACGAGGCCGTCCTGGTGTACGCCGATGTCCACGAACGCGCCAAAGGCCGCCACGTTGGTCACGCATCCTTCCAGGACCATGCCCTCCTTCAGGTGGCTGATTTCCGATACATCCTCGCGGAACTCGGCATAGGCGAACTGCGATCGCGGATCGCGGCCTGGTTTCTTCAACTCCTCCACGATGTCCTTGACCGTGACCACGCCGGTCTTTTCGTCGGTAAAGGCTTTGGCGTCAATTTTATCGAGCACTTCGCTGTTGCGTATCAGCGCGGCCACGGGAAGGCCGAGGTTTTTGGCCATCTTCTCCACGATGTAATAGCTTTCCGGGTGCACGGCCGAATCGTCGAGCGGATTACCGCCTCCCTTGATGCGTAAAAAGCCTGCGCACTGTTCAAACGCCTTGTCCCCGAGGCGCGGAACATCGGAAAGCGCATTCCGGTCGCGGAACGGGCCGTTTTTGTCGCGGTGCTTGACAATGTTCTCGGCCACGGCCCGGTTCAGGCCCGACACGTAGGTCAGCAGTTCGGCCGAGGCGCAATTGACGTCCACGCCCACATAGTTGACGCACGATTCCACCACCTCGTCCAGCTTTTTCTTGAGCAGCGTCTGGTCCACATCATGCTGGTACTGGCCCACGCCGATGGATTTGGGTTCGATTTTGACCAGCTCGGACAGTGGGTCCTGAAAGCGCCGTGCAATGGAGACCGCGGAACGGATGGTGAGATCGAGGTCCGGGAATTCGCGGATTGCGCATTCGCTGGCCGAATAAACCGAGGCGCCCGACTCGCTGACGAGCAGCACTTTTGGCGAGGTTTCGCCGGGGAGCGCTTTCAGTGCCAGTTTGGCAAAACGCTCGCTTTCACGCGAGGCCGTTCCGTTTCCGATGGTAATATATTTTGGATGGTGCGCCCGGGTAAACTTGAGAAGTGTTTTTGCCGCGCCGGCCTCGTCCTTCTGTGGTTCGTGCGGAAAAATGGTAGCATATTCGAGGAACTTTCCGGTTTCGCTGATTGCCGCGAGTTTGCATCCGCTACGGAAGCCGGGGTCCAGTCCCAGTACGGCCACCTGTCCGGCCGGCGGCGACAGCAGAAGTTCGCGCAGGTTGGTTTCAAAGACCCGGATGGCTTCGCGGTCCGCCTCATGTTTTTTGTCAATTCGCACTTCCGCGGTCAGTGAGGCCTTCATCAGCCGTTCGTATCCGTCCTTGACCGCGCCAGCCAGGAAGGCCTGTACCGGGCCGGGCCCCACGGACACGGCGTCACGGGTCAGCCGGCTGACAATGGCGTCGTCATCGGCCTCGATGTCAAAGAGAATGACCTCCTCTTTTTCGGCGCGGCGCAGCGCGAGCACGGTGTGCGAGGCCATGCCCTTGACCGGGGCCTTGAAGTCATAGTACATTTCGAACTTTGTCTTTTTTCCTTCGTACGCCTTGCGCACGTGCGAGACAAACGCTCCTTTTTCAACATAGGTGGTGCGCACAAAATCCCGGTGCGCCGCAGTTTCGGCCACCTGTTCGGCAAAGATGTCCGCGGCCCCGGAAAGCGCGGCCTCCGCGTCCGGTACCCCTTTTTCCGTGCTGATAAACGGAGCGGCCAGTGCGGCGAGGTCCGCGTTCGCGTCCGTGAGAGACAGAATGGACGTGCAGAGCGGTTCGAGCCCGCTTTCGCGCGCTTTGGTCGCGCGTGTCTTCTTTTTCGGTTTGTAGGGAAGATAGATGTCCTCGAGTGCGTTTTTTTCAAGGCAGGTCTCAATTTTCTTCTTCAGCTCTTCCGTCAGCTTTCCCTGCGCCTCGATGGTCTTGAGCACGGTTTCGCGGCGGGCAAAGAGTTCGTTGTAATAATCGTACCGTTCGCGGATGTTCCGGAGTTCGATTTCGTCGAGGCTGTTCGTGGCTTCCTTGCGGTAGCGCGCCATGAAAGGAATGGTGGCGCCTGATTCAAAGAGCGCGAGGATATTGTTGACCTGGAATTCCTGGAGGCTGAACTCTTTCTTGAGAAGAATCGGGAGGGTCATGACGGTCCTTTGAAACGGTGGGGTCAGAAGCGTTTGGGGGTTATGCGCAGCATGACGGCGTCGGAGGTTTCGTCACGGTCAAAACGGAAGGCGCGCGACAGTTCAAGCCTGATGTTTTCGTTGGGGTCCGAAAGGCCGAGTGTGACGGACTTATGGAACCGGGCCATCCGCATTTCCGTGAACAGGTTGTCAAAGTCAAGATTGTCGTTTTGGGTGTTCCAGATGCTGCCTGCGTCAAATCCGACAAGAATGAGCGAACGCGGGGGCAGGAGGCGCGGAAGAACCGGGATGAATCCGTCAAGGATGCGGCCTGCGCGGACGCGGATTTCGGCTGTGGCGGTTACGATGCGGTCCTGGTCGAGAAAGTCCGCTTCTTCGCGGAAGCGGAGGCCGCGCACCGTGCCGATTCCGCCGAAATCAAATAACTTTTGCGTGGCAATGGCATTGCGGCCGACTTTGCCCGTGACCTCGCCCGCAAAGAGCCCGCACGACAACTCGACAACGGGGGAAAGCGGGCGGAATGCGCGCAGGTCGAGGGTGGCCTTACGGTAGGAAAAACTGCTTTTGATGCGGCCGCCCGAATATTCGCCGAGGGCTTTTGCCCGGAACCCCTGCCGTGGGAAGGGGCCGCGCACATCGTCCCATTCCGCGCCGGCCTTAAGATAGTGGTCCTCGTTCTCGATCACACCCGGGTTCCAGCGTACAAACAGGCTGTCGTCCCCGAAAAGGTGGAAGACCGCATTGCGCGCCAGGGAGTGGTAATAGGCGTTGCCAGCTGCACCAAAAAGGCGGAATCCGCGCAGGGGCTGAAGGGAGCCGGAGAGTTCGGTATATTTGCTGTTGAAATAGTCGCGGTAGTCATCGCCGAAGAGGAACATCAAAAGCGTGTTTTCGTCCGCATCGATGATGCGTGTGTCTTCGGTGATGGCGCGGAGGCCGTGTGTGAGCCGCCCTTCCGCTTTTATCCGGCCCAGCGGAAAGCCCACGACAGCACCGGCCTCGTATTCCACGAGCCGTGCGCCAGTGGCGTACCCCGCGGAAAGGAGGAGGCCCCGGCGACCACGGTCGAGCCGGCGGCTGTCAAAGGCTGCGCCAAGAAAGAGCCCTTCGGCGCGGTTGTAGCGCACAAAGTCGCTCCAGTTGTTGATGAATTGCGCGGAGGCGAGCGTGGGCGCACTCGCATGGGCGAGCACACTGTCGAGGGGCATCGTTGAATCCGCCGGCAGAAGGGTCACGCTGCCGCCCCGGAGCGTGAGCGTGATGTGCAGGGCCTTGCCTTCGCCTGCGCGTATCAGCGTGTTGCCGCTGCGGTCAAAGCCGTTGCCCAGAACCGCGCTGAAAAATGCGCCTGAATCCACGATAGTGATTGCGGCGTCTTCCGAAAAAACGAGTGTCAGACGACCTGCTGTGACCGTGTATTCGACAGAGGCGGAATCGGGAAGGCCACGAAGATCTTCCACCCGCGGGTTGGCCAGGGTGCAGGCCTGCAGCGCGAGGACGCAGGCCGCGATGCGGAAAAGTTTCATGCCGGGCGCCCCCCTTTGATCAGCGCGGTGCCGCTGGCAAAGCGGTTGATGAATTTATCACGCACGTCCAGAATCCAGACAAAGGGGCCGCGTTCGACTTTGCAGAGGAAATTACGGAGGGAATCGACCGTATAGACGCCGACCATGGGTACGGCCAGGGCGTTGAACCGTGCGGCGAACAGGGGCCGGTTGATGGTAAAGGCCGCGGTGTACCCCGCCTCCTGCGCCATGGCCATGACGCGGCGGTTATAACGGCCGAAGGGATAAGAGAGGTGCTTGACCTCACGGCCGAAGGCGTCTTCGAGCGCTTTTTTGGAACCCGTCAACTCTTCGCGGAGTCGTTGCGGGGAGAGGGTTGTGAGGTCCGGGTGCGTCTTTGTGTGCGAGCCGAGAAAAAAACCCGCGTCCAGCGCGCGCCGTATCTGTTCGTGGGTCATGTGGTCCGAACAGCAGAAGCGCACGTCCCATTCGCTCGGTTTCCCGATATAGTTCGAGACCACAAAAATCAGGGCTGTGTATTCCAGCGAGCGGAGCAGGGGCAGGGCCTCGCGGGTGACGGATTCGTAGCTGTCCTCGAAGGTGATGAAGACCGATTTGTCCGCGCCCGTGCCTGCGGCACGGAGGAAGGCATCGGGTGAAAGCGCCCGGTAGCCGCGTTCCTTGAGTGCGAGCATCTGGGCTTCGAACTTTGCGAAGGTGAGTTTGGTGGCCGGGAAGCCCGCCTTTTCCTGCACATGATGGTAGGCCAGGGCCGGGACCGCGGACATGGATTTGCGGCGGAAGGCCAGGAGCCAGAACAGGTAGAACAGAAGGGTGAGGGAGAGTAAAATCCCTGTAGTTACAATGAAGATGCTCATTCGCGGTTAATATAATTAAAAAGGGCCCGCTTTTACCAAGCAGGCCCTCAGGGAATTCAGCGGCGTGGCTGCTAGAAGCGCATCACGGTTTCGATGTTCAGCCGCTTCTTGATTTTCAGATCGTATTGGTTGTCCGTTGTTTCGTCCAGAACATAGGTGTATTGGGTGTCCCAATAGAGGATCATGGACTGTGAGAGCTGGAAACCGACTTTGTAACCCATGAGCACAAAAGGGGTTTTCTCGAGGAATTTGTCAAAAACCGGTTCGGTTGTGTAGTCTACGACCCAGGTGCCGATGTTCTTTTTCAAGTAATAGGCATTGACGTCGTCAATTTTGACCTTGCGCAACACGTTCCGAACGGTTTCGCCGAGGCCCACGCTGGCGCTGATGGATTGGTCGGTCCCGGGCTGTTCGACCAGGGAATCGACCTTGTCGTAGGTGACCTTCATCCACTGGTAGGTTGCCTGGGCCGCGAGGATGTTGATGAGGTTCATTTGAATGCCGGAGAAAACGCCGCTCATGGTCGAGTTTGCGTACTTTTCAAGGAAGCGCTCTTTGGCCCAGAGTGTAGCGCTGTCAATCTGTTTCATACGGTCGAGTTCATAGGTCTGGTCAAAGTACTGGCCTTGGAACTGGTCCTTGAAATAACGGTATTCCGCGGTCAGGACAACGGGCCCGAGGCCGAACCGTGCGCCGGGAGCCGCGATGCCCCAGCCTGTCGTTTTGATTGAGTCGTACTTGTCCTTACTGTCGACATCCATGGCCCACTGACCGTACACCAGCAGGTTGAGCCATTTCTTGTTAATCAGGGGAAGTCCGATGTCCGCGCCTGCTATACTGAACGGGTCCTTGCCTTCAATATAGCTGCGGTACTTGCTCACGGTTGAATCGTTAATCACCTGATAGGCCGAGTCCACGATGTGGACTGCGCCCGCAATGGCCGGGGCTGTGGTGTCGAGCAGCGTGAATTCGGGGTGGTCAATGGCCCAGTTTTTATCGTTGGGCTGTTTATCGAGCACATCCGGGACCTTGTCGCCATCACGGTCGGTGATGGCCGCGCGCTGGTTGAGGTCGGTCACGTAGCTACCGCCCACGGCCAGGTTTTTGAGGATGGGAATGCCGGTGGAAAGGAGCGGCTGGACCGAAAGGCGCGTGCCGATGAGCGCGCCGTCGCGCTGGAAGTCCTGGAAGTTGTTGATGACGCCCTGAACGCCCACGCCGTAGGTACCGATGTTGTTGAGCTCGAAGTGGAGCCCCATTTTTTTGACATCGGGGTATTGGAGGGAGTTGGCGTAGCCGCTCATGATGAGGCCGTAGCCAAGGGTCACGTTGTCGAGTGCGCCAATTTTGGCGTAGACCTTGTCGCCGGGATGGCCGAAACGGAGGTAGTAGATTTTACGTGAAATGGACTCAAAGATATTTTTGGCGTTATTGAACTTCCAGCCCTTGTCCGAAATATTGCCTGAATCGTCCACGAAGATTTCGATGTCGAGGCAGAGGCCGAACTTCCAGATGGGGATGTCGGGGCGGAGGGAGAGCCGGTTCCACTGCTTGCCGTCCACGGTGACGGATCCCATTCCCACGCTCCAGGAGACTTTTTCCTTGCCGCCTTCGGTTGCGGATTTGGTGTCATCGGCCTTGGCTTCGTCCGCTTTTTTATCCGTGTCTGTTGGTTTGTCCGCGGGCGGTGTTGCCGGGGTTTCGGGTGCGGGCGCTGCGGGCTGTTCGACTGCGGGTGTCGCAGGCTGTTCGACCGCGGGCTGTGCTGTGCCGGCATCCGGGGCTGGGGCTGCGGGGTCCTGCGCAAAGGTGAGGCCCGCAACGAGCAGAAGGGAGATGAAAAGCGTCTTTTTCATGAAAGGCTCCTCTTTTAATGAACTAAAGCAAGTATTTGAAATCGCAGGAATAAAGATAATTTACGCTTGAGGATATGTCAAATGTATGGAGGAGAGAAAAACGACGGGAATTCGTTTACCTGTTTATGTCGAAGGCCTGTACCATGACGATGGGGTAACGGAGGCGGAGGAAGAGGAGGTGGATACCGTTGTTGCGGTCGTGGGTGATGCTTTAAGGACTGGCGTGGACCGTGGCGCGGTGTTGTCCGCCGTCGTATCGTCGTTTTGCGCGCTCCGGATCCTTTTATCGATTTCTTCATTGGTGTTAACCGCACTGAGACGCGTCAGCGGATGGTCTGCTTTGAAGATGCGGAACACCTGGTCCGCAAATCCCTGGCCGATGGTTTTGATTCCGTTAAAATCCAACACCACTTCCTTGAATTTTTCAAAACGGACGATCAGGCGCTTTGCCTGGGATCTGGAAACGAGGTTTTCTCCTTCATCCTGCATCCGTTTTAGCTGAACGAGTGTTTTTGTGAAACCATAGTCGTTCTCTTCATTGTCAGAAAAACGGTCAAAGACGGTTTTCATCTCAAGGGTTGAGTCTCTTTGAATAAGCAGAAAGACGGACGTGCCGGTATTCTTTTGTTTGACTTCCACCGAATAATCCGTTTTTTCATTGCCTGAGAAGAACAGGTTTCCGGAGATGATGTCAAACACATTAAACATCCGTGATGTAAAAAAGATACCCTGCCCGGAATGATGCGCGGGATCCGAGGTCAACTTTCCTTTTGCGAGTTCAATAATGGCATGTCTGGGGTCTTCCAGATTGGAATCTTTCTGGATTTTATTGAAGATGCCGACACCGTCATCCATGACCCAGAACCATATTTTAGGAATGGTATATGCGATGACGAGATCCATTGTTTTTGAATTTGAATGGTCGATGACATTGTTTATCATTTCGGTCATCCCATACTGGCAGATGGCCAGGACATTCTCGCTTAAAGGCGGGAGTTTGGGGCGTACATGATTTTTCCAAATGTCATCTTCGCGTAGTGCGGGCACATTTTCAAAGTGGATGACATTTCTTGTTTCCCTGAAACGGTAGTCGGGAGAACGGCCGTTGGGTTTCAGCTGAATGATGTTTTCAAGAGCAAGTTTACGAAGATATTTATTGACACCTTTCCGGGACATTGCAAATTTTTCTGCAGTGACTCTGACAATATCATGAGGATGAAATTCAATATTCTGCAGTATAAAACTGCGTATTTCATCGGCTTTGATTTTAGGAAAGCGCATGTTTTAATCTTTTACCCATAGGTTTTCATTAAAACATACACAAATCATAAAGAATAAGCAAGTAAATGGATACGTAAGAGACGTTATTGGCGCCATAAAAGTATTTATTGGCGCCATATATATTATTAATGGCCCTATTGTTGTCATTGAAAGCATTATTCAAGCGTAACCATCGTTAAGTACCAGTCAAACTAACCAACGCAGTATATTCCGATTCATCCAGTCAATATTATTTTATAGATGTTGATAACTTTTTGCCAACAAATTATGTTTTCATGCAATGCCGCAGACACTGACCCGCGAAACCCTCCTGCCCCCCCCTGCCGTTGATGCCGTTGTGCTCCGACGTGTGGCCGAAGCCTTCCGCCTGCCCGACATTGCCGCGGCCGTGCTCTGCGGTCGTGGGCTTACTGATGAAACCGCACTCACCCGCTTTTTCAACCCTGAACTTTCGCAGCTCCATTCGCCCTTGCTCTTCCGTGAAATGGAGGCCGCGGTCGACCGCACACTGTCGGCCGTGCGCGCCGGGGAGAACATTTGCATCTACGGCGATTACGATGTGGACGGTATCACTGCCATTGCCCTGCTCTACGGGTATCTCCGGCGGCACACGGATCATATCACCTACCACATTCCCAACCGCATCACCGAAGGCTACGGCCTTTCCGAATCCTCCATCCGGAAAATCAGCGAGCAGAAGGTCTCGCTTATTCTCACCGTGGACTGCGGCATTACCGCGCTTGCGGAAATCGCGCTCGCCCGTTCCCTCGGCATGGACGTCATTGTCACGGACCACCATGAGCCCCGTCCCGAACGGCCTGACGCGCTTGCGGTGCTCAACCCCAAGGCCCCGGGCGAGACTTACCCGGACAAGCACCTCGCGGGCGTGGGCGTGGCCTTCAAGTTCCTGCAGGCGTTGAGCGAACGGCTGTCGCCCGAAACGGACCCGCTCAGTTGCCTGGACCTGGTCGCTTTGGGGACCTCGGCGGACATCGTTCCACTCCTCGGTGAAAACCGTGTCATTGTGTCCACGGGTTTGGCGGGCCTTAAAAAAAGCGGGTGCGAAGGGGTCAAGGCGCTGCTCACGGCCACAGGACTGTACGACAAACCCATCGGCACCGGGCAGGTGCTTTTCCAGATTGCGCCCCTGATCAATGCGGTGGGCCGGCTCGGCGACCCGCGCCAGGCCGTGGAGCTTTTCCTCACCCGTGATCCCGCAGAAGCGCGCCGAGGGGCGGATGCGCTCAAAATGAACAATGAGGAACGCAAAGGACTTGACCAGGCCGTGACCGAGGAGTGTTTTCGCCAGGTCGAGCGCGACGTTGACCTGTCAAAAACCTTTTTTCTCGTTCTCTGTTCCGACACGTGGCATCCCGGTGTGCTGGGCATTGCCGCGACCCGTCTTACCGAACGCTTTGGCCGTCCCGCGCTCGTGCTCGCGCGCGAGAACGGTCTCTGCCGCGGCTCGGCGCGCAGCATCCCGGGTTTTTCCGTGCTTTCCGCCATTACCGACAGCGCCGCGCTGCTCGACAATTTCGGCGGCCATGAGCAGGCCGCGGGGGTCAGCGTGCGGGCGGAGCGGCTCGATGAATTCGCCGCGCGCGTCAATGCCTTTGCGGCCCGCACGCTGACGCCCGAACGCCTGGTCCGACCCCTGCGGACGGACGCTGACGCGGGCGACCTGCGCGGAATCGACTGGCCCCTGCTCGACGCCCTGCGCCGATTTGAGCCCTTTGGTCCGCAGAACCCGCGGCCGGTCCTGTACGCGGAGGGTCTCCGGCTGGACGGGTCTCCGCGTGTTGTTGGGAACAGCCACCTCAAGTTCCGCGTCCGGCAGGGCAACCTTTCCTTTGACGCCATCGCCTTCCGCATGGCGGAGCGGCTTGCGGACATTACCGTGCCGGGCCGCCCGATTACGCTCGCTTTTTCGCCCGAAGAAAACGAATGGAATGGAAACAGGAGCATCCAGCTCAACGTGAGGGGGATCGCACGAAAATGTGGGAAGGACGTTTCGCGGGAAAGAACGATCCCGATATGGAGGCCTTTAACCGTTCGCTCGATTTTGACAAACGCTTCTTCCGCGACGACATTGCGGGCAGTCTCGCCTATGCCCGGGCGCTCAAAAAATGCGGTGTGCTCACATCGCGTGAAGCCGCTAAAATAACCGCGGGGCTTCAATCCATATTAAAGGACGAAGGCCGCGTCCGGTTTCTCAAGTCCGATGAGGATATCCACATGGCCGTGGAGCGGCTGCTTACCGAGCGCATCGGCGCAGCCGGAAAAAAGATACACACGGGCCGTTCGCGCAATGACCAGGTGGCGCTCGACACGCGGCTCTACGTCAAACGGGAAATCGCCGGCATCCGGCGTCTCCTGGCCCAATCCATGGAAAAGGTCCTCGGGCTCGCGGAAAAGAACAGGGGCGTCGTCATGCCCGCCTTCACCCACTTGCAGTACGCGCAACCCGTGCTTATGGGCCATTATTTCTTAAGCTGGTTCTTCATGCTCGAGCGCGACGCGGCCCGCCTGACCGACTGCCTTGAGCGTCTCGATGTTATGCCGCTGGGTTCCGGCGCGCTTGCCGGGTCGGGCTTTAACCTCGACCGCACCCTTGTTGCGCGCGCACTCGGTTTTTCCCGTATTTCCGACAACAGTATGGACGCGGTCAGTGACCGCGACCATCTGCTCGAGTTCCTCTCAGCCGCCGCCATCCTGGGTTCGCACCTTTCGCGCTTTGCCGAAGACCTTGTCATCTTTTCCTCGCCCGGCTATGGGTTTTTCGAGCTTTCGGACGCATATTCCACGGGCAGCAGCATGATGCCCAACAAAAAGAACCCGGACTCCCTCGAACTTATCCGCGGAAAATCGGGCCGTCTGTTCGGCAACTTCGCGCGGCTCTTCACCGTTGTCAAGGGGCTGCCTCTCACCTACAACAAGGACCTGCAGGAGGACAAGGAGCCGCTCTTTGACACCGTGGACACGCTCTCGGGCTGCTTGCGCATTTTCACCGGCGTGCTGGCTACGCTTACCGTCCACCGTGACGCCATTGCGCAATCACTCACCGACGACATGCTGGCCACGGACCTCGCGGACGCGCTCACGCGCAACGGACTGCCCTTCCGCGATGCCCACAAGGTCGTGGGAAATATCGTGCGTGACTGCCGCGAAAAGGGCGTTTCGCTGCGTTCGCTCACACGCCGCCAGCTTACGGCCTATTCCTCCCGTTTCCCGGATACGCTGTCACTGACCTTCGAGGCAAGCGTGTGCGCCCGTTCGCTCCCCGGCGGCACGGGTCCTGCGTCAGTGGCTATACAGCTTAAAAAAGCGCGGCGCATCGTGATGGCGCTGAAAAAGGGATAAATGAAACGCTTCCTTCTTTTAGCCGCATGGCTTTGCCTCGCCGGCCCTTTGTCTGCCGCGCGCATCGGCATCCTGCCCTTCCTTAACGAAAGCAAGTACAAGGGCCGCTGGAACCTGGGCCTCGAAATTCCGCGCTATCTCGAAAAGGGACTGGGGCAGACCTATCACATGATCCCCGCGGACTCCCTGGACGATTACCTGAAGGCGAGTGGTTTGCCGCGCTTTGTCAATTCGCCAACACAGAAGCGTCAGATTGCCAAGGCGTTTGGCGCGGACTTCCTTGTTGACGCCCGCATCATGGAGTTCCATGCCATGAAGCGCATTCTGGGCGAGGGCAAGTACGGGGGCATCAAAAGCTTTTCCGCCGAGATACGACTCAAAGTGCGCGTGTTCAGCGCCCGGGCCAATGAAACGATTTACAGCGAGGAGTTTGATTCGCGCAAACGCGAGACCAACACGTCGGTAAACCTGGGCCGGATCTCCAAGGACGAGGCGCTGTTTGACAGCCTCAACTTCGCGCGGTTCGGCTCCGAGGCCTTTGACCGGACCATTGCGGGGGCCATGATGAAGGAGGTGCTGGAAAAGTTCCAGGGGCTCCTTTTAAAGCTCCCCGAAACCGTGGCCCGCAAGGGCGAGGACAAAAAGCTTATCCGGAACGCCAAGGTCGTGGAGGTCACGGCCACGGACATCTACATCAACGCCGGCTCCTCCGACAACGTGGAACCGGGGGATGTCTTTAAGGTCTTCACAAAGGGGGATTCCATCCGGGACCCCGATACGCATGAATTCCTCGGCCTGTCCGAGCGCTACGTGGGGCAAATCCGCGTGGGGTTTGTGGAGGCCGGCCATTTCTCCCGTGCCACGGTGGTCAAAAAAGAGGGCAACATCCGCCTCGGCGACATCGTGCGCATCGAAAAGTAGTTTTCAGGTTTTTTCCGCCAGCAGCACGGTTTGTTCATGCCAGCGTTTTGGTAAAAGCGCGTTTAGCAGTGCGCGCACGGGAAACAACGGTTTAAGGTACCACTTGGTTCCGGGCGTGCTTTCGGGACGGTACCAGGTCACATAAAGCTCCAGGATTTTAAACCCCGCCTGTTCCACTCTCTCGCGCAGCGTTTGCGTGGTCATCAGTGAAATATGTTCGCTGTGACGGCCGTGCGAGCAGACCGCGAGGCCCCAGGAGTCCAGGTTGGGCGTGGTGACAAGTAACCGCCCGCCCGGTTTGAGCACGGCCCAACAGGCGCGGAGAAAGCGCGGCGGGTCGGGCAGATGCTCAATGATTTCGCCCGCGATGACGGTGTCGAACGTGCCGGCCGCAAAGCGCGTATCGAGTGCGCAGGCGTCACCGATCACGGTGTCCGGCCAGGGTGACGGTGCGATGTCAAGTCCATGCACCCGCCCGGCCTTGTGCATGGACCGGATATAGGCGTGCAGTTGCCCGTAGGCGCAGCCCACGTCCAGCACTTCCCCTGTGATAATTTTCCGTATCAATGCGCGCCGGTTCAAGAGGGATATCCTTTAATCTGCGGTTCGGAGCGAATCCAGGACTGTTTTAGCGTTAATGACGGCACAATCGCGCTGTGTTTTCAATGTTTTGTCAAACACAGGAACAAAAACACAATAGATTGCTTTATTATACCGGCCCTGTAATTTATTGGGAATACCTTTTGCCTTCAATTCATTCAGGGTTCTAATTATCTCATTGGGTGTGAAAGGCTTTTTGCTCCATTTCGCTTCACCCAGAAGCAATGTTGAACCGTCTTGCGAAGCAGCCACGATATCCCATTCCGGTCCGTTTGGAGTCCAATATCTTAACGCGGGGCCGAACCCCGAAACCGGCGATCCTTTTTCCAGGGATGGAACCGCGTCACGGCATAATTCCTCCCATGATTCAGCGCAAAGCGCTGGTGCCGTCTTTTTGAAAAGTTCAATCCGGACCCGGGCCGGCGCATGCGACAGAAGCGAACGGTGCGGCCCGACAACTTTGAACCAGAAACGCAGAAACGGATCGATGAGCCTGTATTGGGACTTTTTTCCGCTTTTTTCGGATTCGCCGAACGGCACTTCCCTGACGCATAGATCCATATCCATGAGACGGGTCAGGGACGGCGCCAGAGCCGTGGCCGGCACACCGATACGGCCGGCTATTTCCGAAACCCTGTGGGCGCCCATCCCGATGGCGTCCAGCACCGGTCGCGCAAAAGAAGCCGATGGCATTTCTTCCGAAAGAAGCCTTTCGGGTTCCGAATGCAATACACCCAGAGGTGAAAGCACAAGCCTGTCGGCCACTTGGACGGTGTTTTCCATCCCGGATGCCAGTGCCAGCTCCCAATAATAAGGGATGCCGCCGAACAACGCATACCATTCGACTGCGTCCACGGGATTTTTGGCCAGCGTATCCAGGAGATAACCCGCTTTCAGGGGTCTGATTTTTAGGTTTTCACCGGCCCTGCCGAACAACGGAGCCGTACGGTTGAGAACAATACCCTGCATCATTCGCTGGCTCGAACCTGCGATGGCGAGTATCAACCCCGCTTTCTTTGCATCGTGATCCACAAATCGCTGCAGCACGCTGGGAAGTTCCGGACTATGCTCCACCAAATAGGGCAGTTCATCCAAAACGACAGGGCCTTTAAAACCTTTCTGTGCGGCATCCGCGGCCAGGCGGTTCAGGAAAGCCGCCCAGGTTGGATAAACCACTTCGTTAAAGCCGGGCAGCCGGGTTGAGAGTTCCTCGGCAAGATATTGGCGTTGGATATCCGGAGCGGAACGATCCGCAACCAGATAGCAGCCTCCGTGACGGTCAACCCATTCGGTCAGCAGCCGGGTTTTTCCGGCTCGGCGGCGGCCCCAGATTACAGCGAGCCCGCCGTCGTTACGTTTGGCAAGAGTGTTGAGACGGGTTAGTTCTTCGGAACGGTTTAGGAATTTCATATTATATTCTTAAATATAATATTGTTGGATATAATATGCAAGCGCCTGATTTTAGAAACCTATCGTTCCAGGCAAATCTAAAAATACCGCAGGGCCTTCCGCCGGATGCTCTGCACAATTACATGCCGGGCGATATGAAGCAGGTACCGGAAGTCCTCAAACGAACGGATCTTGTTCAGTAGATGCGCGCGCAGGCCATGCCATGTGAACAGCGAGCGGATGCGCATCCGCATGAAGTCCGACAGCACCCGCCCGCGCAGCCGGTTCAATTCCGCGGCCGTAAAATGGCGGGTGTCATAGCGGGTCTCGAAAATATTGCTTCCGGCACGGGGTCCCTCCTTCAGCAGGCCGAGCCGGAGGTATTCGGTGTACAACTCGCTTCCGGCATGGGGCTGGCAGATGTATACGCTCAGCATGTCCAGACCTGAACGCATGAAGTACCGTACGGATTCTTCCACTTGTGCCGGGGTCTCGTCCGGAAAGCCGAGGACCAGGTTGCCGTAGGTCCAAAGCCCGAGCCGGTTGGCCTGGGCCACGGTCGCGAGCGCTCCGTCAAGGTCCACGGGCTTGCGGATAAAACGCAGCGTCTCCGGGCATCCGGTCTCAATGGGAAAGCAGGCGCGGTAAAAGCCCGCGTCGCGCATCAGGCGCAGCAGTTCGGGCTTGACGCGCCAGACCGGCAGCCCGGGCGGTACGGTCCATTTGATGCGGAGCTTTTTTTCCACCAGGATACGGCAGAGCCGTTCCACGGCGCCCAGGTTTCCGAGAAAGCAGTCGTCCTGAAACGCGATTTCCCGGACGCCGTATTGGGTCATGAGCAGGGTGATTTCCTCCACGACCCGTTCCGGATTGCGCGCCCGGAATTTCTTGAACACTTTGGAGGTGCTGCAGAAAATGCAATGGTAAGGACAGCCGCGGCTTGCAATCAAAAAGCCGATGGGTTCGCGCATTGCAAAGGGAAAAAGATTCTTCCGCTGGTCCGTGAGGTACAGGTCCATGCGCAGAAGGTGATAAGCGGGAAGCGGGAGTTTGTCGATGTCCGCGACCGGGGGCCTGAACCCGTTGTCCGTCATCGCGCCATTGCGTTTTGCAATTGTGCCCGGAATGTCCGTCCGTTCCTTTCCTTCATTCCACCGTTGCGCGATTTCAACCAGGGTCTCCTCGCCTTCGCCCAGGACCACCATGTCCACAAACGGGTTTTCTATGGCACGGGCCCAGTCCATGGTCACATGGTGGCCGCCGCAGACAACGAGGGCCTTTGGAGCCGCTTCCTTTGCAACGCGGGCCGTGTCGAACCGGGGGTCGTGAAAATGGGTGAAGTTATAGGAAAGACCAACGATATCAGGCCGGAACTCACTTATCCGCGTTGCGAGCTCAGCGTCCTGAAGGCCCACCACGCATTGCCCGTTGTACTGTGCGACGTGGTCCGCGCCCTCGACATAGGCGTCGAGCACGGCCACGGTACAGCCGTCGCGTTCCAGGCAAGCCGCGAGATAGGCGAGCCCGAGCGGGGGATAGGGTGTTTTGGCCGCCACGGGCATGACAAACGGAGGATTGATCAGAAGGACCCTGGGCGCGGGTTTGTGTCCTGAAATCATGGGGTTGGCTCGGGCTTCATGGTTTTTAGGAATATAGGTGTTTTATTTTGGGAAAGACAAGACGGGCCGTGGGTTGTTTCGTACACGATTGCGATGGCTGAATAGAGAAACAAGAAGCCGGTTTCTCTCGAAATGAAACCTGCCTCTTGTTTTATGGGGTAACAATCCCTACCGAATCACAATCCCGCCTTGAATTGAGCGGGGTGATTTCGGACATGGATGATAAGTTGGACCTGGAAAAACGGAAAAGTTTGCAGAAAAAATGAGCGCAAAACAAGAGTGGCGGCCGTCCTGGCCGCTGAAAGCAAGTTTACAATGTTTATGGAATGGCAGCTAAAGGATGAAATAAATCCTGTGCATCACGGTTTGATAAAGAATTACTTATAGACGCTCATGGATATGCCTTTAATACGTTGATATATATGCTGATGTATAATATTTATAGTATGTTGTTTGTGTCGAAGTTTGCTTAACAGTATCAATTTTTCGAAACACATCGTTAAGCGATAAAGCTAATTCTATCTCAAGCTAATTCAATGAAATAACTTGACTTTAATAGACAGTTTAAGTTATATTTCATTCTTCAGTTTTTTATTTCTTTAAAATGGAGCTAAAATGTCAAATATCAGAAGAATGTTAAAAGAGATGGGGTCTTCAAATGTAAAGGCAACGATTCCCATCCCAATCTGGCTCCTGAACGATAAGCTTGAAAAAGATGTTTTAACTTCTCAAATCCAGAAAATGGCCGAACAGGGCGTCACCCGTTTTGCAGTCAAGGCCGAACACGGCGTCATTCCCGACTACCTGTCCGCGGACTTCAAGGCCATGCTCTGGCACATCCTGGCCCAGGCCAAAAAGCGCAACATGACCGTGGTGTTTGCCGACGACCTGCAGTACGCGCATCCGGGCGTACACTCCGAGCTCACGGCCGCGCTCCCCGATTTCCGGCTCCAGTATCTTTCACTCGCCGAGGTCATCAAGACCAAAGGCCCCAAAAAAATACAGCACACCTTTGCCGACGACGACATCGTTTATATCTTTGCCATGAAGCTCAAGGAAAAGCTCCTTGATTTCACCTCGGCAAAAAACATTACGTTACAACTCAAAGGACGTGAACTGCAATGGAACATGCCCGCCGGCGACTGGCGAATCTTCGTGTTCCGTACCGTTCATAATAAAAAGCCCATCGGCGGCTACGCCATCAACTGCTTCGACATCGAAATCACCAGGGCCTACATTGACGCGGCGTTCATGGACCTCCGGCGCACGCAGCCCAAGGAGGTGGCCGGCGTCCTGAACGGCCTGCTCATCGAGCTTCCCAACGTGGCGCCCGACACCGGAATCCGGGGCATCCCCTGGGCCGAGTCGGTTGTCAAGAACCTCAAGTCTCTCTGCAATACGGATCTTATGACGCTGGTTCTCGCGCTCTTTGTCGATAACTACTCGCGTAAAAACGGCGAAATCCGGCGCACTTACTACAAGACACTGCTCCGGCTTCTCACCAATAATTTCATCAAGCCCGTCCAGGACTTTGGCGTCAAAAACAAGCTCGAGACTTTTTTCCTGCTCAACGCGGGCGACCTTTTCAGCGGCGAAACCCTGCTCCGCTTCGACTACACGCCCGTCCTTACCAAATGCGCACTCGACGGAATTGCGGGCAGCGCTTCCTTTGCTTCTGAAAATTACGCTTCTGCGCGGCTCTTTGCGGACCTCAAACGCTTCTACGGCAACGGCCACGCGGTCACAGTGCTGGGCCGCAACCGCAACGGCATCGGCCATAGCTTAAAGGAGCTCAAGTACGAGTCCGATCAGCTGAGCCTGGCCGGCCTCTCCGCCCGCTTCATCGACGGAAACTACTATTCGCTCCGCTTTAAAAGCGGTCTGCGCGCGCCCCAGAACAGCTTTACGGAATCGGGCGACTTTGGCCATTACGGCGAATTCCTGACTTATCTCCGCCGCAAACACCAGGTCCTTGAGCCGCAGGTCCTTACCGACGAAATCGCGGTGCTCTTTCCGGGCGAATCCTTCTACGGCTGCTATAACCCCGCCAACCTCACCACCTACCGCCAGCGCTGCACCCATTTTGACGCGCTGGTCAAACAGATGGCCGCGGACAACATCCGTTTCAGCTTCCTGACAGAAGAACTCATGAACCAGCTTGTGCTCAACCCCAAGGGCGAAGCGGTGCTAAAAATTGGCGCAAAAATCAAGGGCGTTTACCGCATGCTCATCATTCCCGAAACCACGGCCCTGCCCAAAAAATTCATCGGCTTCCTCGAAAAGTTCGTTCGCAAGGGCGGCAAGGTCCTTTTCTTTGGCATCATGCCTTACGAAACGCTTGAGGGCGAACGCGACCCCAAGCTGCTCAAGAACCTCGAACGGCTTCAGGCCCAGATGCCCGGCGGCATCATCAAGCTGACTAAAATTGAGGAACTCGAGACCCTGCGCACCCTCTGCCAGCCGTCCATGGACCGGCCGGTGGAGCTCTTTTCCGACTCTGAAATCGAAAAACGGATCACCTGCCGCACCTGGTCCGAGAAAAAGTGCCGCTACTACCTTCTCCTCAATACGTCGCTTACCGACAGCGCCCGGGTGGAGGTCAAGGTCAACGACAAGGGCCATCTTTACTACCTCGACCTCAACAAGGCCGCGCTTTATTCGCTCTCCGGTTCCGACAACAGTGGCGCGGTCAAGCCTTTCATCTACAACTTTGCGCCCGAAGAGGCCGCGCTGCTGGTGCTGTCCGACGTTAAAATCCCGGCCCCGTTCACCAACGCCCTGCCTGTCGAAGACTCCAGCCGCATCTACCGCATCATCCTCAAGGACGAATGGGAGTACCAGCCCCTTGACCTGAACGCCCAGCCCCTCACCAGCTGGTCCATGAAAATAAACAGCAACCGCGAGGTCAACTCGGGCTTCAACGTATTCTACGAGAGCTACCTCAACGTTGACTATGTGCCCGCCAAGAGCTTCTTTTTCCTCAACCAGGTACTCAATCAATCCATCAACGGCCAGGACTCCGGCGTCTATCCGGTCGAGGTCTCGTTCAACGGGGTCACCCTCAAGCCCATGCAGTACTTTGGACGCGGGGAGCGGCCCTTTGTTGAGAACGAGATGCTCAAGCCCATGGTCTACGGCGGCCTTCGCGGCTTTGGCGCCGACGTATCGGCCTATGTCAAGCGCGGATTCAACCGCATCACGCTCAAGACCTACGGTGCGTGCTTTGCCCCGCTCATGCTGCAATACCCGGCCGTGTTCCTCGGCGACTTTGAAATGAAGCGCGGCAACAAGGGCTGGCTCGTCACCCAGAAGGCCGAGACCCTCAAGTACGGCTCCTGGACCGGCCAGGGTTATCCGTTTTACGCGGGCCGCATGATGTATCACCAGATTTTCGAAAAACCCGATCATTTCAAACGCGCGTTCCTGCGTTTCAAGAACTTTGAGACCAGCATGAACATCCGCGTCAACGGCACGGCCATCTCCGTGCTGCCCTGGCAACCAGCCGTGGCCGACATCACCAAGTGCGTTCAGAACGAAAAGAACAAGATCGAAATCGAGATCGCGGGCTCGGCCAACAACCTGCTGAAAATGGGCAATTTGAGCGCGGGGCTCACCGCTGAGGTCTTCCTCGACGTTTACCAGTGACACCTCCCCCCCTTTCCCCCTCTCCTTCAGGAGAGGGGGCTGGTGAGGGTAAAGAGGGAAAAGACAACAACAGGTTAATTCCAGAAAAAAAAGAAGCCCGTCCTTGAAAAAGGGCGGGCTTCTTGATGTTTTAGCAAGAGAAAGAAATCAATACACCGGGCGCGGCTTCACTTTGATGACACCGCTTTCAATAAGGCGTTCCTTCATGGCTTTGCGCTTTGCCTGGTTCAGCTTGCGTTTTTTCCGCTCACTGGGCTTTTCATAATACATGTTTTTGCGCAGGTCCGAAAGGATACCTGATTTTTCGCATGATTTGGTGAAACGTTTGAGCGCCTTCTCGAAGGGCTCGTTCGGACGAATGATGACTCCTGTCATAGGTGTAAAAACACCTCCTTTACCCGGTTAAAGTAGGCGCATAATATATAATTTGCGTATGGGACAGAGCCAGCAGATTTACTAACATCTTTCCGGGGCGAATGATATCAGCATGAGATCGCTTTCTTTATGGCCATGGCAAGGGAGCTGCAGTCAAAAGGTTTTTGGATAAATCCTAACGCGCCCTTTTCAATGATCCTTTCCGCTTCACCATCCAAGGAATAACCGGAAGCGACAATGACTTTAACTTTTGGATTAATACTTGCAAGCGCTAAAAAACAATCATATCCCCCCATCTTTGGCATAATGATATCCAAAATGACCAGATTCACTTCTTTCTGGCGTTCTCTGTAATATTCCAAAGCCTTATCACCGTCCTCGCAGACATAAACCGTATACCCTAAAAAAGACAACATCTCTGATGCGGCATCTCTTATCAATGGCTCATCATCGACCAGAAGAATATGCCCGGTTCCACAGGGGGCATCCTGTGCGATTTGTTGCTGCGCCGCCATGGGTTTTTCCACAACCGGCAAATAGATATTGAATGACGATCCCATGCCGAATTCACTGGTGACATTGATATGCCCATGATGGCTTTTAACCGTACCATACACACTGGCCAAACCCAGCCCCGTTCCCTTCCCGACCCCTTTCGTGGTAAAAAAAGGTTCAAATAATCGTTTCTGGGTTTCCTTGTCCATCCCTATCCCTGTATCATTTATCGAGAGCATCAAGTAGGTTCCAGGGGGGACTTCGTTTATGTTGTTTTCACCCATGTCAATAACCTCTGTGGCAAACGTCAAATTTCCGCCGTTGGGCATCGCGTCCCGTGCGTTTACCGCAAGGTTCAAAATCGCGTTTTGGAGCTGGGAATTATCGCCCATTACCGTTGAAGGATTTGCGCCTAACTTCTGAGTAATGGCAATACGTTTATCAATTGTATGTTCCAATAACTTGATAACATCCTGAATGGTTTCATGTGTGTCAACCACCGTCACAACATAGTTGCCTTTGCGGGCAAAAGCAAGAAGCTGGGCTGTCAACTCAGCCGCGCGCCGTGAGGCGTTTATAATGGAAACGGTATGTTTTACCAGATCGGGATTGCCTTCGACTTTCTGTCTTATCAATCCCGCAAACCCTAATATGGCCCCCAACAAATTGTTGAAGTCATGCGCGACGCCCCCCGCGAGTTGTCCTATCGCCTCCAATTTCTGCGATTGCTGGAGTTTCTCTCTATAGGCGGTAATTTCTATTTCCTTGTTTTTTCCTTCGGCAATTTCTCTTTTAAGGTGTTCGTTGGTTGTGTAAAGTTCTTGTGTGCGTTCTTTGACTTTGTTTTCCAGGCAAATATTCAGCGTTTCCACTTCTTGCTGAACATTAATAAATCGATCCAGCAATGCGTAGCTCATCGTCAAGATAAGGCCCATAAAGGCGTATTCTGCCAAATACACGGAAGTATAGACCCCTGTTGATACGAAGGTGTCATTGATGGCCGCCAGAAAAAACAACAAGAATGAAAAAATGAAAGGGGTCGTATTCTGGTTCGAGGTGGAACGGGCGTAGCGGATGAGCCGGTAAACGAGAATAACAAATCCGAAATTACTGACCACCACGATGAGTGTAAATAGAATCCCGGGCGCGCATTCATAATAAGTGGTTATAAAGGAATGGCCAAAGCGTATGTCCTTTATGGCGGGCTTTGCAACCGTTAAGGTCCATTCGTTTGAAACAGTCATCGTCACCAAAAGCATTACACCATAAAAGGGTGTTACCAATTTTTCCATGATGCCGATTCTGGATTTGATTAAATATTTTATAAACCATATGAGAGAGGTGGATAGCATGCAAATGCCCGCGAATTGTCCTTTTTGCCATTTTACGCCCTCGGCCAAGGATGTGGCACTATAAAGCCCCGCACAAAAAATGTCGTAGAATACCACGGAAAAACAAGTAAGGGCAAAAATGAGCGTCGCCTTTTCATTCCTTCGCCTAACATACAAAACGAGATAATATATTCCAACATAGAGGCACACCGCGGCCATGATTATTGCAGGTAAAGACGCTAGTGGCATATTACCTAACTCCCTCTTTAAAAATAAGCTCCTGCCACAAACCCCATTGAACCAGGACGGACGTGTTTACTTCTTCCGGTAAACCCCAAACAGAAAATCGCTGGGTGAATCCAGCAACCAGGCGTCTTCCTGGCGGAACAGGGACTCCAGGATCCGCCGGGTCTCCGCGTCCGGCGTCACGAAATGGTGCGAGATGTCCTTGAGCAGCAGAAACAGCAGGTTGCCGCCCAGGGGCGCTTCTTCCACAACATCATAGAATTCCCGCAGGGCCGGAACAATGGAGGCGGATTCCACGCACTCCGAGGGGTCGGCAAGGAGCATGCGGAGCAGGCCCGGGCCCGACACGCTCCGTTTGAGGATGCCGCATTTGTGGCGGGCCCGGAAGGTGGGGGGCACGGTCCGGAGCGCCGCGTTGATGGCCCGGAGCTGCGGGCGCGGGAGTTGAATCCGGTTTGGCCCCACGAATTCGTTGATGACGAGGAGGCCCTCCTTTTTCAGCGCGCCACGGACTTTGTCACCCAGCATTTCGCGCACCCTCCGGAAATGGTGCAGGGAGGAATCGAACAGTATGAGGTCATACGTTTCAATTGGAAGTGTCATCCGGTTGATGTCCGCGACTTCGAACCGCATGCACGCAAGCCCGTGGGCCGCGCATTCCCGGCGTGCGGCGTCGATGGGTTTTTCCGCGGCGTCGATGCAGCGCACTTCGGCAAAGACGCCGGACTCCGCGAAGCGCCTCTCGTGGACGCAGGGGCCGCTTCCGAGTGACAGCATTTTCAGGCCGGACCTTCCGGCGAAGTGTTTTTGAAGGACATGGTCCTCATACGCGCTGCCCGGGTCGCCCGATATGCGGCGGTTCCACCGCGTCCTAACTTCCGGGACAATCCACCAGTTGGATGTTTCGACGTCCGTTTCGTTGAACGTGCTGAGCGTCCTTTGGAGCGGGTTCAGATGGAACTTGGAAAGGACAAAGGAAAGCCCGCGCTGGCGGATTTTACAGAAGGTTTCAACGAGGTCGTCCGTGCTGAGGAGGCGCATAAAAGCCCTTCAATAGAAAAGGGCCGGTTGGCTTGATTCAAGCGCACCCGGCCCGGAAATGCTTATTTCAGGTGATGAAAAACTATTCTTCGTGATTGATGAGCACAGCCGCGTCGCGTTCCTTGTTGAACTTGACCCAGTCGTCCTGCGCGTCCTTCTTTTGGTCGTACTTGAATTGCGAGTATTTTCCGCCCTTCTGCACATTAATCTGCTGGCCCTTGACAATAGTGACCCAGTCCATGAGCGTGACCTCAAAGGGGCCGGGTACTTCGGCGGGGCCCGAGACCTCCTTGCGCTCCTGCATGGCGCCCGAGGCGGTCAGCTCTTTTTTAAGCTCCACGCTGGGGCCCACAGCCACTTTGCCGTCGTACACGGCGACCTTGGTGAGGGAGTCCGCAGGGTCGTCCTCGATGCGGAAGACCGTGCCGCGGATGGCCACAGTGGCGGTGCCGGTCGAGACTTCAAAATCGTAAGTACGCTGGCCGAGCTTCTTGATGTTGCCCCAGAGCTTGCCCTTGTTGATGGTCGGGGAAACGGCCTTTCCGTTGGGGCAGGCGATCATGATATCCGATAGTTCCGCGATGCGAAGGACGCTGCCGTCCTTGAGCGTGACTTCCGCGCGGTCGGCCTTGTCGGTCACAATGCGGTCACCGTCCGACACGGGCTGGTTGAGCTTGGCCGGCTTGGCGTCCGTTGCCTGCTTGGGCTGAATCTTGACTGCGCCCACAAAAAAGGAGAGCTTGCCCACGCTTTCGGACAGGACCGGCAGGGCGATAAGCGCCAGGATTGACGTGAAAAGCATCAAAGCCTTCATAGAGACACCTCGCGTTAAAGTTTGACATCCTCTAAAAAACGGGTTGAAAAATGGCCCGAACGGAACTCGTGCGTATTCAGAATCTTTTTGTGAAGCGGAATCGTGGTTTTGACGCCTTCGACGATAAACTCGTCAAGCGCGCGGCGCATGCGGCTTGCGGCCTCGTCGCGGTTGCGGCCGTGGCAGATGAGCTTGGCAATCATGGAGTCGTAATAGGGCGGGATGACGTAGCCTGCGTAGACGTGTTTGTCGATGCGCACGCCCGGACCGCCGGGGGTATACAGGGTCTTGATGGTCCCGGGGGAGGGGCGGAAGTCGTTGTCCGGGTCCTCGGCGTTGATGCGGCATTCAATGGCGTGGCCGTTCATTTTAATGTCGGACTGCTTGAAGGGCAGCGGGTTGCCCATGGCCACGGCAATTTGTTCCTTGACAAGGTCGAGCCCGGTGATCATTTCACTGACCGGGTGCTCCACCTGGATGCGGGTGTTCATTTCCATGAAGTAAAAGCTGCCGTCCGTATCCAGCAGGAACTCCATGGTCCCCGCGCTCTTGTACCCGATGGATTGCGCGCCCCGGACCGCGGTGGCGCAGAGCTTTTCGCGGATTTCCGGGGTGATGGCCGGGGAGGGGGACTCCTCAATGAGTTTCTGGTGCCGGCGCTGGATGGAACAGTCGCGCTCAAACAGGTGGACGACGTGGCCGTGTTCGTCGCCGAGGAGCTGGACCTCGATGTGGCGCGGGTTCTCGATGTACTTTTCAATATACACTTCGGGGTTGCCGAAGGAGTTGCCGGCCTCGGCGCTCGCCATTTCAAACTGGGCCTTCATTTCCGATTCTTCGCGGACGATGCGCATGCCCTTGCCGCCGCCGCCGGCCACGGCCTTGATGATGACCGGGTAGCGGAAATCGCGGCCGATGGCCACGGCCTCCTCCGCGCTCTTGACAACGCCTTCGTTGCCCGGGATGCAGGGCACTCCCGCGGCCTTCATGGTGTCCTTGGCCACGGCCTTGTTGCCGAACTTGTGGATCATTTCCGGGGTGGGGCCCACAAAGGTGATGCCGGCGGCGTGGCATTTTTCCGCGAACTCGGCGTTTTCAGCCAGGAAGCCGTAACCGGGATGGATGGCGTCCGCGTTGGTGATGATGGCCGCGGAAAGGACGCGCTCCTGGTTGAGGTAGCTGTCGCGGCTCTTGGGCGGCCCGATGCAGACGTCCTCGTCCGCAAAGCGGACGTGCATGGAATGGACGTCCGCCTGGGAGTGTACGGCCACGGTCTTGATGCCCAGCTCCTTGGCCGCGCGGATGATGCGCAGTGCGATTTCGCCGCGGTTGGCGATGAGGAGTTTTTTCATAGGGGTTATTTCGTCTCCACCAGGAAGAGGGGCTGGCCGAATTCCACGGGTTGTTCGTTTTCCACGCAGATTTCCTTGATGACGCCGTTCACCTCGGACTTGATTTCGTTGAAGATTTTCATGGCTTCGATGATGCAGACGGTCTGGTTGACGGCCACGGTGTCGCCGGGCTGGACAAAGGGCTTGGCCTTGGGGTCCGTGGCGCGGTAGAAGGTGCCGACGATGGGCGAGACAATTTCCTTGAGGTTGGCGGGCCGCGCCGCGGGTGCCGGCGAAGGGGCGGCCGTCGGCGCGGGTGCGGCCGTGCGGGGCGCGGGCGCACCCGGGGCCTCCGCGTACGTCACCTGGGAAACGGCCCCGGCCCGCGGGCGCTTGCTCACCACCAGCGTACGGTCCTTAACGGTGACGGTGACTTCGCTGATATCGACTTTTTCGACAAACTTGATGAAGTCCTTGATTTGCTCGAGGCTGAACAGCCCGTCGATGTCTTTCGCGCTTTCCTGGGGCTTCTTTTTCGCTGCCATGAGGTCTCTCCTTTTTATGCGGGGCGTTGGGTCCTATTCTTCGTTTTCGATTTCTTCTTCGAGTTTTTCTATTTTTGCGAGGATGCGTTTGTTGTCGGGTTTCTGTTCGAGCATTTTCCGGTAAACGGCGAGCGCCTGCTCCTTGTGTCCCTGGCGCAGGTAGATATCCGCCAGGCTTGAGGTGGCCACGTTGCTCACCACCCTGGGCGCGGCCTTGGCCGTCTTTGGCTTTTTAACCGGCGCGCCGCTTTTGACCGGAACCCCTGTTTTGGGCGCGGCGTTTTCAAAGATTTCGTTGATTTGTTTTTGCGTTTGCGTTTCGGAGGCCATTTTGGTTTCGGGCGCGGCCTGGGGTCGGGGCGCTGCCGCGGCCACGGTTGGAATCTCGAATTCCACGTCCGTTCCGAGTTCGATGGCCCCGTCCTTTTGCGCCGGGCCGGCGTCCGGCTCCTCGAGCGTTGCGTCATCGACCCTCCCGTCAATTTCCACGTCGTCGATGCCGGCCAGGGCCACGTTGTTTTCAGAATCTGAGGAAGCGCCTTCGATATTGAAGAAGCCGTCCATGCCTGCCGCGGACGAGGAGATTTCGGGCTGCACGGGCGCGGTTTTTATTTCGGGTTGTGCGGGGGCCGCCAGAGGCTCCGGCTGCAGGGAGGTTGCCTGCAAGGCCGCGGCTTCGACTGCGAACGTCTTGAGGTCGTCGTCCACGTCCATGTCCGCAAGGAGGTCTTCGGCAAAGGCGCTGCCGGATTCAGGGGACGCGGTATCCACCGGAGCCGGGGCTGTTTTTTGGGGCGCTTCGTTCTCGGTTTCCACTGCCATGTCATCGACGATTCCGTCAATTTCCACATTGTCGATGCCGGCCATGGCCGCGTCGCTATTGGAATCCGAGGCGTCGCCTTCGACATTGAAGAAGCCGTCCATGCCCGCCGCGGACGCGGAGATTTCGGATTGCGGCTGGGGTGGCTGTTGCGCTTCGTGTGCGGCGTCGGGTACAGGCCCTTCAGCCGAAGTTTCATCGGGAAGCGGCAGGGTCCCGCGTTCGGCCACTTCCTCGAAAAGGCCGTGCTGCTCGTCGAGCAGACGGTCAAAAAGGGACTTACGGATGCGGAAATCGCCTACGCGCGCCTCTATGGCGCCGGTCATTTCGGGCGGCAGGTCCACCATTTCGGTTTCGATGCCCGGATCCACCGTTTCGGGCGGGTGTGAGGCCTCCGCTTGGGGCCGGGGCACGGTTTCGCCCGGTTCCGGGATGGAGGCGAGGTTGTCTGCCGCGGCGTCAACCTGGATTTCCGGGAATTCGATTTCGGATGCCGGGGTCTCCGCCTCGAACCGGAGTGGTTCAACCGCCGCGGCCTCAGGTTCCGGGGTCACCGGCGGGTTTGGTGAAAGTTCGGGTTCCGTTGGCGCGGCTCCGGCATCGGATGCCGCTGCGTTGTCCACCGCCTTTTCGAGGTCGTCAAAGTTTTGCGCGCCTGACAGGTCGAGCATTTCGGTCTCCGCGGGCGCGGCTATTGCGGGCTCCATCAGCGTTTCGGCCAAGGCTTCCGCGGGCGGCGCCTCCGCGGCCGGGAGTGGCGTTTCGGCTTGTGCGGGCGCGGGCCCGATGGGAAGCGCGGCGCTCCCGGGCTTGTAGAATTGCGCGAACTGGCGGAACATGGACTGGGTCTCGGAATTGAGCGGGTCGAAGTCCGCGGCCATTTTGTAGAAGCGCGCGGCCGCGCTTTTGTCGCCCTTCTGCGCTTCCATGTCGCCGATTATTTTCAGTGCAAAGATGTTTTTACGGTCGAGCCGGAGGACGGTTTCGAACTCCTTCCGCGCGTCCTCGACGCGTTCCTTTTCAAAATAACAGCGGCCCAGCAGAAGGTGGCCGGTGGGATACTCGGGATTGGCCTTGACCCCGGTTTCGCAGAGCGCGATGGCGTTGTCGACATGGCCCGCGATCCGGTAATGGTCGGCCAGGCGGGCGAAGCCCGGGGAGCCCGGGACTTTTTTCACCCGTTCCTCGAGGTTGCGGAGCTCGTCCTTGTTCAGGTTCATGCCTTCTTTTTCCTTTTTTTCCGGCCGGAGGCCCGGACGATGCGCGCGATGAGGCGCGTGGTCGAATGGCCGGGCAGGAACGTCAGCAGGCGGACGCGGCCGCCGCTGCGTTCCACCGCGTCCTGTTCAAGGATGCGGCCCTGGTAGTCGCCGCCTTTGACATGGATGTTCGGCCGAATCGCTTCGATAAAACGGATCGGGTCCTTTTCACGGAACACAAATACACCATCCACGGCCGAAAGTGCTGCGAGCATGGCCATGCGCGATTGTTCGTTGTTGACCGGCCGGCCCGGGCCTTTGTTTGCCCGCACCGAAGCATCGCTGTTGACGCCCACAAAGAGCAGGGTGCCCAGTTTTTTGGCTGCTGCGAGGTACTGCGCATGGCCCGGGTGCAGCAGGTCAAAGCAGCCATTGGTGGTCACAATGGTGTGTCCGGCCTTGCGTGCAACGCGTACGCGGGCGAGCACACCCGGCAGGGTGAGTATTTTCCGGTTTGTCATGAGAGTGCGATGGATTCGTCCGTGAGCATGATGGGGATGTCCTTCCGCACCGGGTAGAGGACTTTTCCGTCCTCGCGGACAAGGCCGCCGTCGAAAGGCTCGGTCACGCGTTCTCCCGCGCGGTTCTTAAGCGCGTTGCCCGCTATTTTCTTATTCAGCGCCGTGATGAGCGCGTTGTCGGCAACGCGGAGCGGGGTCCGGGTTTCCGGGCAGACGAGGAGGTCGAGCAGGTCCCGGGCTATCATGCGGATTCCTTGACTACGCCCATATTGAAATATTTCTGGATGCGCTGTTCCACCAGGGCGTCGATGGGTACGGCCGAAAGGGCCTCCAGCTCGGCTTCGAGGTAGTCGCCCACGGTACGGATGGTTGTTTCCGGGTCGCGATGTGCCCCTTCCTGCGGTTCGGGCACGATTTTGTCGATGAGGCCGAGTTTGAGGAGCTTGTCCGCGGTGAGCTGCATGGTTTCGGCCATTTCCGGGGCCTTGGCACGGTCGCCATAGAGGATGGCCGCGCAGCCTTCGGGAGAAATGACGCAGTACCAGGCGTTTTCGAGCATGAGGATGCGGTCGCCCACGCCAATGCCGAGCGCGCCGCCGCTGGCCCCTTCGCCGATGATGATGACCAGGATGGGAACTTTGAGCACCGACATTTCGCGCAGGTTGCGGGCGATGGCCTCGCCCTGCCCGCGCTCTTCGGCGCCGATGCCGGGATAGGCACCCTGGGTGTCGATGAAGCAGAGAACCGGGCGGTTGAATTTTTCCGCAAGCTTCATGACCCGGAGGGCCTTGCGGTAGCCTTCGGGGTGCGGGCAGCCGAAGTTGCGGCGGATGTTTTCCTTTACGTCCTTGCCCTTCTGCTGGCCGATGACGTAGACCGGCCGGCCGTTGAAATTGGCCATGCCCGTGACCATGGCCTGGTCATCGGCAAAGCCGCGGTCGCCGTGGAGCTCCACCCAGTCGGTCATGAGGGCGCCCACGTAATCGAGAGTAAAGGGGCGTTTTGGATGGCGGGCCATTTGGACGCGGTTCCAGGAGGTGAGTTTTTCGTAGATGTCGTTCTTAACGCGTTGGAGCTTGGACTCCAGCTTGCCGATTTCATCCTGAAATTCGATGTTCTCCGAGGAGGTGAAGTTCTTCATATCCTCTATCTTGCGGGCCAGCTCCACGATGGGCTTTTCAAATTCCAGAATCGGCGCAGCGGTCAATCGTTCGTAATTGCTCACGTCAAACTCCTTATATGGGGTTTAGGCGTCTTACTGAAGCACAAATAAAATAAATAATTCCCATGGTAAGGAATATAGATTTAATCGCTGAATTTTATAAAATTTATAATTATTACATTCGTGTTGATTAGTGTGATATGGGTGAATTTAATGGAAACCCACCCCCCTGCCCCCTCCCTCCCGCGACGGCAGGGAGGGGGAAATTTTTATTTCATCGTGGATCAAATATCTGAAGTCAAATTATTGAAATTATATCTTTTATTGTAAATCAGCCCCTTCCCTTTTTTCGAAAAAGGGAAGGGGACAGGGGATGGGTTTTCTTATGCTTATAATCTATATTTACCCTTTATGAACGGTTTTACTGAACTCACCCCTGACCGCTTTTTGCCCGCGCTGGAGGCGGCACTTGGTGTGCGTCTTGGGCCCACTATCCGCCCCCTGCCCAGCTACATCAACCGGGTCTACGAGGTGCGGACCGAGGACGAAATTCCTTATATCGCCAAGTTTTACCGGCCCGGCCGGTGGACGCTTGCCGCCTTACAGGACGAGCAGGACTTCCTTGCGGACTGCGCGGAGAGTGAAATTCCGGTCGTCTGCCCGCTTAAACTGTCGGACGGAAAAGGGTTGGGCCTCTTTGACGGCATCCCGTTCGCGGTTTTTCCAAGGCGGGCGGGACGGCAGTTTGACATTGAAGGGGACGAAAGCTGGCTGCGCATCGGCCAGCTGCTGGGACGCCTTCATAATACAGGGCAGAAAATGGCTGCGCCCGCCCGCCTCGTCCTGACCCCGCAGGAGACCACGGTAAAATACGCGGAGCAGCTTGTGAAGGAGGGGGTGACCGCGAACCGGCGCCAGGCTTTCAGCGACATCTGCCAACGCATTATTGACGTTGTGACGCCCTTGTTTGAAGGCATGGATCGCATCCGGATCCACGGCGACTTTCATTCCGGCAACATCATCGAACGCCCGGGCGAAGGGTTGATGATCATCGATTTTGACGACATGATGAACGGGCCGGCTGTGCAGGACTTCTGGCTTCTTCTGCCCGACCACTATCCGGCCTGTGCGCCCCTCCTTGACAGGCTTCTCGTCGGCTACCGGCAGTTTCGGGAGGTCTCCCCGCGTTCCGCGCTGCTTATTGAAGGGCTCCGCGCCATGCGGATCATCTATTTCGCGGCCTGGTGCAACATGCAGCGGGACGATTTCCAGTTCCAGGCCCGATTTCCCGAATGGGGCACGGACGCTTTCTGGCTGCGGGAGATCCACGATCTCTCCGTGCAGTACGCCAACATCCTGGACGCGCTGCAGCCGGAGTAACTCACCCCCCTTTCCCCCCTCTCTCGCAGAGAGAGGGGGGCTTTTGATAAAGCAATAAAACATAACAATAACGAATGTTTTGAATCGTTTGTTTCAAATGTTTCAAATCCAGGCCCCCTCTCTCTGCGAGAGAGGGGGGAAAGGGGGTGAGTTGAATAGAAACAGAGGTAGAAGATTTACAATATCACGTGTTCGGACATTTTCACGTCCAGCAGGTAGTACTTGTCCTGGCCGTGGATGGACTGCACCATTTTGAGGCTGATGTTGTTCTTGGTGCAGTAGTTGACGAGTGCGATTGTTCCCGCGGACCCGTTTTCCGCGATGATGACTTCGTTCACCTTCCGCGACTTTACCACGGCCTGAAGGTTTTCCACCCTGTCCAGGATCCGGGCGGGATCCACCCCGGACGTCTCTGAACCGTAGTTTAAAAAACCTAAAAAGGCCTTTTTCTGCGCATCGTCCTGGCAGAGCTTTTCAAAGACCCGCTGCGCCGCAGGGCCGGTGCCGAGAATGACAAAACGGCGCCGCACCGCGAGCGGGGTGCGCAGCAGCAGGGCCAGGGGCCGGAGCGCAAAGCGCCAGCCGGGCAGCAGCACGAGGGCCGCGACGCCGGTGCCAAGGAAGGCGAGGCGCGAGAAGCGGACATTGGGGATGAAATAAACAAAGGCGAAGAACAGGACCGAGGCGATGAGGATTGCCTTGGCGTGCTCGCGGAAAGGACGGCCCGCGCTTGTATAGACGCCATGGACCGTGAGCGTGACCAGGAAGGACCCGGTCAGGCTTGCGTGAAGGAGCAAAATCCAGCGGGGTTCGGTGAAGGCGTAGAAATTGGGCGGCCCCCCGAACTTGAGGATGAGCGCCATTGCGAGCGCGGCGTTCAAAATAGCGGCGTCAAGGAGTCCGGCCGCGCCCTTGAAGGTCCAATCCGCGGCGAGCTTGACAAAGGCGTTCAGGAAGATGCCCAGGAACAGGACGCTTTTTGGGAAAAACCCCATGCGCTGGCCGAAATACTTGTTCGTGAAGATGAACATGGAATTGTAGAAATGCGCGGCGCTCTGGAGGCGGTTTTTCCGCGAGCTTTCGCCCTTGAAATGGATGACCTCGCAGGCCGGGAAGTAGGCGACCCCGTAACCCGCGGTCTTGACGCGGAAGCAGAGGTCGATGTCCTCGCCGTACATGAAGAACTTTTCGTCGAAGCCGCCCGTCTTTTTCAGGATGTCGCCCCGCGCCATCATGTAGGCGCCGCAGACCGCGTCGACCTCGCTTTCGGCGTTCTCGTCGAGGAAGGTGAGGTTGTAGC
Organism: Fibrobacterota bacterium; assembly: GCA_043802925.1. Taxonomy (GTDB): domain Bacteria; phylum Fibrobacterota; class OXYB2-FULL-49-7; order OXYB2-FULL-49-7; family JAEUSG01; genus JAZDKP01. The sequence continues at coordinate 12,297 of JAZDKP010000285.1, read as the reverse complement.
GGCCAAAGCGGGCGCTTTTTGGAAACAGGCCTGACAGCCCGACCATCCGGTAGAAGGCGGTCATGGGCGTGGGAAAGCCGCGGCGGCAGGCCGGCTGGAAGGAGCCGTCCGCGTTCACGATTTTGAGGCTCATGAGGCCGGTTTCGGGATGGGTGTCGAGATAGCCCATGGACAGGCGGAAGGCTTGCGAAGGCACGATGGTGTCGGGGTTGAGCAGGAGGATGTAGCGGCCCCGTGCAATGAGGATGCCCTGGTTGTTGGCGCGCGAGTAGCCGACGTTCTGCGGGTTTTCGACAAGCCGCACGGCCGGGTATTTTTCCCGGATCATGTCGAGCGTGTTGTCCGTGGACGCGTTGTCCACCACAATCACCTCGTGCGTAAAGCCCTGGCAGGCGTGGAACACGGAGTCCAGGCAGTGGTTGAGATAGCCCGAGACGTTGTAGCTCACGATAACCACGGAGAGCCGGACTTCGGAAGTGTCCGGCCCGGAGGCGGTCAGCGGAACAGACTTTTCAGCCGGAGTTTCCATATCAGCAGCAGTGCCTCTTTGACGATCCCCGTGGACATTTTGGATGTGCCGTGCATGCGGTCAACAAAAATAATGGGGATTTCCCTGATTTTCAACCCTTTTTTCCAGACCAGGTAGTTCAGTTCAATCTGGAAGGAGTAGCCGCTGGAGCTTATCTTTGAGAAATCGAGCGCCTCAAGGGTGGTGCGGCGGAAGCATTTGAAGCCGCCCGTGGCGTCCGTGAAGGGCAGGCCGATGATAATGCGCACGAACTGGCTCGCGGACCATGACAGCAGGAGACGCGACATGGGCCAGTTGATGACATTGATGCCGGTCAGGTAGCGCGAGCCTACCACGAGGTCGTTGTCATCAATGACCTTGAGGAACTCGGGCAGGTAGTCGGGGTTGTGCGAGAAGTCTGCGTCCATTTCAAAGATATAATCATACCCGTGTTCGAGGGCCCAGCGGAACCCGTCAAGATAGGCTCGGCCCAGGCCCGCCTTGCCCGGCCGGTGCAGCACATGCAGGTTCTCCGGGTGGCGGAGTTTAATCTGTTCGGCTATCTGGCCGGTACCATCCGGCGAATTGTCGTCAATGACAAGGATGTGCAGCAACGGCACGACCGACCATATCTTTGCCGTGATCTTCTCGAGGTTTTCCTTTTCATTGTACGTGGGCAGGCAGATGAGCGCTTTTTTATCCATGGTCCGTTTCCTTTAATTGTTCATCGAATGTGAGAAACCTGACGCCGGGAAGGGTCCGCGCGCGGTTGAGTGTGAACCCGGAGTTCAACGGCCGCGGCGCGGGCTGGTGAAGGTCCGCGGTGCGGATGGGTAGAATTCGCCGGCGGTCCAGCCCGTAGTGGTCCGCGACACAACAGGCGATGGTATGGCGGTCGAGAATGTCCGCCCCTGTGAGCGCGAGGGTACCCATGGTCCCGGCTTGTAGACAGGCGCGGATGTTCTGCGACAGGTTGGCCGCAAGGGTGATGTTGCCGACCTGGTCGGTCACCACACGAATGGTCTGTCCTTCGGCAAGCGAGTTTTTAACCCAGGATGGAAAGTCAGGTTTGAGGCCGTGCCCGCTGCCCCAGAGGACCATGGTTCGCACGATGAGGAAACTTTTTCCCGAGGCCTGCACGGCCTGTTCGGCCGCAAGCTTGCTCCGGCCGTATTCGCTGATGGGATTGGGCGCGGCGTTGTCCGCATAGGGGCCGTTTTTGCCGTCAAAGACATAGTCCGTGGAAATCTGGACAAAGCGTTCGATTGGGCCGCAGGCAGCAAGCAGGTTGCGCACCGCGCCGTGGTTCACCGCGTCCGCCTGTTCCTTCTCCTTTTCACAACCGTCCACGTTGGTCATGGCCGCGGTGTTGATGAGGATGTCGGGCCGGTATTCCTTGAAGAACAGGGCGAGCGCGTTCTTATCCGTGATGTCCACGGCATGGCAGGGTACGGATCCCGCGAGCGCGGGCGGCGCGGGCGCGATGTCGAGTCCCGTGACTTCGTATCCGCCTTTGAGCGCCTGAAGAAGGTTTTGCCCGAGCAGGCCCCAGAGGCCCGTAACCAGGACTTTTTTTTTAACCATTCACGCTTTCTACCGCACCGGGTGCGCGTCTTCTTTTTAACGCAAAGCCCGCGCAAAGCAGGGCAATGCAGACTGCGAGTGACGCGAAAGTGATTTTCGCGCCCCGCGCGATGTTCGGTGATTCATAGGCGAATTCGACCCGCTGTTTCCCTGCGGGAAGGGCCACGGCCATGAGCGCATAGTCCGCGCGCAGGACCTTGGTGCGGACGCCGTTGACAGTGGCCTGCCAATAGGGCAGAAAGATTTCGGAAAAGACAAGGAGGCCTGGGGCGCGCATGTCGGCCTCGTACACCCGGCGGTTGCCGGTGTATTCGATTTTTTCGACCCGGCCGCAGGGCAGGGTGTTGTTCTGCGCAATGTCAATGCCCGGCTTTTCGGTGAGCAGGAGGCGCGTGCGGTAGGGGAAAGCGGAGTCGCGCAGGCGGGAAAGAATTGCGCCGGAGTCCACGACATCATATTGCGAAATGCAAAAGGCGCGCGGCAGGGCGCCTTGGTTTTCGGCGTAGACGAGGCCCTTGTCTTTGCCGGGCCGGAAAATGACGTACCGGACGTTCAGCAGGTCGAGAAAGGCGTTGCCTTCGACGCGGCCCTGCTGAAGTTGTGTGAGAAAGTTTTCAGACATCTGTCCGCCCCGGAATTCGCGGTACCATTTGAGTTCGTTGTCGTGGAAGCCTCCCACGCTTTCAAGCCCGTACAGCTGCGCCTCGTTGTCGCCCGCGTGGCCGGGCACGGGCAAGACGCGAAATTTTTCATTCACAGCCTTTTGGGCGAGGTCGTTTAAGGCCGGCTCGTTGCGCCCGGTAAAGTTTAGGGGATCCACCAGTTTGAAAAAGTAGTAATCCACGCGGAAAAGGTCGGCAACCATGATAATCATCAGGAGGCCTATCAATGCGCCGGGTTTGAGCGCGCCTTTTAAAAAGGCCCACAGCCCTATCAGTGCGCTGCCGCCAAAGAGAAACGCGAACAGGCTGCCGCGCACAAACGAGGGATAGTTGGCGTTAAAGGCCTGCGTCTTGTCCGGACCCATGCCGGAAAAAACAAGCCCCTTCCAGAAGCCGTACACCGCGTTTTGGCCCGCGGCGGCCACGAGCGTGAGCACGGTCAGCACGCCGAAGGCTATAAAAAGCCGCTTGGCGGGCTTTGTAAAGTCGGTTTTTCCGGCGGCCATGTCCCCGAGCAGGCGATCCAGCCCCCAGGCCGAGATGACGCAGAGCGCCATGGAGAACCAGAACATGATCATGCTGGGCGCGCGGAAGAGCTTGACGCCCGGAAGGAGCGCGTAGAACAGGTAGAAGAAGGGGGTGTTGCCGCCCAGTGCGTACACGAGCGCAAACAGGCCGAGCCCTGCCCAGAAGAGCACAAAGCGCTCGCGCCGGTACAGGGCGATGAAGAAGACGGCAAAGGCGAGGGCCACGATACCCGCGTATTCGTTGTTGAGTTTGAAGGGGTTGCGACCCCAGTAGCGAGGCCCCTCATACGCCTGGTCCTTGTCCGCAAAGCCGCAGAATTCGGGCACAATGAGCGCAGCCGCCTCTTCGGGATGGATGGACCACGAGATGGCGTGCTCGTAGCTTGTTTTATCGCCCTCGCCACGAACGGAGTATTGCTTGGTAAACGTATAGGGCGGCAGAAACTGGACCATGCCGCAGCCCAGGCCCAGGCCCACGGCCAGCGCAAAGGCGCCGGCGCGGAGCGCGGCTTTTTTGCGGTCGCGGCCGTTCAGGAACCCCCGCACGGTCTCGAACACGAAATAGAAAAAGAGGCCCCAGAGCGTAAAATAGGTGGTCTGCACATGTGATGTAAGTAGCATGAGCCCGATGGACAGGGCGAGGAGCGCGATAAAGCGGAGGTCGAGCGTGTCGAGCAGCCTTTTAAGGGAGAAGAGCGCGAGGGGAAGGAGGCTGATGACGAACATTTTACCGTCGTGGCCCGGAAACATGTGCGAGGTGAACTCGGTGTTGAACATAAAGCCCACGGCGAAGAGGAGCGCGACCCCGGTGCGCAGCGAAAGCCCTTTACGGAGAAAGAGGAACATGAAGCAGCCGGCCATGAAAACCGAGACCACGTATTTATAGCCGAGGGCTTTATGCATATTGTCAACGCCGCCCATCACATTCAGAAACGCTAAAGGGTAGAACATGTCGCCCATAAAGGCGTCCAGTGTGGGCATGCCCGAAAGCGAGAGCGGGTTCCAGCGCGGGAAAGTGTAAAAACGGCTGAAGAAGTCCGCATAGAAGATTTTGCTGTAGATGCCGTTGACCATGTCCGACCCGTAGATCATGTCGCGCGAGAAAATAAAGGGCAGAAAAAAGCAGAGCGTCAGGAGCAGGAGGAGGCAATAAGGCGCGTAGGGCGCGAAGATTCCTGTTGTCAGGAAGGCGAAGGTGGACGGGGCCGCGGGCGCTACGCGGGCCGGGTCAGGCGGGCTTTTTTTCTTTGCCAAATTGGACTCCTTTGATGCCGCTCAGCAGGTAAACGAGGCCCCCGAGCAGGCAGAGGGTATAAATGACGGCGTAGGCGAGGATGGAGGAGCTGATTAGCGCATCGACGGTGAGGTTCCAGGGTTTGAGGAAGAGGAGCAGCAGGCCTTCGCGCAGGCCGATGCCGTTGATGCTGATGGGCAGCATCATGAGCACATAGATGACGGGAATGGTGATCATGCAGGCCGTGAAAGGCACGGGAAAGTTGACGGCCCGGAAGGAAAAGTAGGTTGAGATGATGGACCCGAGGAAAATAATCACCGAGAAAATGATTGCCTTGGCCACGGCCTGCGGGGCGTAGCGGTAGTTGTAAATTTCCTCGCGGAAAGCCTTGGCCTTGAGAAACCAGCGGTTATTGGAAAGCCATTCAAAACGGGCGAAGAGAAAACGCGACACTTTTTTGCTGAAGACAACAAGGGCCATGCAAAGGAAGAGCCCCATGCCCAGCGCCAGCTTGCCGGAGTAACCCTTGCCGAGGATGAGCCCGGGCTGGAGGAGGAGGAGCCCCGCGAAGAAGACAAAGAGCACGAAGAGGCCCATGAACTTTCCGAACAGAACCGAGCCGTAGGCTTTTTTGGCGTCCGTGACGCGGGAGAGCAGCCAGCCCTTGACGATTTCGACGGTCATGGAGCTGGGCAGGAAGCTCTGGAAGAAGATGGCGATCATGTGGAACTGGAGGAGCCGGAAGAAGGAGACGCGGCCCGCGATGTTCTGCACGAGCGCTTGCCAGCGGAGCACCTGGCCGAGGTTGCCGATGACCACAAACAGGAACAGCAGCAGGAAGGAGGAAAGGTGCGCCTCCCGGAGCTGTTGGCCGATGGCGTGGAGATCTGATTTGTGAAGGAGCCAGGCCATGACACCCGCTGTGAAGGCGGCCTTAGCCAGGGTGCCGGCTGCTTTTTTCATTTCACCACGAGGTTTTCTTCGGTTTCCTTGTTGAAAATGTGCAGGAGCGACAGATTGAAGGTGATGTTGATTTTTTCGCCGACCTCGGCCTTGCAGTGCGCGTCCTCTTTGAGGATAAGCTTTTGACCGGCCACGGAGAGATAGATGAGGATTTCGTTTCCCAGCCGTTCGATGACTTCGATGGTGCCCATGATGTTGAGATCCGGCGCGTCTTCGCGTTTGTATTTTGCGTCGTAGACATGTTCGGGCCGGATACCGAACCAGGCCTCCTTGTTGAGCGAGGAGGCGACCTTGTCGAACAGCTTTGCGGGAATCGGAATCTGGTAGTCGCCGAACAGAAACTTACAGTTTTCCTTGCCCGTGCCTTCGAGGCGGCCGATCAGGAAGTTCATGGCCGGAGTGCCGATGAAACTGGCCACGAATTTGTTGACGGGTCGGTCGTAGAGGGCCAGCGGGGAGTCGCTCTGCTGCATGAGGCCGTCTTTCATGATAATGATGCGGTCACCGAGGGTCATGGCTTCGACCTGGTCGTGGGTCACGTAAATCATGGTGGCCTGCAGGCGGTTGTGCAGGCGGTTCAGTTCCGCACGCATTTCGACGCGCAGTTTGGCGTCGAGGTTGGAGAGGGGTTCGTCAAAAAGGTAGACCTTGGCATGGCGCACGATGGCGCGGCCCACGGCCACGCGCTGCATCTGGCCGCCCGAAAGCTCCTTGGGACGGCGGGCCAGGTACTGGCGGATATTGAGGATGTCGGCGGCTTCCTTGACGCGGCGGTCAATTTCCTCCTTGGGATACTTACGGAGCTTGAGGCCGAAGGCCATGTTGTTGTAGACGTCCATGTGGGGATAGAGCGCGTAGTTCTGGAACACCATGGCGATGTCGCGGTCCTTGGGCGGCACATCGTTAATTTTGATGTTGTCAATAAAAATATCACCACGGCTGATTTCTTCGAGGCCGGCCACCATACGGAGTGTGGTGGTCTTTCCACAGCCGGAGGGGCCGACAAGAACGACGAATTCCTTGTCTTTGACCTCCAGATTGAAGTCCTTGACCGCCTGGACGCCACCGGTGAATTCCTTGTACACATGCCGAAATGAAAGTGTGGCCATGGTTGTTCCTTTTGCTATGAATTACAAGTAAAATAGTTCAACCTAAGTTATGCTAAGATAAGCATTTGAAAAGCCAAAGATCAAATATTTTGGCAGGGGACGGAAGTTAGCGCCTTGTCGGGAAAGCGAAAGTCCGCGCTTCGCTTACGCACGGCATGGAGAGGGTGAAAAAGCGGCTTGCCATCCCGGCGCTCGACCTGTTGGCGTCAGGCGGCGCCTTCGCAAAACGTCAGACCTTGAACTGACGTACAATCACGTCCAGGTCCCCGGCCATGCGGGCCAGTTGATCCACGCTGTTGCGTACGCGTCCCGCGCCTTCAGTGGTTTCGCCGGCCGTCCGGTCCATGATGTGCATGCTCCCGGCAATCTCCTGAAGGCCGCGCGAGGAGCCGGCCACGTTTTTGGCGATGTCGTCCGCCATACTGCTTGCGCCGCCCACGTTCCGGGCCACCTCGTGCACGGAGACGCTCTGCTCCTCGGTCGCGCTTGCGATGGTGAGGGAGATGGCGCTCATTTCGCCGATGACCTGCGCGATGGCGTTGATTTCCTTGATGGCGCCCTCGGCGCCCGACTGCATCTGTTCAATCTGGCCGCGGATTTCGTCCGTGGCCTGGGCGGTTTGCCGGGCCAGGGCCTTGACTTCCGCGGCCACGACCGCAAAGCCCTTGCCCGCCTCGCCTGCGCTCGCCGCCTCGATGGTGGCGTTGAGTGCGAGCAGGTTGGTCTGATCCGCGATGGCGTCAATGAGCTGTATGACCCGGCTGATTTCGGTGGCCGAGGCGCCGAGTGCCTCGACCAGGGTCTGCGTGGACCGGGCCTGCTTGTCCGCGTTCGAGGCGACCTGCGATGCCTTCTGGCAGTTCCGCGCGACGTCGCCCACGGAGGCCGACATCTGCCCGATGGTCGCCGCGACGGTGCTGATGGACGTGGACATCTCCTCCGCGGCCGTGGCCACGGCATTGACGTTGTCCGTGGACTTTTCCGTGGCCAGCGCCACCGCGCCGCTCTGGTTTTTAAGGGCATCGGCCCGGGAGGCCAGGTGCACCGAGGCTGCGGAGAGTTCGCGGGCCGCGGCGGAAAGCGTGGCGGCGTGATCGGCCATCTGCTTGATTATCTGGGACATCCGGCCGAAAAGGGTGTTGACCCACACGGCCACCTCATCGGTTTCGTCGCGGACGGCCGCCTGCAGGACGGAGCATTCATGGCAGCTTTTCAGCTTGCCCGAAAGGATGCCCGGGCAGTGGATTTGCCCGGGGGCGTTGGATCCGACCGTGTCCCAGCAGGCCGCTTCACGGCCGTACTCGGGGCAATCGTTTTTCCCGCACTGTTTTAAATTCGAACAGGGCATTTTGCGCATGGGGAGCCGCTGCGTGAGGTCCCCACGGCCCGAGGCCATGCCCTTGAGCGTTTGCGCCACAACACGGATTTTTCGCAGGAGCGTGGATTTGACAATGGCGTAGTTGGCGGCCGCGACGACCGCGCCGGCCGCGACGCAGCAGAGGAAGAAGGGCAGTGTCCGGCCCGGCTTGATGTCCGCGAAAAGCAGGGCAAAGGGCGGGAAGATGCAGCCCATCACAAGGCCCACGGCAACCATGGCGGCCGCGGCCTTTCGGGTGGCGCTTGAAAACATGTTGATCCTTTCAATGAAAAGGCCGCCCCGGTGAAGGAACGGCCTTTTTTATAGGACTATCAGACGGCCGCTAGTTGACGGACACCGTCTGGCCGATGAGTTCGTCGATTTTCCGTTCGTCTTCCTTGCTCGACAGGCTGACGGACACCGTGTTGGACACGCCGGGTTCCACGAGCGTGACGCCGTAGAGGATGTCGCAGGCCGCCATGGTCTTTTTATTGTGCGTGATGATGAGGAACTGCGTTTTTTCGGAGAACCGGCGGATGAGGTTCACAAAACGGCCGATGTTGGCGTCGTCGAGCGGGCCGTCCACTTCGTCGAGGATACAGTACGGGGAGGGCTTGGCGAGGTAGAGGCCGAAGAGGAGCGAGATGGCCGTGAGCGCGCGCTCACCGCCCGAGAGCAGGTTGATGCCTTTCATGCTCTTGCCGCTCGGCCGCGCGTAGATGACGATGCGCGCGTTCAGCGGGTCGGGATCGTCCTCGAGCCGGATGTCGGCCTCGCCGCCCTCGAACAGCCCGATGAAGACGTTGCGGAAGTTTTCGCGGACCTGGTTGAAGGTCTCGACAAACTTGACGCTGGCTTCCTTGTCGAGGGTGCGGATGAGCTTTTCGAGCGTTCCCTTGGCGGTCTCAAGATCGGTCTTCTGGCGCGAGAGTTCCTCGTAGGTCTTGTTTTCGCCTTCGTAGTCCTCGAGCACGGACAGGTTGACATTGGGCCCGATGGTCTTGAGCCGCTTGCGCAGCACGTCGATTTTGTCGCGCGCCTCGTCCTCGGTCATGCCAAGGACGGTTGCTTCGTCCGTCAGCGCGCTTAAGTCCTTTTCGTACTCCTCCCAGATGCGTTCGACCATGGAACGCCGCTTTTCGTTGAACCGTTCGAGGTTCATTTCGCTGGCATGTATTTTTTCCTGCAGCTCGGACTGGAGCTTTCCCCTGTCCTGGGCCGCGTGGCGGAGGTCCTGGACCTCGCCCTGCAGGGCCGCATACGATTCGCGGCGACTGGCCACTTCCTTGTCTTTTTCGTTGCGCAGGACCCGGGCCTCCTCGAGGGCCATTTCGAGCCTGCGGATTTCCTGGGTGTGCTCCTCGATTTCGATTTCGAGCTTGTTGCGTTCCTCGCGGCGGCCTTCGAGGTCGCTGTAGGCGTCGTTGATGGACTGGTCGATTTTCTGGAATTCCTTGCGGAGCGTGTTTATTTCCTGCTTGAGGCCGCTGAAATGGAGTTCCGCGTTCCGCAGGGCCTCGGTGACCGTGTTCCGGCGGAGGTCGAGGGCTTTCAGATCCTCCTCGAGCAGGAGGAGCGCGCTTTCCGTCTCTGTTTTGCTTTCGTCCAGCACGGCCAGGGCCTGCTCGATGCGCTGTTCGTCGACCCGGTTCTCCTCGTAACGGCGCTCAAGGTGGCGTATCTGCTCAAGGGCCTCGTTTTCACGGGTCTGGATGCGGAGGATTTCCTCGTCGAGGTGGCGGATGTTGCCTTCGTGCTCCTGGCGGACACGGCGGCCTGAATTGATTTTTTCGTCGATTTCCAACAGCGCCTTTTTGGCCTCTTCGAGCGTCAGGAGGGTGGCGGTTTTTTCGTTTTCACGCTGTTCGATTTCCGTCTGGCATTTCTGGATGCTTTTGCGCAGGCCTTCGATATACTTGGTGCGGCCCAGGAGGCCCAGTTCCTCGTGGCCGAACTCGCCGCCGCGTACGATGCCGTTGGTGGCGTAACTGTCGCCCTGGAGGGTCATGCAGTGCACGGTGAAGTCGCCGCACTGCTCGCGGACGGCCGGGACCACGGACGCGTCGCGCACCAGGAGCACGTCGTTGAGCAGGAGCTGCGCCATTTCCGCGAACTCGCCCTTGCCGGCCACAAAGCGCTCGGCCCAGCCGATGACGCCGTCGAGTTGCTCGAGCCCGCCCAGGTGTTGCGGCCGGGGGCGTACCTGCAGGTGCTCGCGCACCGCAAAGCTCGCTTTGCCCAGCTTGCCGTCCTGCAGAAAGCGGATGGCCTCCTGCGCGCTTTCGTGGGTGTCGGCCAGCACGTACTGCACGCGCGAACCCAGCGCGGATTCGATGGGCACAAAATAGTCGGGGTGGACGTCGAGGATGTCGGCCGCGATGCCGCGAATGCCGGGCAGGCCTTTTTCCACGACCGAGCGCACGGCTTCCTTGTAGCCTTCGTGGTTTTTGGCGAGCTCTTCCACAAACTCGAGTTTTTTGCGGTCCGAGATGAGCGTGGCTTCGAGGGTCTTTTCGGTTTCGAGGAGCGCCCGGTAGTGGTGCTCCTCGCTCTGGATTTTGGCCACGAGCACGTCGCGCGAGCCGGACAGGTTGGAGAATTCCTCGCTCGCGCTTTTCAACGACTCCCGGCATTCATGGATGCGCAGGCCGCACGACTCCCCGCGTTTTTTCTCCTCGGCAATGCTGTGCTCGACCGACAGCTTGTTCTCGAGGTGGTTCTGCGAGATGGACTTGCTTTTTTCGAGGTTGGCGCGGAGTTCGGCCTCCTCCTCCATGAGCCCGATTTTCTTTTGCTGGCCGCGGTTGTGCTCGAGTTTTTTTTCGGCCGCCTCAATTTCAAAATTGTCAAAATCGCGGCGGCAGGCGAGGTAGGCGGTCTCGGCGTCGGCCAGCCGGGTCTCGTGCTCAATCAGCGTCCGCTCAATCTGGGCGTGGTCATCGCGTGATTTGGCGATGGTGTCGGTGAGCTTGCCCTGGTAGGCCTCGGCCTGCTCGATGGCACGGTGTGCGCCGTCAATGCGCCCCTTGAGCTGGGTGGTTTTGTTTTCGACCGCGTGCATCTGTTCGGAGAGTTCGTGCATTTCACGGTTGCTCTCCTGGACCTTCTCTTCTTTTTGAAGCGCGATGAGCTCCTTTTCCTGCACCAGTGTGTTGGCCGTGGAGATTTCGGCCTCGTGCATTTCTTTCTGGACGCGCAAGTCACCGTGGATGCGGCTCTCTTCCTTGATCTTATCGGAGATGTCCTTGAAGATGCCGTGGCAGAAGGCCACTTCAATCTGGGTGAGCTCGTTTTTGTATTCGCGGAACTTTTTGGCTTTTTCGACATGGCGCGCGAGCATCTTGACCGTGCGTTCCTTTTCGGCCACAAGGTCCGAGAGGCGCTGGAGGTCTTCGCTCGTCTTGAGCAGGTTCCGGAGGGCCTCCTTGCGCTGGTTGCGGTATTTGTTGATGCCGGCCGCCTCCTCGAACATGGTGCGCCGCTCCTCGTCCTTGTCCGAAAGCACGCGGTCAATCTGTTTCTGTTCCATGAGGGAGTAGGAGCCGATGCCCATGCCGGTGTCGAAAAAGAGCGCGGTGATGTCCTTGAGGCGCGAGAGGCGCTTATTAATGAAGTATTCGCTTTCACCCGTGCGGAACATGCGGCGGGTGATGGCCACGGTGTTGTATTCGACGGGCAGGACGTTGTCGTCGTTTTCAATGGTGAGGGTCACTTCGCAGAAATTAAGGGGTTTTCGGCGGATGGTGCCGCTGAAAATGACGTCTTCCATTTTTTCGGAACGGAGGGCCTTGACCCGCTGTTCGCCCAGCACCCAACGGATGGCGTCGATGATGTTGGACTTACCGCACCCGTTGGGGCCCACGATGGCGGTGAGGCCCGGGTTGAAATTAACCGTGTGGACATCCGCGAAGGATTTGAAGCCGCAAACTTTCAGAGATTTAAGATACATGGCGGTCCGTGGTTAAGTTTATGATTTTTATCTTAGTTACAACTCAAATTACACTATCCGTATTGCTTAAGACGGGTTTAAGATACAATATCTTGTAATTCAAGTCAAGATTGAAAAATGGATTTTTTTAATAACTCAGTACAAGCGCTGCGGGGAATCAGACCCATCGTGATTAAGAAATGGATGACTTACAAAAGCGGAAGACAGAGGGTGAAAATGAGGGAAACCGGAAGGAATCGTGCCCGAGCGTGCTGTCGCGCGTTTGGAATGGCTGGAATAGCGTTGTTTTATGCAAAGAAATCTATTTTCGATACTCTTTCAAATCAATCGCAAAACGTTTAAACAACTGATACGCCATCGGTCGGCTGATTCCTGCCTGTTTCATCAACGTGGTGACGCATCCG
>JAZDKP010000284.1:0-3768 GCA_043802925.1 Fibrobacterota bacterium | reverse complement strand
ACCTGTCCCAGCTTCTGTTCATGGCCATTGCCGACATGGCCAGGCAGGACAATCTCGCCATCAAACGGGGCAAGGGCAAGCCCGAATTGCTGAACCAATCATCTCCCCCCGAGTCAACTAACCAATAAGATAAAATCATTGAAAACTGGGGATGGTGCTTGACTTTGTGACTCTGGGGTATAGCCAGTACGAGCCTATAATTTTGCAAAACAAACATCCGCAATAGCTGGAGGCAAGATTTGTCAATGGTTTGATTGGCAGTCGGAGGCAACTGGACGAAGAAGCGGGCGGGGAGTTGGAAAAAGAATTGCCGACAATGAAAACCGTTTTTGGCCCCGGATTGGGTGACGAATATTTATTGCGGGCCTGCAAGAAATCAATCAAGCAATTGTTTTATTGACGAAGCAAGCTTTGGGAGACTGAAAATAAAAAAACTTGGTACAGCGGTGCAAAACACGTTTTCGTGGAGGTGCTTCCTTGAAGTATAAAAACATATCGCGAAATCTTTTCAGCTTCTTTTGTTGTGCCCAGCTCATTTGTGGTGTCGGCTGCAGCAGCGGAGACAATGCATCTCCGGCGTTGGTTTCGATCACCGTAACGCCGGCCCATACGCGCATCATGCTTGGGAAAACTCAACAGTTCGCCGCAACCGGAACCTATTCGGATCAAAGCACGAAAGACCTGACTGCAGCGGCAACCTGGACTTCTTCTGATACTGCCGTGGCCACCATCAACACTGCTGGTCTGGCGACTTCTCTTTCCGAGGGTTCAACCACCGTCATGGCGACTTCGGGAAGCGTTTCCGGAAATACTACGTTGGCAGTACAAAACATAAACAGTGAAAGTCCCTTCGGTTTTCATCCGGCCTCGGTTGCAAGACCGGGATATAACAATAATGGCTACGGCGATGCTGCGAACATCGGTGTCAAATGGACGCGAGATGGGGTGTATGCGTTCTGGTTCCTGGTCCAGCCCGATCTTGCAGACCCGGCGTACGATTTTACTCAATATGACAGACAGTGGAGCAGGGTCCCTGCTGGAATGAATATTCTGGCGAACATTGCGCCCCAGGGGCCTAGCGATGAAGGCCGTTGTCTTGCGGGTTCCTATTTTCCCGTGGACGAGCAGAAATATGTCGCCTTTGTTAAAGCTGTGGTCCAGCGCTATGGCGGTGATTCATATGCCGCAGCGGGTTTGAACGCCCCCATCAGATATTGGCAGGTGGGAAACGAACCAAACAGCCTGAAAAGAGGCTTTGCAGACCTGCAACGGATAACCTATATGGCGATCAAAGAGGTTTGTCCGGACTGCATGGTCCTTATTGGCGGCGTGCCGGGAATGCCGCCGGTTTCCGATTACCTTTTGAATTTTGATCAGAACTACAGGCCCATTCTTGATGCCCTTAACGGGCAATATGTGGATGTGATGGATTTCCACTGGTACGGGAATGCTACCGGCGATTACCGCGGTGCGAAGGATGCATATGACCATATCCGCAGAGTGCTTGACGCGGACGGTTTTCCTTCTATCCCGTTCTGGATAACCGAGATGGGGGCATACAGCGGTGATCCGGTATCTGTCAGGCCGTCCGCGCCTGATTGTCCGTTCCAGTCCGAGCAACAACAGGCGCTGGACTATTTCAAGCGGTTTGCCTACCCTCTCTCCTTCGGCGTGAAAAAGGTTTTCCCTGCCTTCGGCCTCATGGAAGGATTCAAATACGACGGTAGATATTTCGACTTTACTGGTCTTATTTACGACGGCTGGGACTCGGCGGGCCCCATGCCGTCCGATCTTGGCCTGGGTGTGAAGAAACTCGGGTACTACACATACAAGAAAATGACGGAGATGCTTGAAGGCTTTGACTGGAGCAACATCCAGACAATCCAGGAATCCGACAATGTTCATATTTTCAAGTTTTCCAAGAACAACGCGCCCGTCTTCATCGCCTGGTGGGACTATTTTAACGAACCTTCATTTGCGCCCGGCAATACGAAAATGATATCCATAACCGGAGTGCAAGCAAACTCGGCGCTGGTCACGGAAGCGGTCCCAAGGTACTCTGCCGGCAAAGACGTGGTTGACTATGCGACGGCCTTCAACACGCAAACCTTATTGACGTCAAACGGCATGGTAACACTGACGCTCAACGAAAATCCCGTGTTCGTGGAGGCGCTGCAATGAGATCAACCAGGAGATAATGGGGTCTTTCATTATTACTTTATGATTTTGGGATAGTGGGGAAGGGGCGTCCCCAATTAATTCATTGCCGAATTAAAAATTTTCTCAAAGTAAATCTTAAAAATGGTATAATTGACATGATGACAGTACGAAAAGACGAAGCAGCGGATCTTAAACCCAGGCCCAATCACGATATTTACATCAAAGTGCTGCGGCGCATGACCGCGGAGCAGCATTTGCTCAAGGCGTTCGAATTGTCCGCCTTGACCCGGGAACTTTTTAAAGCAGGCATGCGGCGGCGTTTTCCCGACCTTAATGCCATTGAACTCAACAAGTTGATCCGGGAGAGGCTGGAAGGATGTCACAATCAGATCTACTGAAGAAGATCGTCGGCATCCTGGCGGCGCGGGAAATCCCTTACCTGCTGACCGGCTCCCTGGTTTCGAGCATTCAGGGCGAACCCCGTTCCACCCATGATATCGACATCATCATTTCCATCCGTCTGTCCGACATTCCCGGCATTGTCCAGGCCTTCCCCGCCGAGGAATTTTATCTCGACCCCGAAAACATCACCACGGCGCTGAAAAACCAGGGGATGTTCAATGTGATCGATTTGCGGGAGGGCGACAAGGTCGATTTCTGGATGCTGACCGACAGTGAATTCGATCGCAGCCGCTTTTCGCGCCGGCAGGAATTTGCACTGCTTGGAGAAAATGTCTGGCTGTCATCCGCCGAGGATACCATCCTGGCCAAGCTGCGTTGGTCGGAACTCTGCGGCGGCAGCCGCAAGCATTATCTGGATGCCTTGAAGGTATATGAAGTTCAGTATCCGCAATTGAATATGGAGTATTTGAACGATTGGGTCCGGCAATTGCATCTTAGCGCCCCGTTCAATAAATTGATCGGCGAAGCCAAAATCATTCCCTGACCAGGGAGGCCAATTCTTTGCCCAAAGGCTTGAGGGACGGAAATATTTTCTTTGAATAGATATGAAAAGTATAACTATCTATATGAACGGCATTAGAGTCAGGACTTTCATTATTACAATTGAGCTAGAGGAATAAGATAAAAGGAATGCCAAAAGCCACGGCTTTTCCCCCTGGCGATTTCATTCCGCTTTCTATAAAATAACCAATTGAGGAGATCGAAATAAAAAAACACGCACTGCCTGGTCAAAGCAGGTGCCGCCAAAACATTGGGATTCACGGCTGAAGCGGACCTGGCCGCCTGGCCCGCCACCCTGGCCAGGGTAAAAAACAGGTTCCCCGCGGCCCGCCTGCTGGTGCCCGGCCACGGCGAGCCCGGCGGTTGGGAGCTGGTCGAGAATACCTTGAAGCTTACTAACCCGCATTTCTCACAAATATTTGCTGCAATTGCGGATATGGGCATGTCTACGGCGTCAGGCTCGGTCGGATACCTCCATCGTACTAACAGTACGTCTCCGGTCTCCTCGGTCGCCTTCCTTGTATCCATACCCATCTGCGCAATTTCGCGACAATATCTGTGAGAAATGCGGGCTAAAGAAAACGCGAAATAATTTCTATCCCGGGAGACAAGAAACCTGTACTTATCCTTCAGGCAGCAAACGGA
>JAZDKP010000283.1:0-25909 GCA_043802925.1 Fibrobacterota bacterium | reverse complement strand
AGGAGGGGGAGATTGTTTTTTGGCAACAGGGGCACGTGGTAGAGGATGCCGGCAACGCAGGCAAGCACGGTCAGCGTGAATTCGGGGAAGCCCAGCCGGAAGGCGAGGGCCATGGAGGCGAGGCCCGTCATGAGGCAGAGCGCCACGGAAAAACGGCGGTGCTTGTGGATGACGTCGGAGTGGAAAATCTCCTCGTACTGGTTGGCCCGGATGTTCGTGATGCGGTTGAGGATGTACATGGAATTGATGTAGAGCGCGGCCGTGAGCAGGTGCGAGAGCCGGACCGGGCGCGCCTGCAGGTTGGAGGCGGCCCAGGTCAGCAGGAGCGCGCACAGGGCCAGGTACCCGTTGTAGGCCACGAACAGGTCCGCGCCTTGGTTGAGCCAGCGCAACGGCGCGGGCCGGCGGCTGTTGCTGAACTCCTTCAGCCGGTCGGTCACGCGGTTGAGGAGCCAGGAGGGGGTGGAGGCGCCCGAGACCACGGCCACGCTCTTGAGCCCTTCAAAATCCGCGGGCGAAAGCTCCTGCTCCGTCTCGATATGGAAGGCGCGCGCGTTGTGGCGCCGGGCGATTTTGGCGAGCCGCGTGGAGTTGGCGCTGTTTTTTCCGCCGACCACCACCACCGCGTCCGTGCCGCGGGCCAGCGCCTCGACCTCGGTCTGGCGCCGGTCCGTGGCGCGGCAGACCGTGTCAAAAATGTGCGGGGCCTGGAAGCGGGAGGCGGCCCGCTCCTTGATGGCCTGGTATTCGCGCAGGCCCTGGGTGGTTTGCGCGACCAGGCAGATTTTTTCGCCGGGCGGAAAGGCCGCAAGGTCGCCGGGCGAGTTTATAAGGTGGCCCCGGTCGCGCGCGTAGCCCTGGAGGCCGATGACCTCCGCGTGCCCCGCGTCCCCGAAGATGAGGATGGTGTAGCCCTGTTGGTAGTGCTCGTTTATGATGTCGTGGATGCGCTTGACGTGGGGACAGGTGGCGTCCACAACCGACAGGCCGCGGCGGTCCAGCGCCTCGCGCACGTCCGGGGCCACGCTGTGCGTGCGTACGACCACGGTGTCGGTGCGTACTTCGCCGGGCGTGGCGGCCGCGGTCACCCGCTTTTTCCGGAGCAACTCCATGGTCTGTGGATTATGGATGAGCGGGCCCAGGGTCTGGATGGGCCGGTCCTGTTCGTGCGCAATCTTGAGGACCGTGTTCATGGCCATGCGTACGCCCATGCAGAAGCCGGAATGGCGGGCGATGATGATTTTCACCGGTCCGTTCCTTTTCCCAGGAGTTCGCGGGCGAGGGTCCGCCGCACGGCCGGGTGATAGCCTGACACCTTAAAATAATTGTTCACCAGAAAGGACGGCGCGGGGTCGTTTACGCCCGCGGAGTCCGCAAGCAAAAGGCTCTGGCGGAAAAGCGCCTCGCCCCGGGGGCCGTCCGTGCAGGCCGTGAGCTTCTCCGTTGCAAGCCCGAACGAGTCCGCGCAGGCCTTCCATTCGCCTTCGGGTTCGGGCGCATGCGATTCGAAGCGGGCCTGGATGTTGTAGCCCCGGCAGACCATGTACCGGAGCGCCTGCGTTGCGGGGAAAAGCGCCTGGGCGCAGCGGCTTCGCGCGCCCTCGCGGACTTCCGCGGGCCCGTAGGGGCTTTCAAAGCCATCGAACCAGGCCGCGCCCTTTTTTTCGTTGGCAAACGCGACCGGGTGCAGGGTGAACCCGGCCGGTCGCACGGAATCGAGCAGGAAGGGCGCAAGGTCGCGCAGCATCTCAATAAATGGCGGGTTTTCAAAGGCGCCGAACAGGGCCAGCGTTCCAGGGTCGGGCTTCCGTCCCAGAAAATGATAGGTCTTCACCACCTGCGCATTCAGTAGAAAGCGGTCTTTGACCCGTGTAAAGGTGTGCGCGATGTCCTTGAATTTTCCGCTGCCGAGCGCCAGCGTGTCAAACAGGAACGCCGGGTAGAATGTGAGGCCGTAGTGCGAAATGAGCGTCCGTCCGGTATCCGATGACAGGGGGACAAAGTCCAGCCGCGCTCCGGGAAAACGTTTTTTTATTTCAGCGATGAGGTTGCCGGTATGGCAGGTCGGGCACGCCTCGTCGTTCACCACGGTGCAGGTGAAGCGTGCGGCCGGCGCGAAACGGCATTTTGCGGCTGCGGTCATGGGGTTTTCGCACGTCCCTTCAAAGCCCTCACGGACGCAGTCCGCGTCAAAACCGCATGCCGGGAATCCCTTGCACGGTCCGCGGCGAGTTGCATTCTGGCAGAAGTGGCGTTCCACGGGATACGGCGCGGCCCCTTCGGCGAACTCTTCGCCGTTGATGTACAGGGTGGGAGAGCCCGAGATGCGCAGACGGCCGGCCACTGCGATGTTGGCGTCGAACAGGGAATCGGCCCAAGGGGTGTCCATGCGCGCGGTGACATCGGTTATTTCCTTGTGGGTGAAACCTGCCCGCGTTGCCGCCTTTTTCCAATCGCCCGTGATGTCGCGCACCCGTTCCGCAAGGTAGGCGTACAGCTTTTTAGGGAACCGCTCCTGGACGATGCACTGCCGCTGGTCCTCGAGCACTTCTTCGAGCCCGTGAAGGCTGACATAGCGGTCCGTGCCGTCGGTCATGCCTTCGGGTGTTTCGCATTTTTCCGTGTTGCCCCCCAGATCCGCGTCCGCCGTTGTCTTTACGGCGGGTTGCAGGGTGTCCCCACGGCGGTGGGCAATGAAATAGAGCGTGAACCGGGTCTCCTGTTTCCATCGCGAGAGCAGCGGAAGGAGCGTCCGGAGCGCGGAAATCCCGTACGGGCAGTGGCTCATGACAAAGAGGTCCACGCGAAGCGTGTCGCGCGGCGCGGCCAAGGGCGGCTTGTCAGTGCCGTGGCGGAAGCCCGGGGTGCGCGGGAGGGTGATGTTCCTGGCGGTGGGGGCCAGAACGTGCGCGCGGCCCGGGCCGTGGCAGCTTTCGCATTCCTTGCGGCCAAGAGTGTTGTGCCACTGCGCATGGACCGCGCCATGGCAGCGCTGACACCGCTGGCTGCCGGCCAGGTCGGAAGCGGACGTGTCCACGGCCCATGGGTGCGGCGCGGCCACAAGGAACAATAGAAAAAGCAGGGCCCTGAGGCGCGCGGCCGGATCAGTCCTGTTCATAGGCGAGGGCATAGGCGGCCTCAATCTGGGCCTTCCGGCTCTGGTTCAGAATGGAATAGCGGCCGGGCCGCATGGTGGGCGCGGTCCTGACCGCGGCGAGGAATTCTTTTTTGGTGAGCGCGATATCCGCGGGGACCTGCGGCATGGAGAGTGCGGCAAAGAGGCGTCGGAGGGGGACCACGGATATTTTATGCAGGCAGAGGGTGAAGAGTGTGGCCAGACCCGCCTGCTCGCCGTGGCGGCTGCCTTGTTTAAAGAGGTGATCGATGGCGTGGCTGATCATGTGCTCGGCCCCGGAGCTGGGCCGACTGCTGCCGTGGATGCCCATGGCGATGCCGCTCATGATGAGGCCTTCGATGAGGGTGCGCAGAAAGGCCGGGTCCGTGAGGCCCGGTGATTCCGCCTCGATGATGCGCACAGCCGCGTTCCGCGAGATGGTCTCCGTGAATTCATCGAGGGGTTCTTTGTCTTTTTTATAGGCGAGGCGCCAGTCCGCGCATGCGGACAGGTTGGATGCGAGGTCGCCGACCCCGGCGCGGATGGTGGCGGGGGGCGACTGGCGGATGATGGCGAGGTCCGCGACCACGGCCGCGGGCATGTGTGTGTTGAGGCTGCGTGCCGCGCCGTTGATGCGGATGACCGAGACCGGGGAGGCGATGCCGTCGTTGCTGACCGCGGTGGGCACGCTGATGAAGGGCACCCCTTTTTCCGATGCCGCGAACTTGGCCGTGTCAAGCACCGTGCCGCCGCCCACGCCGATGATCACGTCGGCCCCGAACCGTTCCACGGCCCGCTTGATGCACTCGGCTTCTTCGGCCGTGCTGGCCGTGACCGTCACGGTCTCGTGGGGCCCGGACAGCCGTTCGGCCACCCGCCCGGCAATGGCATTCACCGGCGGGGCGCCCGTGACCACCAGGTGGCGGTGGAAATGAAGATTGTTTTCGTGGAGCAGCGCGGAGAGCCGACGGGCGGCGCCTTCCTCGACACAGAGGAATACCGGGAGCGGCACATTGCGGGCGAGGATGGCCATGTCCTTGTTTCTTTTTAGAAATTAAAAGGCCCTGCGATGAACGCAGGGCCTTTTACCTTTGCATCTCTTGAAAAAAAATTAGCTGAGGTGCTTGGCGATGAGCTTGGTCATCTCGAACATGTTGACGGTCTTTTTGCCGCCGAATATGACCTTCAGCTTCTCGTCCGCATTGATGTTGCGGCGGTTCTTTTTGTCCTGCAGGTCGTGCTTCTTGATGTAGGCCCAGACCTTCTTGGTGATTTCGGTGCGGGGAATGGACTTTTCGCCGACCACTTCGGCCAGTTCGCAGCTGGGCTTGACCGGCTTCATGAACTGAGCGTTGGGTTTGCGCGCGCTCTTCTTTGCGGCTTTCTTGGCTTTCTTAGCAGCCATCGTGGAACCTCCCAGAAAAAATGTTGGTTGAGGATGAATGGTTTTTGTAAACCGTTTTCCTATGCTAAAATATCACATTAGGAGGGGAAAAGGCAAATTTTTTATGACATCATTTTTTCAGGCGGTTGCGGCCGCGGAAAAGGCGTCTCGTTTGTACTCGTTGCGGTGCGCGATGCAGAACTTGGGGTAGATGTACTGCTTGGGGAAAATCTTGACCTTGTACTTGGCGCTGCAGCCCGGCAGCTGGCACGAGAGCTCGAGCTCCGTGACCTCGGTGAAGCCGTGTTTGAACACGAAGTTCTTGACGTCCACGGCCTCGTACTCCTTGGTCTTGCGCGTCCGGTTGGCGATGTTGCGGTGGAACTCGCAGTACTTGGCGATGGGGTGCCCGATGAACTCCTTGCCGCAGCCCGGTTCCTGGCAGACCTTGTGCTTGAGGCGCTTTTTCTTTTTATAACGGGGTAACTGCATGGGAAAAATCCTTTGTTAAATGATGGTCAGGCCGCTTTCGTTGGCGTCGCCATCGTCGCCGGACTCATCGTACGAATCGTAGAGAATCATCTGGCAACTGTCGAACTCGGGGCAGTCAATGCAGTTGAAGTCGTCCACCCCTTCCGTTTCGCACAGCTTATGGGTGACTTCGGTTTCTTCTTCCATTACGCGACCAACACTCCTTCCGGAAATATTAAGGTTTTTATTTTGTTCTTGAGCTCGACGATGGAGAACGGCTTGACCAAGTACTCGTTGGCGCCGAGGTCGTACATTTTTTTAATCTTTCGCAGTTCGCTGATCGCGGAAATGACCAGGATTTTGGTGCCCGCGGTCTCGGGCGACTTTCGGAGAAAGTCGCAGATTTTATAACCGTCAAAATCGGGCAGCATAATATCGAGGATGATGAGGTCGGGCCTGAAGTCGATGGCGATTCCGGAACTGTACCCGGTGTAGGACTTTTTGATGTCGTAGTTTTCCTTTTCGAGGATGCTCATATAAAGGTCCATGGCGTCCGGGTCGTCCTCGACAATCAGGATTTTTTTACGGGAATTGACTTTGAGCGAGTCTTCCAGGTGGTTGCTGCGGATGAAGGAGAGAAGTTCCTGGCGCAGGATGCGGCGGTGGCCGCCGGGGGTGCGGTATCCGTTCAGTTTACCCGTGTTCATCCAGTTGATGACCGTGTTGGTATACACGTTCAGGTATTTGGCAACTTCGTGGGTGGTTAATACCGGTTTTTCTTCTAAATTCACGGTCATTTAATAGTGCCTTAGTAGGAATTGTAGTCTTATTTGATGGTAATAATACTCAATAGCCGTGAAAAAGTCAACATCTTTCTTAAGATTCCTACAATAACTGCAGATGCCCTTGCTTTTTTACGTTTTCTGAAGAATTTTAAGGATTTTTGGACGTCAATGAACAGCCAGACAAGGTCGAAGTCGGCCGGTTCTTGGTTTTCAGGATTGAATATTATATTTTTCCCTCCGGTATCCGGTTCATGGGCCCGTGAACCGGAATTTTAATTCAATACAGGAGAGCGCATGCGGAAGAACGTCGAAGAAGCAATCAAATCCATCCGGCCCGCGCTGCAGGCTGACGGCGGTGACATTGAACTGGTCGATGTAAAGGACGGTGTGGTACAGGTGAGGCTCAAGGGTGCATGTTCCGGCTGCCCGCATTCGGCCATGACCCTGAAGGACGGCGTGGAGCGTGTCATCCGGCGCGAAGTTCCCGGGATTGTCCGCGTCGAAGCCGTGAAATAGCCGGTTATGGACGAGACCCGTTTTTGCACGGATTACGTTCACGACCCCGCGGAAGAGCGGAAGATTGAAGATGTGGTTCGTGAGGGTTACAAACTTGATCTGGTGGTCTTTTTCCCGCGCTGCTTTGTTCCCGAGACCTGCCCGGCCGAGCGCTACCGCGGCTATTTTCTTTGCAGCGACAGCGAGGAAACGCGCTGCACGCTGACCTACCGCCAGTCGCCGGAGGTCACCTGCCGTCTCGGCGAATACACGCTGCTTTCCCGCAGGTTTCTCCGCGAAAACGGTCTTACCGGAAAAGTGCTGGTCATTCCCGGCGGCCGTCAAATCCTTGACGTTTGCCTGGCCGAGGGGTTGCCCCGTGCCGTGGTGGGGGTTGCGTGCCCGCCGGACCTGAAGGAAGGCCGGGAAAAGATGGGTAAAATCGGGGTCAAGGCCTTCCTCGTGCCGGTGACCAAGCTCGAATACGAACTGAAGAACATCAACAAACCCACGGTGCAGTCCTGTTATGAGAATGTGGTGAAGAACGGGACGGACAGCTATCTGCGCATTTTGCAGAAGGCAGCGGATTATGTGAAGGGGATGAAAAAGTAACGGAGAGGCAAATGGATTTTCCGTTTGTGGAGCGAGCGGTTCTGGCGTTGCAGCGATCGAGGGCGGCTTTACCGGCGCCTCTTTCCAGAGCGCACAGTGTGTGAGAATCCGCCGGATGGCATCTTCCTCCTCGATAAAGTTGTCGTAGCCGGCCAGGGGGTATGGCAGGCATTTATCGAAATTTGTGATTCATTACAATTCGCAGAGACCGTATCAGGGGATTGGCCAGAGGCTTCCGATATTCATAGACATAAAAGGGGAGGGGCATATCCGTAAAATATCGGTTTTAGGCGGACTCCATCATCATTATTATCGAGAAGCGGCGTGACGGAAGGAATAAATCCCTAGAACGGGTATCCGGCGGCGCCAGCAAGGCGACGGCGAGAGTGCGAATCTTTATTAAAGACAATTCTGGCGCTATAACCCATTGAGGCCACAAGACGACTGACAAGATCGAATCTTGGCAGTGTCATAGGTTCTTTCGGCCATTAAAATCTAATTGCATGGCGTAGCCATACAATTGTATGTTGTTGACGAACAATCATGAGTGCGTTGTCAAACCTTCTTTCATCCAATACCCGGGCGGAGTTTTTCCGTCTGCTTTTCAGTGGCCAACATAGCGAATTGCACCTGCGGGACATCAGCCGTCAAGCCAATTCCGCTATTGGTACAGTCCAGCAGGAAGCAGCCAATCTAATGAAATTGGGTTTAATTCTTCAGCGGCGTAATGGAAACAGAGTCTATTATAGCGCCAATTCAGACCATCCTTTATTTGGGCCTATTCGGGAACTTGTGCTGAAAACAGTTGGGATGGCGGATGTCTTGAAAGATACCCTAACCGGTCAAGATGGAATTGAGCTGGCTTTTATATTCGGCTCAATCGCCGACGGTACTGCTCATGAAAAAAGCGATATCGACCTTCTTGTCGTTGGAACCATCCGCTTAAGTGCCCTGAGCAAACTTTTGAAGGAACCCGCACATCTGTTGGGTCGAGAAATCAATCCGCATATCTTTTCACGCGATGAGTTTCGGTCGCGAATACGGCGGAAAGAGCATTTTATACATACGCTGATGAAAGGAAAACGTATTTATATTGTTGGAACAGAAGATGAATTTGAAAGAATGGCGTCGTAATGGTTGGCTGAAGCCGCACGTAACCAGCCTGGAAGAAATTGGCAATCTTTTCGAGATTGTCCGAAGGGACCTTGAGGATGCGGGCCGGGAGGAGATTTCCACGGACTGGCGATTCGGTATCGCTTACAATGCCGCATTGAAATTGTGCACGATTTTACTTTATGCCGAAGGATTCAGGCCAGAAAAAACCCTTGCCCATTACAGGACTCTCCAGGCGCTTCCTGTCATCCTGGGCATGGATAGGGAAGATGATGCCGCATATCTGGATGCCTGTCGAATCAAGCGTAACTCAGTGGAATATGATTGTGCTGGAGGAACAACGGCGGCGGAAGCGGATGAGTTGCTGAAATTCACAAAAGAATTGGAAAAAGCAGTCAAGCAATGGCTGAAGAAACATCATCAAAAGTTGTTCTGATAAAGGCCGGTTCAGTTCATGCGGCCTAAAAAATGGTCGCTCTTTCAAGCCCCCATTTTTATTCAGTGGTTGTGCCTTTTTCGCGGTCACCCAAACCCCGCCACTTTGCTATTGTGACAGAAAAAGGCTTGCCCACTTCTGCAAAAGGTTGCGTAATTCTGCAAAATTGACGGACTGATACTGATAACTGATAGGTAAATGGATTTTCGCCGCCCAGTAAAGCGGCGCTTTCCAATCCACCCGCCTTGTACCCGGTGTCCTCAAATACGGAGTGCTTCGACACGGTTCGGCAGGATCACCGCAAGTGCTCAGCACAAGTAGTCCGGAATGTCGTCCCCGCCGTATGCCGCTTCCAGGGTTGGCTGTTCCGGTGCGGAATTCACCGGGGGCGGTCTTACCGGCGCCTCTTTCCAGAGCGAATCTAAAAGCGGTTTGATATTCGGCAGGATTTAATATGTAATCTTCAGATGATGAAAGTTCTTTTTCCCTTTCTTCAGCACAATCACCCCGTTCTTATCCGTCATTTCGTGTGAAACCGGCGCGTCGTGTGCGGTCACGGCATTGGCATTGACCGAAAGCCCGCCCTGTGCGATGAGTTTGCGTCCCTCGCTTTTGGAGTCGATGAGGCCGGAGGCAATAAAAAGGTCGATGACCTGCGTATCGGGCTGAAGGTTGAATTCAGAGCTTGGAATGGCGCCGCCTTCGTTTCCGCCTTCGAACAGGCTCTGCGCCGCAACTCTGGCTTTTTCTGCGGCCTCTTTGCCATGAACAATGGATGTGGCCTCGAATGCGAGCCTCTTTTTCGCCTCGTTGATCTCGTTGTCCTTGAGCGCGGCGAGCTTTTTAATTTCATCCAGGGACAGGAAGGTGAAGAAGCAGAGGAATTTTTCCACGTCCTTGTCATGCACGTTGCGCCAATACTGGTAGTAGTCATAGGGGGAGGTCCTGTTCGCGTCGAGCCAGACCGCCCCTTTTTCTGTTTTCCCCATCTTTTTATTGTCCGCGGTCATGATGAGGTTGAAGGTGAGACCGTACGCTTCCTTCTGGTCCTTGCGGCGGATGAGGTCCGCGCCCGCGAGGATGTTGCTCCACTGGTCGTCGCCGCCCACCTGGAGGACGCAGCCGTATTTTCGGTTGAGATGCAAAAAGTCATAGGCCTGCATGATCATGTAGTTGAACTCGAGGAAGGTGAGCCCCTTTTCCATGCGCTGCTTGAAGCATTCGGCCGTGAGCATTCGGTTGACCGAGAAATGGACGCCGATTTCACGGAGGAATTCAACATAGTTCAGCGGACGTATCCAGTCGCCGTTATTGACCATGAGCGCGCGGTCGTTTGAAAAATCGAGGAAGCGGGAGAGCTGGGCCTTAATGCACCCGATATTGGCATCGATGTTTTCGACGGAAAGCATGCTGCGCATCTCGTCCTTGCCCGTGGGGTCGCCGACCATGGCTGTGGCGCCGCCCACGAGCGCGATGGGCCGGTGCCCGGCGCGCTGGAGATGGGCCATGGCCATGATAGGAAGGAGGTGGCCCGCATGCAGGCTGTCGGCCGTGGGGTCAAACCCCACGTAAAAAGAGACCTTCTTTTCCGCCAGAAGCGCGGGCAGTTCCTTTTCGTGGGTGCACTGCGCGACAAAGCCGCGCTCTTTGAGGACGTCGAATGCGGAAGCCATGTTTTTTTCCTTTTTTGTGAGACAAAAAGATACTTATTTTATCCCGACCATGACTATCAAAAAACCCGCCATCGGCGTGGACATCGGCGGGACCGCCATCAAGTGCGCATTGGTCAGCCCCGAAGGCTCGGTTGTATCCGTCAGCCGCCGGCCCACCGAAGGCGACAAGGGCCGCGACCGCATACTCGCTAACATTTCCGACAGCGTACACGCCAAGCTTAAGGAACACGGCCTTGCGCTCACCGCCATTGCGGGAATCGGCATGGGTACGCCCGGCTTTGTGGTCGACGGCGTCATCCTCGGTAATCCCAACATGCCCGCCTGGACCGGGACGCCGATCCTTGCGGAAATGCGCAAGCGCTTCGACGTCCCTTTCTTCGCTTCCAACGACGCCAACCTCGCCGCGCTGGCCGAATGCCATTTTGGGGCCGGTATCGGCGCCAAGCATCTGGTGTTCTACATTCTCGGCACGGGCGTGGGCGGCGGCATTGTGGTGAACGGGCAGGTGTACGAAGGCGTCAGCGGCATGGCCGGCGAATTGGGCCACATGGTGGTCCACCAAGGCGGCCGCCGGTGCGGTTGCGGTTCCCTGGGCTGTGTGGAGGCGTATGCCGGGTCGCTGGGCATCACGGGTATGGCGCGGGAGATGCTCGACACGCCTGAGGGCCGCGAATCCGCAGTCTTCCGTGCCGTGGGTGGCGACTTGTCAAAGCTGACGCCTAAGGTTATTTACGATTGTGCCAAGGCCGGCGACCCGGTGGCCAACGCGGTCAATGATGTCATGTGCTCGCACCTGGCCGTGGCCGTGGGTGCCACCATCAGTGCGCTCAACCCGCAGATGGTCGTCCTCGGCGGCGGGGTCATGGAGGCCGGGGACATCATCATGAATAAACTGAAGGAAAAGCTCCACGGCAACGCCTACCACACCAACCTGGCCCGCTGCCGTATCGAATACGCCAAACTCGGTGAAAACGCCGGGGTCATCGGCTGCGGCGCGCTCGTGTTCAGCAAGCTCGGGATGATCTGATTGTCGCGGCAAAAAGTACAAACCTCACCATTCCTTACGTTTTCCATTAATGCCTATTCTTTATTTAATCGGCCAAGGCTCGAAGGTATTGTTTTTCACTAGGATTTCATTTAACGCGTTAATCTCCGGTAAAATTATTCTCTACAGCGTCCGTTCTCAAGAGCGGAACAAGGGAGGCGGGCCTTGAGGTTTTTTCCGCCATTGCCGTGGCGTTGCGCCTTTAACCTGCTTGAATAATCGGTTGAACTGCTGGATACTGCCGAAACCACAGTCAAAGGCCGCTGTAGAAATTTTTATCGAGTCATCGGCAAGCAATTCACACGCACGCGCAATCTTCGCCTTGTTGACATAGTCAAGCACGGTCATGTTTGTCTCCATAGCAAAGATCCGTGTGAGGCTCCGTTTCGAGGTAAACGATGCCCGCGCAATATCATCCAATGTCAATGGTTCGCACAAGTGGTTTTTGATGTGGTTTTCGGCATAAAACACTATCTGTGATTTCCTATCTTTTTCCTGCATTAAAAGGCGCAATCCCGCGTCTGTAATATAATTGGCGAATATCTCCAGCAGTTCAATCAGCCCCTGGAGAACATCCGTTTTAAGAACGCGCGTGTTGTAGTAATAGTGCTTCAGTTTTTTCATGTCAATTTTATAGCCTTGAAAAAGGGTCTTAATGCGCTTCCACCCCTTGGTTGACGGTTTTTTATCCAGCACCTGGCCGCACTGCAAATATGCGATGATGTCGCTGCCGTAAAATATCGGAATGATAAAATCGATCAACCCGGCATGGCAAGTATAATGAACGGATTTTCTTGTTTTTTTCGCTTCCTGCTGGTGAAGGTAATCACAAGTCAGACACAGCTTCAAGCCCTGATGGTCGCTTGAAAGGAGCTTGCAGAAAGGGTTAAGGCCCTCGGGCGGCCCAAGCAAAAGACCTTCCATGGTATCAGGCTTTATTAATGCGATGGTAACACCGAAAGCTTTTTGGGCAACGCTGGCAAATTTACCAAATACCGAAAGCTTCGCAATTTCTTGAAAGCCAATGGGTTTTGACATGATTCCTCCGTGATAAATATACTCAAATAAAGCAATAGTGGCCATCTTTGTTCATAATCTGGCCCAAAGCGTGTAGGATTTCTTTCAGCCGTACATTATATTATTTATAAATGTAATCATAATTGTAGATAATGCCATCGGAGGCCAGATCACTATTTATCAGATTAACGGGTGCCGGTTGGGAACGTATCCCATTTCAAAACAAGGCCGGGTCCAGCTTCATCGTCCACTTTCCAACGGAGTCTATGTTGCCCGTTTGGACAGGGCGGGGTGGGCAACGCTTTCTATGAAATGGGTGGTACTGCACTGACTCCCTCTTGTGAAAGGAACGATGAATGATAGAGCAACAAAACCGTCTCCTTTTTTTTCAGTTTGACGAAAAAACATTACAGGGGAAAATCGTCCAGGCAAAAAACGGTTTCTGTTGGAAAATGGATCTCACCCGCGCCAAGGGAGTGGCCTGCGGCAAGCCCCGGCCCATGACCGCGGAATTTCCCTGGAACCAATCTTGCCCGGCCCTGGAAAACCTCTCCCCCCTCCAGCCCCAGGACCTTGTCGAGTGCACCCGCCAGCCGGACGGGCTGGCCATGGATTTCAAGAAACAGGGCGGTTTTTTCCGAATCAAACTGGGCATCGGCCCTGCCGGTGATGAAATCCTTTTCGAGCTTCTCCCCCTGTTCCAGGGTACGCACGATTTGATCGCTGCCGAGCTGCCCGGCCCCCTCCTACCCCAGAACGGGGAAGCTATCCAGGTGTTATGCGACTACCGCAACCAGGGGAGGCTTTATACCGGAAAGCCGGGACCCCTGGAAAAGGAGGTCCCGGATTTGAAAGTCCTGCGCATGGGAGAAGGGCGCCACCGTCTCCGGTTCTTCGGCGTGCTCAATGGAAATAGCGGCCTCTCTCCTGCCAAGGCCGGATACGCGGCCATCATCGAGGAAAATGCGGACGCGCAAATCGTGCTGACCCAGGAGGAAGGGGGTGCCATCCGGTGTGAGCCCGCCTTCCTGCCCAGCATGGGAACACTGGCCTATTCCCGCCGGGTGCGTTACTGCTTTCAGGAGTCTCCGACCGTCACCTCCCTGGCCAAGCGGTTCCGCGACTATGCGAAACTCCACGGCCTGTACAAATCCTTAAAGGATAAGATTGCCGAGCGTCCTGCGGTCAGCCGCCTCGTTGGCGCCACGGCTGTCAATGTCGGTTATTTGAAAGACGATAACGCGGATTATTGCGGAACCCTGAAACAGCTCCGGGAGTTGGGGCATTCAAGCTTTTACCTGTTTCCAACCTTTCATATCAACGCGGGTTTCAAGCGCATGGTAGGCGAGGTCATCGACATCCGCCGCATGAAAAAGGAATTAAACGCGCTGGGCGCATTGACCGGATCCTGGGTCTATCTTGGCGGAGCGCATGAAAAGCCCGAGTTTTCGCGGCTTTTCATGAACAATCCTGACGGAAGCCTGCCGTTGAACTGGTGCATTGGTGACGAAAAATGGCCTCAAGTATGTTCCCAGCCTTCCCATCAAATCCTGAATGCCTGTGAAAACATGCTATACGATGCGGAAGCGCACCACTTTGACGTCACGGCCTCCAATGCCCTCATGGAGTGCCACCATCCCCAGCACCCGCTGGATCGCCGGAAGGACCGGGAGTGTCGGATAAGGTTGTTTGAGCGCACGACCGAACTGGGCCGTGTGGTGATGAGTGAAGGGGTGAAGGATTGGGCCGTTCCTCATTATGACATGGGGAGCAATAAGGAAATCCCGGTGATTAACGAGTCCCCTGCTTACCGGGTCCTTCCCCTCACTCACCTGGTTTACCACGACGCCCTCTTTTTTCTCTGGTGGGAATTCGACTCTTATGACTGCCCTTACGGGCAGGGCGGTGATCCGATCAGGCAAGCCCTGACCGATCTGCTTTACGGCGACATGCCGCTTCTGTTTCCGGTTGGCTGTACTTACCGGTGGGAGAAGGTCCCTTTCGGCAAAGGAATTCTGTTCAGCCAATCCCTGGCGCTTCCCCTGTGCGCGGAAGCGGCCCAACGGGCCGTGCGCGTGGCGGCCCATTTCCGTGGGCTGGCTTTAGAGGAAATGACGGGCTTCCAATGGCTGACCCACGACGGCTTTGTGCAGGCCACCCAGTTTTCCAACGGCACCTCGGTCATCGCGAACTTCGGATCAGAGACGCATCACCTTGAGGGCGGCCGTACGGTACCGCCTCTCGATGTCGTCATCGTTGAATAACGGTGCTTTTGTACATTTTTTTGCATATATTTATTTCAAATCCGGGTCAAATATCTAACTAGGAATCCCAAGCTAGTTGATACAGGCGATGTTGCTGCTATTTTATCAAAAGGAGCCTCAGTGAAAAAGTTCTTCCTTATCATCACACTCATGGCAACCCTGTGTTTTTCGCAAGAGCCAACGGAAACCGAAGAGACTGGCTTTCACAAACATGATGGCTTTTTCCTGTCTTTGAATGGAGGGGGCGCATTTGGCTCCATTGCGCTTAACATGACCCATTCCTTTGCACAAAAAATGACATTTTCTGGTAATGGCATTGAAACTGATTTTCGTATTGGCGGTGCACCGGTAGAAAACGTAATCCTAAGTGCTGATATTATTACGCGTTCAATTTCGGGCCCCGAATTAGATATTGATGGGTTCAAAGTTCAATCCAATAGTAGTCTTGCCGCCAGCGATCAAACCATTGGTGTCGGATTGACCTATTATATTATGCCTGCTAACGTCTTTCTAAGTGGAACCATTGGAATGGGTGCCTTTGGCTTGACATTTAACAACGTAACATCTTCATCACAAGCGGGAGCTTCTTTTCGCATCAAAGCTGGAAAAGAGTGGTGGGTTAGCAAGAATTGGGGGTTGGGTGTCGCCCTGGCTTACAATCATGTCTCCGCTGATGATAAAACGGATGGCGCGCCCAGTGGCTATAAAGGCACTCTTTCTACGGACAAAGTTTCCATCCTGTTTAATAGTACCTTTAACTGATGAAGCGCTCGCCCAAAGACGAAGGGTGCCGGCAGGCTCCATGGAGGGCCACAATTATAGTGGCCGCTATTGAATTTTTATGAATTGTCTGATGCACTGCCTTTCACCCGCGCGTATGCGTAATATGTAAACGCCGGATGCTATGGCCGCTTCGGTATGGCCCCTGCCGTTCCAACGCAGGGAGTATTCGCCGGCCGCCTGCGTTCCGTAAAAGAGGACGCGCACTGTCCGGCCGGAAAGGTCATAGACGCCGATTTCAACGCATCGCATGGGGACAGCCAAACGGTAATCCACGACGGCCCCGGAGGTGACGGGATTGGGCTGAATATCCATCCCAAGGACTTCGGGCAGCGTGTTGCCCTGGCTTTCGGCCGCGACCGGGTTGACGTCGTACGCCTCGTAGGCGCCGTACGAGACCATGCCGGGCCGGGCGGTGCCCAGTTTGTCGGTCAGCACGCTGTCCATGCGCGCCACCTTGCCGATGAGGGCCGTGGCCGTTGTCTTGAGGGCATAGTTGCGGTTGGCAGGGTCCCAGAAATAGGCGCTGCTGTAGGTTCCCTTGTAGTTATTGGAACCGCTGCCTGCGGTTGCCGTGCCACCGAGAATCAGATTGTTACGGACGTCGGAGGCGGTGATGGTTCCCGCGCAGTTGATGATGGTGTTGTGGTATACCTTCGAATTCGGGTTGTCGCCACAGTCGAACTCGACATAGGGAAGGTTGACGAGAATGTTGTTCCGATAACACACATTGTCGGTTTCGTAAGTCCGTTCATCACGGTAATGGGTCAGCATGCAGCCGCCGCCGAAGCAGAATCCCCGCATGTACGCGCCGGGACCAAAGATGTTGCCTTCGATGATTTCGTTCTGGCAGCCGCCTTTGAAGAAACCCGAATAGGTGGGGTCGCCCGCCGAGGAACCCTGCGTGCGTTCCAGATCGTGAATCCAGTTGTTGCGAATGACGCAGTTGTCCGGGCCGTCCAGGTTGAACCCGTTTCCGTTGCCATACAGTCCCAGCGAATCGCTTGTGATTTCGCATCCTTCGATCAGCAGGAAATCGCCGGGATAGATTACGCTCGGCAGCCCGACCGTCAGGTCGCCGGCCTTGATCAAGGATTCCCCGAACCCCGTCAGGACGCAATTTCGAATCTGAAGGTATTGGCCGCTGGTGGGATTATTCGAATTGCACTTGAAGTGATGCGAGGAGCTTCCGTAGCAGCTCAGGTTGAGGTTTTCCACGATGAGATACCGGTGGGCCACCACAAATTCCTCCTCGTTGGTATGCTTAATGAATACGGTGTTGGGACTTGCGGCGCGGGCCACGATGGGTTTGTCAGGCGTTCCGTCACGGATGGTCCAGCACTGGGAGATGTAGTTGTAAGTACCGGGCATGATTAAAAGCGTGTCCCCCGGATGAAGCTTGCTGAATTGAGATGAAATTGCGGCGCCTTTGGAGGCGATGTACGTCGTATCCGCGAAAACAACCGCGTTGAGCATCAGGGCTGTAATGATGATGACGATGTTAATTTTTCTCTGCATAAGGGTTGACCTCCATGGTACGGGTTTTGTAACCGAAAAAATCATTGTATAATTATTTTGCAATCGTGCGGCCGCCAGCTGGAAGTTTTATTGTCAATAGGCAATATGCGTACCACAAAAATAACAAAAATAAAGACTCCACAAGGGCAACGCTTATCATTCCTCTTTTGATGGATGCCTTAAGCCCTCTTTTTCTTTCGGAACTTCGGGAGAGAAAGACCGAAACGGCGGATGGCAGCGTAAATTGTGGGACGGGAAATTTCCATAATGGCTGCGCATTCCTGCAAGTTTCCAGAATAGTGTTTCAATGCCGCGATGAGGGTTTCTTTCGGCATGTTTCCCCGTTTCCAGTTCTTTCGGTAAACAGAGGTGGATGCGGCCATTGTCCGGAAGAGTTCGAATTGGAATTGCGAAGGCCCCAGAAATTCCTTTTCAGACATCAGCACGGCCCGGCTGATGACATTACTCAATTCTCGGACATTCCCAGGCCACGGATGTTCATGCAACGCCCGGTATCCTCTTTCCGTAATTCCCTTGATATGCTTTCCATATTCCCGGTTAGCGGATAGGAGAAAATGGGCTGATAGTTCCGAAACATCCTCGATTCTTTCCCGTAAAGGGGGGAGGTCGATTCGGAACCGGTTAAGGCGGTAAAAAAGATCCTGCCGGAACCGGCCTTCGATAATGAGCTTTTCCAAAGATTGGTTGGAGGCGGCAACCACGCGGATGTTCAAGGGGATACTCTTGTTTCCGCCTATTCGAGTAATCTTGAAGTCATCGAGTACACCGAGAAGCTTGGCTTGAGCTTCCAGGGTCAGATTAGCAATCTCATCGAGAAATAACATGCCGCCATTGGCCTGCTCAAAGCGGCCGATGTGCCTGTCGGAAGCGCCGGTGAAGGCGCCAGGTTCATATCCGAACAACTCGCTTTCCAAAAGCGTGGATGGCAGGGTGCTGCAATCGAGTTTGACAAAAGGCGTCTCTTTCGACTGCTTTCCGGCCGCATGAAACAGATGGGCCAGAACCTCCTTGCCTGTGCCGGTTTCACCAATCAGCAGCAGGGAGTTGGCGGAAGGACCGATCGTGGAGAGGGTTTCCTTGATTCGGCGGATAGCCGGACTGGTTCCAATGAAAAGTGAGGTAGCGTCCTTTCGGAGCAGTTCCTGTTGAATCCTTTCTTTTTCCTCTAAAACGCGGACTTTTTCCTTTTCAAGATGTGAAATCCGGTTAAGAAAGTGGGTCGTTTCCTCGAAATGGTAGCGAAAACAGGCTTGTGCCTGGAAATAATAGGCCGTCTGATAGACCTGAAAAACGCGCCTGGGCGCACCGATAAAACTGGCCATTATCGCAGATCCCGTGGCGTGGCGCGAAGGCGCAGCCCACATTCGTAAACTCGAAATCCGAGCCAGGCTTCCCTTGTCAAAATAAAAGGCGATAGAATGGCCTGGCTCCCGGGGAAACGGAAAACGATCGTCATAAGAAAATATTTCAACGCCCTCAACAGAGACGAGAAAGCGGTCTCCCTCTTTCATTACGACGACATCACGAACTGTTCCCGGCAGACGGCCGCCCGGTAAAATGCAATGTCGGACGACCAGCCCTCCTTTTTTCCATTCAAACGATCCGTCGCTCCATTCCCCGAAAAGATATCCGTTCCGGTCCGGTGGTCTGTCGTTATCCGTCCGAAGCATCAATCGAGGCGGAGCCCCTCGTTGCGTCTCAACCCGGAAACTAATTTTATAGTCCGAAAAATCGTGTTCGAATGGCAGGGGAATGATCGCCCATTGCGGCCTATCGGAAGGCTGGTTACACAAAACAACGCCTTCTTTTGTTTCGATGGAAAAGAGCTCTTTGTCTAAATCCACAAACGCACCGGCGGATAAAACCGCTTCCCGTAAACGGGTCGTTCCTTTCAACCGTTCCTCCTGCCGGGAAAAGCGGACAAAGTGTTCCAGTGACCGACTTAGAATCTCCTTTGGGGAGGCTATATTCATCAACACCTGGAAAGGCCGGTTATAGGCGATGAGAGTGCCGTCCTTGTCCGTATTGGCCAGGATTTCCGAGGAGAAAGAGAGAAAATGATGCTGGAAGGAATTGATTCGGATGAGGCCAAACAGCCATTCCCCGTCTTGACCGAATGGATAGAGGGCGGCCAGGGGTATGTTATAAAACCATCCGGCCGGACCGATCAGTTTATTGCAGCAGTCCTTGGCCGACAGGACGGAAAAGGAACGTGAGGAAAAATAGGCATCCGGCCCTGAAAAAACATTGTCTCGTGACTGCAATACCGCGGACATGGCGCGCACTCTATTGAGCAGGGCCCGATAACCGTCTTCTTTTGGAAAACGAAAGAATTCGCGGATATCCGCACCCTGCAGACTGTATACCAAGGATTCATAATGGAAAGAATCATCGGGAAAGCATTGAACCTCTTTTCCGGATTCTTTAAAGGCAACCAATAAAGTATCATAGCGGGACAAAGAAATGCAATCCAGAAAAGGGTAGCGGGAAAGAAGTGAACCGAATAGTTCCATAAATATATCCTTACACTATATTTTACATTACAGTGTAATATATAATGTAAAATAAGTAATCTAATAAAAGAAAGAAAAAAGATTTCTCATTAGATTCAATGTCTTATCCAGGATGAATATTTCGGCTTTGTTCTTGCAACTTCTGAATTACAACTTAATCCGGAGGATGACATGAACAATAGTTCTCTATGTACCAGGCTGGCGCTGTATGCCGGTCTTCTTGCTGTCTGTTGTAACGCAAAGCCTCTTGAACCGGTCACCCTGTCCACGCTTTCTCCCTTCTTTTGCGCGGCTTACGCGCCCGTGGGATGGGAATTCTCCAGAAACATCGGCATCAATGAAGAAGGCGGCTTCATCTGTGTACTCAGCGGCGCAACGGCAGCCACATCGCCGGATGGAACCGTCTGGACGCTGCAGAATTTAAGTCTGGCAAGCGCCTATCCGTCGGGGGGTGGACCCGCCAATCACCACGGCACCTTCGGGGACTTAAAAGGCAACGTATTCTGGAGCTATGTTTCGGGATGCCAAGGTTATCTTGGTGTTGAAACACCCCGATTCTTCAAGAAAGCAAGTTACCGCAGCGGATTGCTCTCTTCTTCCGATAATTATAGAATCACTGATACCGTGGATGGCAGCCCCAATTATTTTTGCAGCTATTCGGGTTATGGCGGTTGTGCAATTTCCGAGGATACCATCGTGGTATCCTATCAATTCACGCATCGTAACGGGTATGAGGCGCCACACGTCCTGATTTCCTATGACGGCGGCGTTCATTTTCAGGGATTGGGGGGAGGATCCGCTCAAGTGGCGCCGGGGGAACAGCGTTCCGGATACAGCCTATGCAATGCGCCTCAGGTGATCCCCTTCCAGGGAGGGATCATGGCCATTTGGGTGACATCGGAGAATTGGCGTTTTCAATATCGGTTTTTTAACGGTTCGGCATGGGAGGATGTCGGAACGATTGAAAACTTCTTTCCGGAGCTGAGCGGACTGACCACTTTCCGGACAACCGCTGATGCGGATCACGTCTATCTAATCTGTTTGGCCAGCGGAACGGAAAATCTTGTCTCTTATATCTGGGACGGAACAGCGTGGACGAAAAAGGTCCTTGTCCGCAATAAGGAATATATCGTCCGTGACCCTGTGAACACCGTTTGCGGGGATTGGGTTTATACGTTCTGGTGCGAAAACCCCGCAAACGGTGAGACCAAGGCGATTATGTGCCAGGGCTACAACCGCAACACGGATACCTGGATGGACGCGCCGGTCATGGTGCTGGATGACGGAAAAACCCACCGTCATTTGGCGGCCCCCCACGTCTCTCCTTCCGGCTATGTTCCATTGGCCTGGATTGATACCACCGACTGGGCAGGGGAAGGCAATATCCGGTTCTGCAAAATCCCCGCTGATTCCCTGTCTGGAACCTCAGGTGTAACGCATTCCGCAGGCCGTCTGGCGTTGTTCCCGTTTTCTTTGTCCGTGACCCCCAATCCCTCCACGGGCCCTGCTTCTGTCTATTATTCGCTTCCCTCTGCAGGGACGGTCTCCCTCAAAGTTCTCAATCCTCAGGGCCGGCTCCTCAGAAAATTTGTCTCGGAGCGACAAACAGGCGGCGAGCACAGGCTGGCCGTCTCGATGGATGAACTCCCCGCAGGAATCTATTTGCTTGCATTGAAATATGGAAATCAGGTTAAAAACGCTAAGATAATCCGATTTAAATAAGGAATTCCCATGTTGCCCCAACTATCAGCTCTTCTTTTGAGCATCACCACCTGTCTAGTCGCTTCAGAAAGACTCCTGTGCGGTTTTGAACCCCAAGAAATGGCCGCTTGGCCGGTAAGTGTCTGGAACGGAATGGGAGACACCAACGAAGTCGCGTATTTCGGAAACGCCTATTACGCTCAGACCTATGTCTCTTGGATGACCCGGCACGACCCCGTCTCCGCTACCCAGGGAGAATGGACGCTGTGCGAGAAAATCTTCAACGGAACGGTTCCTGACAACAAGCAAATCATGGCGGGCGCCTCTCTTTACCGGGATTGGAACACCCTAAGCGGCAGTTTAAGGCCATTGGACTCGACCCGCACTTTTTACGGGGAGAATTTCGATGCGGCTTGGTGGATGAGCGACCGTTACATGCTCATCTTTAGCCTATACCGGACCCTCGACGGCTTGCCGGATTCACTGCAAGACTGGTCCGGTTACGATTTCGTCTATTTCGACGCGAAATCCACTGACGCCAATGCCCATCTTCAAGCCAGGATTGAAGCACGGCAACGACCGACCGGAAAGGTCACCTTCAGCATTCCGGCCGGCGGCGCGTTCCACACTGTCCGGATCCCGTTGCGCCAACTGGCCTGGGTCTCGCACATCGATTCCGCGCAACTGTCAGACATCAAGAATTTTCGTATTATGATTAGAAACGTCTTTGGCCCCACCACTATTTTCATTGATAACATCCGTTTGGCAACGGCCGATGAACCCACCCAGTATCCCGTGGTGGATCCCATGGAAAACCCACTGGAACCGTGGTTGCTGACTTCCCAGTACAAACCGCCGGCCTCTCCGCCTATCCGCGTGCCGGAGCGGGTAACGGGACCCATTGCCGCAGAACCCCCTGTGATAGTGGCCGCCAACGGCGTTACAAGCTTTTACCGTGAACCCAGCCTGCGTTGGGGCGTGGTGCCGTTCGATAACACAAAATGCGGCTTGATTGATTATTTTCACGCTTATCGCTATTGGGCGGAAACCCAATGGGATGTGCCCAATACATTCGATTCCGCTGGAGCATTCGACATTTCCTGGCTGGGAAGCGTTGACGGTGGCGCCACCTGGGCATCGGATGAGACGGCCGGGGAATGGCCGCTCAAGTTTTCTACCACTTCCGAGGGTTCAGTGGAAACGCGCGCTTTCCCGGATCCCTATCTGCGCGGATACGGGTATTTGATCAAGGGCGATTACTGCGGCCATAAGAACGGGACCCAGTATCGTTCGTTCCACACCTTCTTTCGCATCCGGCCCGGAGACAACAACCGGTGGGAGGTCTTTCCAAAATTCACTTATGATCATCCACCGCAGCGGGTGGCCAATGTGGTCGTATCGGACATTCCCCGGGGCTGTTTCGGCGACGTAATGAACGGCGCCAATTACGGTCCGGTCAAAATGGCCGTTCTCCCTTCCGGGCGCATTTGGTTTTCCACCTATGACGACCATTTGAATCCACTCAAGTCGCTCTATGCCATGTATTGCAGTTACTCGGACGATGGCGGCATGCGTTGGCAATATGTCAAAGGAAACATTCCCGGTGTTTATATCGAGGGCGAGACTGAAATCAGCGGTTCCAAAGGGGCCCTTTTCATGTGCAACTATCAGGGTAAGGTGATTGTCTTTACAAGTATCGGTTATAATGATGAAGTCTACTATCAGACCTGCGATAACGGTCCCTGGAGCACCCCGCAATTCGCATTCAAACAGCATTGGGGGGAACGGGACCCTAGCACCATCGTCGCGTACAAGGACAGCACGCTCTTTGCGGCTTTTGGAAACGGGGAGATGATGATTTTTCGAAACGGGACGGCTTCATTCCAGCAGGTGGCCATGAATGTCCGATATCCGGTTCTGACCCTCTGCGGGGAACGCATTTGGTACATTTACCAGAAAAATGGACACGACCCGCACATTTATTGCAGAAAATACTTCATCAACCAGGATCGCTGGGCTGACGAAATCATTCTGGCCACGGCCAACAGATTGTATGCGTTGAATACGAGCAACAACCCGGACGATACCCATTCGGTCCTCCTGAAAGTGGCCCCAGTCTCTCCCCCTTCCCATGCTCCGCTTTACTGGCGGGAAGGACATCCCACAATTGTCAATCGAACCATCACAAAATTTCTGCGCATTCCCATTGATGCGGAAGAGGCGGCGCTGGATCCCGATTATGACGGATTGGAGAACAGTTCAGAGCGCGCGGATGGCACTGATTCCCTGAACCCGGACACGGATGGCGACGGATTGTGGGATGGTCAGGAAGTCTGTCTGCTGACGACCAATCCTAAAAACCCTGATACGGACAATGACGGCGACAACGATGCGACCGAAGTCTACGCCTACTCAAACCCTAAATCTGCCGCACAGACCGCAACACACAACCAGGCACCCCAAGTCATTCTAAGCGACAGCCTCGTGAACAATACCCTTTTCCTGGATGCGGCTAATTCCACGGATGCTGAATCCGATTTTCTCCGCTATTTCTGGGAAATTGATTTGGGCAATGGCGATACCGTTAAGGCAGAAGGTCCCCGTCTTATCTACATCTT
Source organism: Fibrobacterota bacterium (assembly GCA_043802925.1). Classification (GTDB taxonomy): domain Bacteria; phylum Fibrobacterota; class OXYB2-FULL-49-7; order OXYB2-FULL-49-7; family JAEUSG01; genus JAZDKP01. Next base: position 2,348 of record JAZDKP010000283.1, on the reverse strand, counting down.
GCCGGATGCGAACTCCTATCCCGTAAAACTGACAGTGGACGATGGTCGTGGCAATTCAGTGTCAAACTGGCTCGTGACCTCCACCGAACAGACCGCTAATCACCCTGAGGCTAATTTTGCCATTACGCGTATCCATCCCAACCCCTTTAATCCTTCAACAGCCATCCATTTCACCCTTTCCCGGAAAGAGACCATAGCTCTCACCATTTATGATTTAGCGGGTCGCAAAGTGCGGGAGCTTTTCAAAGGAACCCATGAAATGGGACCCCATTCGGAAGTATGGAATGGCCGGGATGATCGGGACAAACCAGTGGCAGGTGGAGTTTTTGTCGTGCGGCTCTCCACTCGCGGACAGCAGACCATGAAAAAAGTTCTTCTCCTGAAATGAGAGTATAACCCGTCATTCCCCGATAATCTTTATCAGCACCCGCTTTTTCCGGCGACCGTCAAACTCGCCGTAGAAAATCTGCTCCCACGGACCAAAGTCCAGCGTCCCTTTCGTGATCGCGCAGACCACCTCGCGGCCCATGACCTGCCGCTTGAGGTGCGCGTCCGCGTTGTCCTCCGCGCCGTTGTGGTGGTACTGCGAGACCGGCGCGTGGGGCGCGAGCTTTTCGAGCCAAACGTCGTAGTCATGGAGCAGGCCGGACTCGTCATCGTTGATGTAGACCGAGGCGGTGATATGCATGGCGTTCACCAGGCAGAGCCCCTCCTGTACGCCGGATTCGTCGATGGCTTTCTGGACCTCGCGGGTGATGTTAAGATATCCGCGCCGGTCCGGGACATTGAACGAAAGCTCTTTTCGGTGTGATTTCATCTTTTTCCTCCGGGGGCTTATTGAATGGTCGGAGTTTGGGGAAGTGGAATCGGCGTTCCGCGCAGGAGGGCGTTGTAGATTTCAAACAGGTTTGCGGGGCCCGCATGGCCGCCCCGGTACACGGAAAGCTGGAAGGGATGTCCTGTGGCTGCCAGCGTTTCTGCGGCCCTGAGTGCGGAGGCAAAGGGTACCGTGTTATCATCCGAAGCGTGAAGTATAAGGACGCGGCCCTTCCAGCCCACGGGAAGCAAGGGCTCCGGGGCTTTGAACGATGGATTCTTCACCCGTTCCCATTCCCAGGGAAGTCCGCCCGCAACGGGTGCGAGGACGTTGAACTTTCCAGGATGGCCTGTTCCCACGTTCCAGGTTCCAAAGCCGCCCATTGAAAAGCCGGTGAGAAGAACATTGGCGGTGTCGAGGTGGAAACGGCGCGCAGCGATATCCAGCAGTGTAAGCAGGTCCTTTTCCGCCTCGTTCATCCAGTTGGCGTTGCCGCGGCCGTAGGGGTCGAGCATGGGAAAGGCGAGTTTGTCGATGGGCTGATGGTTCGCCTCCATGCCGCGTTCAAACTCCCATTGCGTTCCGCCCGTACCGTGCAGGTAAAGGACAAAAGGCATGGGCTTTGCGGAAGGAGACCATGTTTTCGGCAGATAGAGCGTGTAAGGGCAGAGCATGCTGTCCGTCTCTGAATAATGGGCCAGTTCCTGGATGCCGGGCTTGAGCAGGCCGGCCGTGGCATTGGACTTCAGCGCCGCAAGGATGGCTTCGGCCCGGGTAAACTCGGCGAGAACGTAGGCGAGGTCCGGCAGGTTCACATCGGACTGGTGGCGCACCCGGTAGCCGCGAAGTATGTTATCGCGGCAGAGTTCGAGCGTGGGCCGCCAGAAGGCCTCTGCTTCGGATTTGCTTTCCTTTTCGGTCAACGTTGTCAGCGCTTGCGTCAGTTTTTCGAGGCGGCTTCCGAGGAGGTGCCATTCCCGTGAAAGCCCCCCTGCCTTGATAACGTACCGGCCCTGGGCAGGGCCTGCGAGTGTCACTGTGACCTCGTCGGACGCGGTGAAGTTTCCGGAATGCAGCACCTTTCCATCCGGCGCGATGATGGAGAGCGGGACTTTCTTGGCGGAAGCCAGGAGGCCTTTTTTATCCGCGTCCGCAAAAAAGAGGTTGAAGGAAAGCAGGGAGTCGCTGACCAGAGAATAGCCGGGCTGGAGGAGCAGGCGCGGCTTTGGCGTGAAAAACAGGCTGTCGTGAAAGCCCAGCGTGTCGATGAGCGTCACCGCGTTGCCAAAGGCCACGGCGCTGCTGACATAGGCGGGCAACGGAGTCAGCATCACGTTCCCTAAGGCCGCGCCCCATTCCCGTTCGCGGAAGACGAGGGTGTGGCGCCCCTGGGTCAGGTGCCAGACCGGCCCTTTGATGGGAATCCATCTTGTATCCGCACCGTCATTGCCGAACTTTTCGTACGGCAGCGTGTCCATCTTGACCCAGAAGGAGTTGCCGTCTCCGCCGTTCCAGCGGACCTGCGCGATGA
>JAZDKP010000282.1:0-8860 GCA_043802925.1 Fibrobacterota bacterium | reverse complement strand
GAACCTCCCCTGCCGCAACCGGATGATGGTGCTGAATAAATGCGACCAGTCGGCGCGGCTTAAACTGGCCGGCAGGCCGCCCGCCTTTTCCGTTTCCGCCCTGACCGGCAAAGGGCTTTCCGCGCTCAAGCGCGCCGTTCTGGGCGTCCTCATGCCGCAACAACGCGTCGAAGGCGCGCTCATTACCAGTCTGCGGCAGCGGGATTGCCTTGCAAAATGCCTGGACGCCGTGCGCAATTGCGAGACCGCACTCCAGGAAGGCGCAGGCGAAGAAATCCTGGCCCTGGAACTGCGCGGCGCGCTCGCATCCCTCGCCTCCATAACGGGCGAGGTCACGGACGACGACATCCTCAACCACATCTTCAGCCGCTTCTGCATCGGAAAATAACCGTGGCGGGGCCGATTTTTAACACTCTCCTTTTCGACCTCGGCAACGTGCTCTTTCCGTTCGACTGGGGCCGCGCGGTCCGCGGCTTTTCCACGGCATTGGGCCGCCCCGAAAAAACCCTGCGCAAGCGCTTCGGCCGCCCCGAATACGCTAAGTTATTCTACGAATTCGGCACGGGCCAGATTTCCAAAGAACGTTTTTTTCCGGAGGATGAATACGCTGCTCGATGCGGAACTTGAGCCCGAGATCATCGCGCGCATCTGGTGCTCGATTTTTCAGGAGGACGAGCGCATGACCGCGCTGCTCCGCAGACTGAAAGGGCGGTACCGGACCTTTATCCTTTCAGACACCGACCCTCTGCACTGGGACTGGCTGAACCGGAATTACGGGGTGGAGGAATGGGCCACAGGCAACATCCTCTCCTTCCGCCAGGTTCGGATGAAAGCGGACCCCGGGGCCTTTGCAGAAATCATTCGGAGCTTCTGCCTGCCAGCCGCGAATACCGTGTTTGTGGATGACCTGGAAAAAAACATCGCGGCCGCGGAAGCGGCCGGACTCCGGGGCGTGCTGCACAAAGGTTATGAGGAGACGCTTAAGTCGCTTGAGGCAAACGGAGTCATGGTCTAAGACGACCGTCTATCCCCCTCCGGCCAAACCCGGCGGTTTGCGCATTCAACAATAATCATACCAAATACTTATTGACTTACCTCTACTTATTTGATATACTATAATCAGGAGGTAAGCCATGACAACTGCCATACTGACATCCAAAGGTCAAATTGTAATCCCGTCCGGATTGCGAAGCAAATACCATCTTGAGAAGGGTACCGCCCTGATGGTGGAAGAGGTTCCGGGAGGAATCGTCCTGCGCAAGGCGGACCCCGAACACTTCAACCGGCTGGCAGGCATTCTGGGAAAGGGCCGCAACCTTTCAAAAAAGCTGCTCGCCGAGCGCCGCAAGGATAAAAAGAGCGAATGAAAAAGCGGCCCTTCATTCTGGATGCGCACGCATTGATGGTTTACCTTGAGGGTGAAGCCGGTGCGGACAAACTGAGCACGCTTTTCGCGGCCGCGGTCAACGACCAGGCACCGCTCCTAATGACCTCCGTGAACTATGGAGAAATCCTGTATATCACGCTTCGCGAATACGGTGAAAAGGCCTGCGCGCAGGCGGATTCCGCCATCGAACATCTCCCAGTGGAAATCGTCGATGTCGATCGGCCTCTGGTTAAGATTGCGGCTCAATTCAAGGCGCGCGGCGGATTATCGTATGCGGATTGCTTTGCAGCGGCACTGGCAAAACTACGCAACGGAACCGTCATTACAGGCGATCCCGAGTTTAAAGCAGTGGAAAATGAGGTGCCCGTTCTCTGGATCTGACGGCGCTCAGCGCGTACGGGGCGACGGCCTGAACGGAAGGGCCGGGAGCGTTGTGTCGCCCGAAAACGACAGCTTTCCGTTGTAGCGGCCCTCAAACGAAATCCCCTCCGGTTTCTGCGGCAGAGCGTTGATGTCCACCTCTTTCAGGGTCACGTCAAAATTGTAGCGCACCCCTTTTTTCGAAGAACGCGCCTCCCCTTTCCCCGTGACCCTTCCTTTGTACGCACGGGCTTGAAAACCACCGTCCCCGGAAAATCGTCCCGGCCCGCCCTTCAGCCGGAACGCCAGCGTGTCAAAAATGAAAGTCGCGTTATGTATGGCGCCCGTACAAGGGCAGGCCGCAGTGAACCGGATGGCAATGCTGTCCTGCAAAACAGCGGCCAATGTGATATTCTGAAAGCGAACCGTGCTCCATTCAAAATCCATCAGATCGCAGTCAAAGGCCTCAAGCCGTTTGCCCGAGAGCAGCCGGCTCCAGTCCGCGGTGAGCATGACACCCGAAGCGTGACAGAGACCCGCATAGGAGACGGAATCGAGGAGGAGGGACGTGTCATTGAGCCGGGCGGTCTTGAAGGTAAGTTCGCGCGGAAGCTTTTCACGCAGCAGTTCCTCGACCGTGCGCGAGATACGCTTCTCCCCTGCTTTAACGAGGTCGCGGCCCGTTCGTTTAAGCAGGAGCGCAAGAAGAAGGACCAGGAGCAGAATGACCAGCAATACGCGGCGGATACCGGAACGCTTAGGCACGCCGGTTGTCCAGAAAAAGCGAAAGGAGGAACCCCAGGGCCAGGAACCCGGCGGCCGCGCCGAAAGCAACCCCGGATGCCGCATCGCCCATGCGGTCCTTGATGAAAGCAACCATCTGCGGCCCCGCAATACCGGCCGCGGACCAGGCCGTGAGGATGGTACCGTACACCACAGCCATCAACTTCGGCCCGAAGGCGTCAAGCACAAACGACGGCATGGTGCCAAAGCCCCCGCCATAACAAAGCAGGATATAACAGACAAGGACGGAAAAAAGCAGGGGGCTTTGCGTGAAAAGGAGCGCGACAAAGACAAGAATTTCGGACCCAAGCATGATGCGAAAAACCTGCGCGCGCCCGATTTTGTCGGAGAGACCGCCCCAGAAGAAACGGCCGAGTCCGTTGAACAGGGAACTCACGCCAATGAGCGTGGCGCCGAACGCGGCCAGGGTTTTAGGATCAAGCGCGGGATTGACTTTCCGGTAGATGTCCTGCAGCAGGGGTGACTGAAAGCTGATGATGGAGATGCCCGCCACGATATTGCAGAAAAAGACGACCCACATCATTAAAAAGCGTCTTGAAAGAAGGGCCTCCCGGACGGGTCGCGGCGCGGAATCAGGCGTGACCGGAACGCCGGAGACGGATGTAACCGCAAGCGGGTTCTTGAGGAACGAGGCCACCCGGAGCGTCAGCACGAGAAAAATGACACCGAGCCAGGCAAAGACCTTGACCAGATTGCCATCGAACGTGCGTAGCAAAAAGGGGGCAAACACCTTGCTCATCAGCAGCGCGCCAAGGCCAAAGCCCATGATGACCATGCCCGTCACCAGCCCCTTTTTGTCCGGGAACCACTGGGCCGCAGTGGCCACGGGCGTCACATAGCCCAGCCCCAGACCGCAACCGCCGATAACGCCGTATCCGAGATACAGCAACGGAAGCGAGTGAAGGTGGAGCGCCAGCGCGCCCAGGAGATAACCAATGCCAAAGAGAAGACCGCCTGTCATGGCAAGCATCCGGGGCCCCCGCCTGGGAAGCTGCACGCCGCCCCAGGCCGCGGACAGGCCGAGGAAGCAGATGGCGAGCGAAAAGACCCACGCCACCTGCGCATTGTTCCACCCGTACGCGGTCATGAGCGGCTTCTGGAAATAGCTCCAAGCATAGACCGTGCCCAAGCAGAGCTGGAGCAAGGTCCCCATGATGGCAATGCGCCAGCGGTGGCCTTCGGGAATTCTTATTTCTGGGTTATCCAAGGAACCCCTCCCTCATTTTTACAGGAACGCGGGCTTTTCGGAAAGGGTCTTCATCCGTTTTCGCGAAGCAGCGTTTTTTCCCTGAGCGCTTTTTCCCAGTATTGGAGGAGCTTTCCCAGGGTCTCGGTAAACGGCACCGAGGGCTTCCAGCCCGTTTCGGAAGCGATTTTTTCATTGCTGCCGAGCAGCACCGGGATGTCAAACTTGCGCGCCAGGGAAAGGTCGAGGCGGATTTCGACGCGCACGTCCGCGAGTTTGATCATCTCCTCGAGCATCCAGCGGAGCGGCATGGCGCTGCCCGAACAGACATTGTAGGCTTCGCCCGGCCGCCCCTTTTCAAGGAGCAGATGATAGGCGCGCACCACGTCCGCCACGTCAAGAAAATCGCGTTCGACTTCGATATTACCGGTATAGATGACGGGCTCGTGGGAAAAGAGCTTGATTTCCATGAGGCGCCGGGCAAAACTGGAGAGCACAAAGGTCTCACTCTGGCCGGGACCGGTGTGGTTGAAAGGCCGGGCAATGATATTCTTGAGCCCGTAGTTCACAAAATACTGGCGCGCCATAAGCTCGAGGCCGGCCTTGCTCACCGCATAAGGAGTTTCGGGACGGAGGGGATGCGTTTCGAGGCGGACGACCTCGTGGTTCCGCGGGATGCCGTACACCTCGCTGGAAGAGACCGCGAGCAGGCGGCCCAGCGGATTTTCAAGGCGCAGGGCCTCGAGAAGATTGGCGCCGGAAATCAAATTGGAACACAGGGTTTTATGGGGCTCCTTGACAGAAGCGCTAACCGAAGAGAGCCCGGCCAGGTGCAGCACGCGACGCGATTTGGTCTGCCGGATGAGGGCGAGTACCGCGTCAAAGGACGTCAGGTCCGTGTCAAAACGGTGCAGGCGCCCATCTGACAGGGTATCGGTATGAGCGATGTCCGCGGCAAAAACCTGAAGCGTGGTGTTTTCGAGAAAATACCGGACCGCGTGCCGTCCCACGAACCCGCTGGCACCAGTGATGAGGATGGACATGCATTACTCCTTGATGATAGACCGGATGCCGGCCATGACCGCGGTCTTGTCCGGGTTTACGACTTTGATAACAGCACCGATACGCACGGGTAAAATGAGCGTGAGCGCGCCAGCCGTGTTCTTTTTATCGCCGGCCATGGCCCGGTAAACGGCATCGGCCGAAAGCCGGGCCTTAGAAACTTTTCCGAGGCGTGCAATGGCGTCAAGAAGAATGCGCGCGTCGTTTTCGGGCAGCATTTTCAGCGCGCGTGCGGTGACCGTTGCCGCCTCCATTCCCAGGAGCACGGCCTCGCCGTGGGTATAGCGCCGATACCGGGTGAGCGTTTCCAAGGCGTGCCCGAACGTGTGTCCGAAGTTGAGGATGGCCCGGAGGCCCGACTCCCGTTCGTCGGCCGAGACCACGCGCGCCTTGATGCGGCAATTGTCCGCAATCATGGCATCGAGCAGGCCGGACGCCCCCGTGCGCAGGACACGGTAATCGCGGCAGAGACGGTCAAAAAGCGGACGGCTCCGGATGGCGCCGTGCTTGAGGCATTCCGCGTAGCCGTTTATGAATTCGCGTGTGGGAAGGGTTTTAAGGAAGCCGGGGTCGATGAAGACCCCGGAAGGCTGATGAAAGGCGCCAACCATGTTTTTACCGAACCGGTGGTTCACGGCGGTTTTACCGCCCACGCTCGAGTCGACCTGCGCGAGCAATGTGGTTGGCACCTGGACATACCGGATGCCGCGCATGAAGACCGCGGCCGCAAAGCCGCCGAGGTCGCCGACCACGCCGCCGCCCAGGGCCACCAGAAGCGAGGAACGGTCGTGACCGCGCAAAAGCATGAAACCGAGGACGCGCTCGAGCATCACCAAGGACTTGCTCGATTCACCCGGAGGGATGAAAAGAAAATCAGTTCCCGCAGACGCTAAAGCGCGGAACAGGCCGGGATAACGGCGGCGCACGTTCGTATCGCTCAGAATGAGCATGCGGCCTTTTCCGCGGAAGGGCGCCAGCAGCGCGGACAGCCTTCGGGACAGACCGGATTCAATATGAATATTATAGGAACGCTTTCCGAGCCGGACCGGGATTTTCTTCACTTGAAACAGAATCTCCGTTTTTCATTTTATACGCCTCGAAAATATGTAATATTGCCGCCCGCCAATCAAGGATGCTTTATTTTATATTTTACCGCATGAAAATCCATTCCCACGGCAGCCTCAAAATCTGGGGCGGGCCCTTTGAACCCGGTGCCATGGCCCAACTCGAGCAACTCGCCTCCATGCCCTACCTTTACGCACACGTATGCGCCATGCCTGACGCACACATCGGCATCGGCGCCACCATCGGTTCGGTCTTTGCGACCGTAAATGCGGTGGTGCCATCAGCCGTAGGCGTGGACATCGGATGCGGCATGCGCGCCGTGCGTACCGACCTCCCCGCGGACGCGGCAATGAAAGACCGGCTCCAACGCTTCATCGACACCGTATACGCGCGCGTACCCGTGGGCTTTGAAAGCCACGGGAGCAATCGGGAGTGGGCCGGCATGGAAAATTTCCCGCTCAATGACAGCGCGCTCCGCAAAAAGGCCGCGCAGCAGCTTGGCACGCTCGGCGGGGGCAACCATTTTGTGGAAGTGCAGGGCGACGGCGAACGGCTATGGCTCATGATCCACACGGGCTCGCGCCATATCGGGCTCCAGATTGCGGAAAAATACATCCACGCGGCCAAACAGATGAACCTACAGCAGGGACACGACCTGCCGCCGGACCTAAGCTTTCTGCCGGTAGGGACTGCCCTGGGCGGTGAATATCTCGACGCCATGGACTGGGCGCTCGATTATGCAAAAGAAAACCGGCGCCAGCTCATGGAGGACCTGCTCGACATTTTCCGGGAGACGGTGACCCCTTCGTTTGCCGTCACGGATGACATTGAGATAAACCACAACTTCGCGGCCTTTGAGACCCATTTCGGAAAACGGGTGCTGGTCCACCGCAAGGGCGCGGTCCGCGCTTTCAAGGGCGAACCGGGCATCATTCCAGGCTCCATGGGCGCTCCCTCCTACATCACGCGCGGCCGCGGGAACCCGGATTCCTTCATGTCCAGTTCGCACGGCGCGGGCCGCTGCATGGGCCGCCGCGAGGCGCAGAAAAGCATCCGCATGGACGCCTTTGAGCAGGCCATGAAGGGGGTGACGGCCAACCTCTCGCACCGCATGCTGGACGAGGCGCCCCAGGCCTACAAGGACATCGACGCGGTCATGGCCGCACAATCGGACCTGGTCGAAATCGTTTACCGGCTCATGCCCCTTGCCAGCGTCAAGGGCTGACATATTATATTTCACCTTCAACCATAAAACCACAATGAAAATCCTTCTCCGCTCTAAAATCCACAAAGCCATCGTGACCGCGGCCGATACCGCCTACATCGGCTCCATCACCATCGACGAGGCGCTCATGGAAAAGGCAGGGCTCTGGGAAGGGGAACAGGTCCACATCGCGGACAACACCAACGGCGCCCGGCTCATCACCTACGTCATCCGGGGCGAACGAAATTCCGGCGTCATTTGCATGAACGGCGCGGCCGCGCACCTCGTACGGCCCGGCGACGAAATCATCATCATGGCGTTTGAGGTGACCGACACGCCCGTCAAGCCGGTCAACATCCTGGTGGACTCGAGCAACCGCTTTGTACGCTATCTTTCCGGGGAGCAGGGATGATCCGGCTCGAATTGTCCGTGGCCGAACGCGGTATCATCCGGCACTGGTTCGAATTCGTGCAGGCCGACTCCCAGCATTACGGTGATGGTATCACGCTTTTTCCGGAAGAACAGGTGATTATTCAAAAGCTCGCGCTCCATCCGGAAGGACCCGTGGACTTTACGGAGGAACAGGTGGATCTTATCAAGGACTGGATGGACGCCGCCATCCGCTCGCGTTACGGCAAATCCATTTTTGTGACACCCGAGGAACGGGCGGTCTTTGAAAAAATCAGCCACTGCCGTAGCTAACGGGCCGCGTAAAGCAAACAGACCGGAGGGGTCATGAAAAACATTCCTGTTGTCAAAATCGGCCTGGTGGCTGTGAGCCGTGATTGTTTTCCTGTGGAGCTTTCCAAAAAAAGGCGCGTCCGTCTGGCCGCCGAATGCCGGACAAAGAAACTACCGATCATTGAAATTAAAACCGTAGTTGAGAATGAGGAACACGCCCTGGCCGCGCTCGAGGAATTAAAAAACCGCGGTGCAAACGCACTCTGCGTCTATCTCGGCAACTTCGGGCCCGAAGGCCCCTCCACCCTCCTGGCCCAGAAGTTCGACGGTCCGGTCATGTTCTGTGCGGCCGCTGAAGAGACGCAGGAGGACCTGTTCAACGGCCGCGGGGACGCCTATTGCGGCATGTTGAACGCTTCGTACAATATCAACCTTCGACGCCTGAAGCCTTACATCCCCGAATATCCGGTGGGCACGGCCTTGGAATGCGCAGTCATGATTTCGGACTTTGTTGCAATCGCCCGCGTCCGCTTGGGCCTCAAGCAGCTCAAAGTATTCGCGTTCGGTCCCCGTCCGCAGGACTTCCTGGCCTGTAACGCGCCCATCAAGCCCCTGTATGATCTCGGCGTGGAGGTCATGGAGAACAGCGAACTCGACCTGTACGACCTGTTCCAGCGGACAGAGCACGATGTAAACGTGGACGATATCGTCCGGGAAATGACGGAGGAACTCGGCGGGGGTAACACCTACCCCGACCTGCTTCCGAAACTCGCCCGTTACGAACACGCGCTCATGACATTCTACGAGGAGAATCTCGGCGCATGCGATTACGGCGTTTTCGCGAACAAGTGCTGGCCGGCGTTCGAAAAATATTTAGGATTCGTGCCGTGCTATGTCAATTCGCGGCTCGCGGCGAAAGGTATTCCGGTCTCGTGCGAGGTGGACATATACGGCGCATTGAGCGAATACATGGCAACCGCGGCGAGCGGCGCTCCCGCCACCCTGCTCGACATCAACAACACCGTGCCCGGGGACATGTTCGCATCCGCGGGAAAGGTGACCGCGGGATACAAGCCCACCGATCTGTTCATGGGCTTCCACTGCGGCAACA
>JAZDKP010000281.1:0-17860 GCA_043802925.1 Fibrobacterota bacterium | reverse complement strand
TGCTTTGCTTCGGGCGATCTCCCAAATGCCGAGCGCTTTTTCCTTGCCGTGCCGCCCGGGGACCCGCAGCACAAGGTCGCGCTCAACAACCTCGGTGTCGTGGCCTTTCAGCGCAAGGAATATGAGCGGGCCCGCGCGTTCTTCAACCAGAGCGTTGCCCTCGACCCGTCCTACTCCGAAGCCGTTGATAATTTAAAGGCGCTTCCGGTCCCAGCTCCATGTGTTGCCAGAAAAAAACTGGCGCTTCTGCCGTGCCGCCATGACGCCCTCAACCGGCTTCATTGCGAGCACCTTCTTTCGCAATACGAAATCCGGCTTCCCAAAGCCATGAACGAGCCCGAGCTTTCCGCGCTGGTCGAATGGTGCGACCAGGTCTATGCGCTGGAGCTGGACGTGCCCTTCATCTGGATCACGCAGAACCGGCCGGGCAAGCCCCTGGCCGTGCGCCTCGGGGCCGATGAGGTCGTGGACACCTGGATGGAGAACACACGTTGGGAGCATGTCAAGGGTGTCGTGTTCGCGGCGGCCCATCTCCGCGACGCGGCGCTTTCGCAGTGGCAGGCCTGTCTTGGCCACTGCCGGATGGAGGTCCTCCGCGACGGGCTCGATGTTTCGCGCTATCCCCTGTACAACAACGGGCCGGGCAATCAATTTGCCGTGCTGCAGGACTTTACCCGCCACACCGGCACCGACCTCCTGCTGCAGTGCATGGCGCGCGCGGTGGCGCAGGACCCGGTTTCCCGTTTTCATCTTTCGGGCGTGCTCGAGAACGTGCGTTTTGTCACTTATTTCATCAACGTCATCAAAGATGCGGGGTTGAACACCGCCTTCAAAATGCACAAGCCGCAGGCCGACCGCGCTGCGTTTCTCAAGGGCATGAATTTCTGCCTTTCCACCGCCCTGTTCGAAGGAAGCCCGGTGGCCCTTCTCGAAGCCATGGCGTGCGGTGTCAAGCCTCTCGTTCACCGCTGGAAGGGAGCCGATGAACTTTTTCCGAAAGAGTGGACCTTCGCCTCCCTCGCCGATTTCGGGCGCATGGCCCAAAGCCGCGAGTACACCCCGCAGGCCTACCGGGATTACGTGGACACCCATTTCAACGCGCGTAAACAATTCGCGCAAATCGATTCCTTTCTGCAATCTCTTTAAGAACGGAAATCAATACGAATGGCCGATACAATCCAGGGCGCGAAAATACTGATTGTCAATACGTGGGACAACAAGTTCAACGCGGTCTATGCCGCCCATTTCCGCAAAAAGAACACGGTCGATGTCCTCGTTTCGCAGAACCATGACGAAACGGTGGCCACGGCCGCCAAGGGCTATGACCTTGTGTGGTCGCAGTGGGCCAGTTACTCGCTCCTTTGGCTTGCCGAGGAAAAGCGGCCCTATACCCTGGTCTCCCACATCCGGAGTTATGAAATACTTGTTGATGACATCCGACGCATCCGGTGGGAGAACGTGGCGTGCGGCGTTTTTGTCGCTGACCACATACGCGAGCTGGCCCTTGAGATCTGGCCGCAGGAGATCACGAACCTTCCCACCACGGTCATTTACGACAGCGTCAACCCGGCGGATTACCCCTTTAGCGTTAAGAAGCCGGGCCACGATATCGCCTTTGTGGGCACCCTCAATCACAAAAAAGGCCTCCCGCTCCTGCTCCAGTGTCTGCGTGCGGCCGTGGACGCGGACCCTGAGTACCGGCTCCATGTGGCGGGCATCAGCGACGAGCCGAGCCACGAAATTTATCTGCGGCACATGATCACTGAATTGGGTCTTGTTGATCGCATCATTTTTCACGATTACGTGAAGGACATCCCCTCCTTCCTCTCGCGAATGGACTATGTGCTTTCCACCTCGCCCTGGGAGGGCAACCCTAACAACGTCATTGAGGGCATGGCCATGGGCGTCAAGCCACTCGTTCATAATTGGCGCGGCGCCCGCAAGCTCTATCCTCTCAACCACCCGGTGGTCTTCAACACCGTGGACGAATTCGTATCGCTTCTCCGTTCGCCTTCTTACGATTCCCGCGCCTATCGCGCGCTCGTGGAACGCGATTTCAATTCCAATATCCAAAACGAAAAGTTCGACCGTTATTTTGCCGGCTTTCTAAAGTAAACGAGGGTGAGCGACCCCGAAGGGCCGGTTACACTTTGAACGGTTTGCCTATATATATTAGAATTATGTATCTTTTTCCCCATGTTAAGGCTTCGTTTCACCCCTTCGGACACGCATTTTATGGAGCGTGCGCTGGAATTGGCTGTATCCGTCAAGGGTTTGACGGGTGATAATCCTGCGGTAGGCGCGGTCATCGTAAAAAACGGAAAGAATCAAGGGGAAGGGCGCACCCAGCCCCCGGGAGAGGAACATGCTGAAAAGCAGGCGCTGAAGAAGGCGGGAAATCGGTCGCGCGGAGCCACGCTTTATGTCACGCTCGAACCCTGCTGCCATACCGGCCGGACTGGCCCCTGCACAAAGGCCATCATTGATGCGGGCGTTACGCGGGTCGTTGCCGCGGTCAGGGACCCCAACCCCAAAGTGGCGGGAAAGGGCTTGGCCGCGCTTCGCCGGGCCGGTATCCGGATCGAACTCGGATTGCTTGAAAATGAGGCCGCGGCCCTGAACGAAGACTTTTTCAAATATATCACTACCGGCCTGCCTTTTGTGACGCTTAAGGCCGCGCTCACGCTTTCGGGCCACATTGCCGCGGATTCGGGCGACTCCAAGTGGATCACCGGTCCCGAGGCGCGCAAACGCGTGCATGCCCTGCGCGCGCAGCACGACGCGGTGCTCGTGGGCATGGGCACAGTGCGGCACGACAATCCCGAACTCACGGTCCGCCTGGTCCGTGGGCGCAATCCCATGCGCGTCGTGCTTTCGGGTGGCGCGCCCATCCCGCAAGGGTCCCGGCTCGCCCAAACGGCGCAACAGGCGAACACGCTGCTCCTGCGGCCCTTGCGGAAGAATGGCCGGATGCGGATGCGTTCCGTGTTGAAGGCGCTTGGGGACCAGGGTATCAAAAGTGTTCTGGTCGAAGGCGGAAATGCGGTCTTTACCGGGTTACTGAAAGAACGGTGCGTGGACCGTGTGGCCCTCTTTCTAGCCCCGAAAATACTCCTTTCCGGCATCCCCTTTCTTAAGGGCTGCCGTACGGAAAAGGTCAGTGAAGCCTTGCGGCTTTCAGGGACAGCGGTTGAGCGGGTGGGAGAGGATTTCCTTATTACGGGAAGGCCGGCGTATTAATTATGTTTACCGGGCTCATTGAAGGAATCGGGAAAATCGAGCGCGTTTCGGAACGAAGCGGGGCGATGGAAATCATGGTCACGGCTTTGGCATTGCTGCCGGACCTTAAACCCGGCGAGTCCGTGTCCGTGGACGGCGTCTGCCTGACCGTGGAAAAGCTTCTGCCAAACGGTTTTTCCGCGCTGGCCACGGTTGAGACGCTCTCCCGCAGCACGCTCAAGAACGCAAAGGCCGGGCTTGCGGTCAATCTGGAGCGCGCGCTGCGCCTCAACGACCGGATGGGCGGTCACATCGTGCAGGGTCATGTCGATACCGTGGGCACGGTGCTCCGCGACCGACGCGAGGGTGAAACCCTCTTCCGTACCGTTCGGATGGAGGGCGTTTACATGAAATATGTGGTGGAAAAGGGTTCCGTGGCCGTGGATGGCGTCAGCCTCACGGTGGCTGAAAAGGGGCCGGACGGTTTTACCGTGGCGGTCATCCCCGAAACGCTCAAACGGACCACGCTGGGTCAGAAAAAGAACGGGGACGCGGTGAACATCGAGGCCGACATCCTGGCAAAATATACCGAAAGCCTGCTCGCAGGTCAAAAGCCGGGGCTGACGGAAGAGAGACTCAGAGGATACGGATATTAATGAACATCTTCTCAACGGTCGAAGCCGCACTCGCGGATTATAAGAAGGGTCAGCTTATCGTCATCACGGATGACGAGAACCGCGAGAATGAGGGCGACCTCTGCTGCGCGGCCGAGTATGTCACGCCCGCCAAAATAAACTTCATGGCCTGCCATGGCCGCGGTCTTATCTGCACTGCGCTCGACGGCCCCATCCTCGACCGGCTGGGGCTGCCCATGATGACCTCCGACAACCGCTCGCCTTTTGGCACGGGTTTTACCGTGTCCGTGGAGGCGCGCACGGGTGTCACCACCGGCATCTCGGCCGCGGACCGCGCGCGCACCATCCGCGTCCTGGTGAACCCCAAGACAAAGCCGCATGACCTCGTGAGCCCGGGACACACCTTCCCTTTACGCGCGCGCGAAGGCGGGGTGCTTGTGCGCGCGGGCCAGACCGAGGCCAGCGTGGACCTTGCGCGTATGGCGGGCCTCGCGCCCGCAGGCGTCATCTGCGAAATCATGAACGATGACGGTACCATGGCGCGTCTTTCCGACCTCGGCCGGTTCATCAAAAAGCACACGCTCAAACTCATCAGCATTAAAAGCCTCATTGAGTACCGGTTCAAAAAAGAAAAGCTCGTGCGCCGCGTGGCCGAACCCCTGTTGCCCACCCGGTACGGCGAGTTCCGCCTTGTCTGCTACGAGGACATCATGAACAACGGCTGTCATTTTGCACTCGTGTCGGGCTGCATCTCCCCGGACCGTCCGGTGCTTGTGCGCGTGCACTCCGAATGCCTCACGGGCGACGTGCTCGCATCGCTTCGCTGCGACTGCGGCGATCAGCTTTCGACCGCGCTCAAGGCCATCGCAAAACAGGGCGGCGTGCTCGTCTACCTGCGGCAGGAGGGGCGGGGCATCGGGTTTGCCAACAAAATGCGCGCCTACGCCCTGCAGGACAAGGGCATGGACACGGTGGAGGCCAACGAGGCGCTCGGTTTCCCGGCCGACAAGCGCGACTACGGCATCGGCGCGCAAATCCTCTCGGACCTCAACGTGCGCAAAGTGCGCCTCCTCACCAACAACCCGCGTAAAATCTACGGGCTTGAGGGGTACAATATTGAAATCCGGGAGCGCGTGCCGCTCATTGTTCCGGGGCAGGCCCGGAACCGGAAATACCTCAACACCAAGCGGGAAAAACTGGGTCATCTCATTTAAAGGAAGGGTCCTTATGGCACACAAAATCGAAGGGATTGTCAGCGCGAAGGGCTTGAAGATTGCGTTGGTCATCAGCCGCTTCAACGAGCTCATCTCCACCAAGCTCAAGGAGGGCGCCCTCGATTGCCTCCTCCGGCACGAAGGCGACGAAAAGGACATCGTCGAGGTCTACGTGCCCGGCTCCTTTGAAATTCCGGTGGTGGCGAAAAAACTGGCTGCCTCCAAAAAATACGACGCGGTCATCTGCCTGGGCGCGGTCATCCGCGGGGCCACGGCACATTTCGACCTTGTGGCGTCCGAGGTGGCCAAGGGCGTGGCCCAGGGTTCGTTCGAGACCGGTGTGCCCATTATCTTCGGCGTGCTCACCACCGACACCATTGAGCAGGCCATTGAGCGCGCGGGCACCAAGTCGGGCAACAAGGGCTGGGACGCGAGTATTGCGGCCATGGAAATGGCCAGCCTCATGAAAAAGCTGAAGTAACCATGAAAAAACGCAGGCTGGCGCGGGAGCTGTCGCTCCAGGCGCTCTACAGCATCGAGCTTTCGGGGGAGGAAGTCGGGAAGGTGCTTGCCGATATCCGGCGCGAAGCCGCGCCCGATACCGAGACCTGGGAGTATTCCGTGCGGCTCACCGAGCAGGTGCGCGCGCGGATGCCGGAACTCAACGAGCGCATCCGCAAGCAGTGCGACAACTGGGAGCTCGAGCGCGTGGCCGTGCTCGACCGCAACATCCTGCGCATGGCCATCGCCGAGATTCTCTGGTTTGACGACATCCCGCCCAAGGTCTCCATCGATGAGGCCATCGAACTCGCCAAAAAGTTCAGCACCGACAAGTCGGGCACGTTCATCAACGGCATCCTCGACCCCATCGCCTTTAAAGAGAAAAAAGAAACCCAACCCCATTCCATCCATTAACTTTTTTACGAAAGCAAACCCTCCCATGGCTTACAACGAAAAACGCATGGTCCGAATCTTCGGGTTCCTGGTCTTTGTTTTCTCGCTCATCCCTTATCTGATGACCATGGCGCCCACGGTCTCGTTCTGGGACTGCGGCGAGTTCATCGCCTGCGGCGCCACCCTCTCGGTCCCGCATCCGCCGGGCGCGCCCCTCTATATTCTTCTCAACCGGATTGCGACCATGGCGCTTTCCTTTATCCAGGACGTTTCGTTCCGGATTACCCTGCTGTCACCTGTTTCCAGCGCCTTGACCGCGCTCCTGGTATTTCTTTCCATCTACCGTGTCATCCGCTTCTTTATTGATCCGGAAAAAGAGGCCACGACCTGGGCCAAAATGATTCCGCTTGCGGGTGCTTTTGCCGGCGCTCTCTTCTGTGCGTACGGTTTTACCACCTGGTTTAATGCGGTGGAGGCCGAGGTGTATGCCGTGGCCAATTGCCTCATTGCGCTGGAGTTCTGGCTGGGCCTTAAGTGGTACGATTACCGCAAGTCGCCGGAGGGAAATAAAATCCTCTTGCTGATTACTTACCTTGCGTTTCTCGGCATCGGTTTCCAGCTTTACACGGTCATCCCGTTGCCTTTCATCTTTCTTTTCGTCATTCTGCATGACCAGGAAAAGCTCAAGCAGTGGCAGCTCTGGCTCATTGGTTTCAGCATCCTCTCGGTCATGTATTCCATTTCCAGCTTTCTCATCATCGGACCCGTGCTCATGCTGGTCTGCCTGCTCTGGGTGTTCCTGAACCGCGAGACCGCCAAGTACGTCTGCGGATTTATCCTCGGCGCCATGGCCGTTTATTCCCTCTGGAGCGCGGTTCCCTCGGCACAAGACCCCAATTTTGAAGGGCTGAATTTTATCCTCGGATTGGTCTATCTGGCCCTGGCCGTGCTGCCCTTCCTGCTTTCCAGGGGCAAGCGCGATCAGGAACTGGCCCAGTGGAAGTTCTGTTTCTTCCTTGTTTTCTTCGCATTCATCGGTTTTTCCATCCACTTCTACGTCCCGGTCCGCTCCTACCTGGACCCCTATGTCGATGAAAACAACCCCGAGGTCGTCATCCACAGTCCGGGTGACCTGTTCAAAAAGGAGACCTGGGACAAGTTCATTTATTTCGTTGAGCGCAAGCAATACGGCGACGAGAGCATGATCGTTCGCATGGTCCACCGCCGCGGCACTTTCTCCAGCCAATTCATCAACCATCAGCACATGGGTTTTGGCGGGTACCTCGCGGTCCAATACTACAATTTCCGTGACATCTTCTCGGGCGAAATCCGGCTCGGGGCCCACCCGCTCCTCCGGCCGCTCAAGCTGTTGGCCTACCTGCTGCCGTTCCTGTTCGTCCTCTGGGCCATGCGGTACACCTACAAACGGAACCGGCCTGCGGCGCTTTACCTCGGGCTCTCGCTGATTGCCACCACGGTCGGCCTCATTCTCTACATGAATTTCGCGGACGGCACGATTCCGGAGTACCGCGAGATGGTGCGGTGGGAACAGATGGGCCGGCAGGGGCCGCAACCCCCGCCCATCCAGATGGAGGTCCGCGAGCGCGATTACTTCTGGAACCCGGGTTTCATGCTCTTCGGCCTGTGGATGGGCATCGGCTTTGCCTGCCTGCTTCATTTCCTTTCAGGCCGGTACCGTGATCGCAAACCCTGGGTCCTTCCCGCAGTGACGCTCCTGCTCCTGGCGTCGCCCGCGCTCCCGCTCTCCATGAACATGACCCTCAAGTCGCGCGCAGGCAACTGGGTGCCGTTCGATTACGGCTACAATCTTCTCATGTCATGCGAACGCAACGGCATCCTCTTCACCAACGGCGACAATGACACCTTCCCGCTCTGGACCCTGCAGGAAGCCTATGGCATACGGCGTGACGTCAGGGTTGTGAACTTAAGCCTCCTCAACACCGATTGGTACATCGCCCAGCTCATGGATGTCCAGCCCAAGCTTAACATTCCCACTGTCATCTTTGACGAAATGTTCCAGCCCCGGTTTGTGGCCAAGGAGGCCTTTGCCAAAGAGGTCACCATCCGGCGCAACATGCTTCGCACGCCGCGCAAGGTGGTCCTGTCCTCCTGGAAGCTCGAGATCACCATCCCTGACGCGTCGCAGACGCCCTACTTCCGCGTGCAGGACTACATGATTCTCAACATCGTGCACGGCAACATCGCGGACCGGCCCGTCTATTTCGCGGTCACGGTTTCCAACGACAACCTGATGGGCCTGGCCGAATACCTTTCCATGGAAGGTCTCGTCTACCGCGTGCTCCCGCAGAAGCAGTCGCAGCGCCTTAACGCGGAGCGCACGCGCTATCTGCTCGACAAGGTCTACCGCTTTACCAACCTCGGCGACCGCCGCTATTACCTCAACGACGAGCACGAGCGCCTGCTGTCCAACTACGCGGCCTGCTTTATTGGTTACGTGTACGAGGTGCGCAACTCCCTTTCCCGCGCCCGCGAACTGGAAAAGGGCCTCCAGCGTGAAATTGACGAACAGAAAAAGGCGAAAAAACCCGATGCCGCGCTCATTTCTGCCAAGGAAACCGCGGCCAAGGCCGCGCGCGCCGAAGGCGACCGCCTTTTCGAGGACATCCGGCGCGAGCTCACGCGCTGCATTTCCATCCTGCCCTCCGACTGGCGTGGCCGCGTGATGTCGGCCCAGATGTACGCCATGGACGGCAAGTCTGACCTGGCCGAGACCGCGCTCAAGCAGGGACTTTCGCTCGATGCCGAAGACTATATGTGCACGGTCAACCTGGGACTTCTCCTCATGGACAGCGGCCGCCAGAAGGACGGCGCTGCTTATCTTGAGAAGGTCGTGTACAAACTGGATCCTAATTTTGCCAAGTCGGAACACCGTGAAACGGTCAATGCCGTGTCCGCGCTGGTGAATTATTACCGCCAGGCCAAGCTGCGCGAGCCCCTGAAGGCGCTGCTCGAAAAATGGACAGCTGCTAATCCGCAGGACCAGCGCTCCCAGCAGGAGCTCATGCAGCTGCGTAGCGGCGCCTTTTAAAAGAGGACGGGCCATGGCAAAAAAGAACGCGGTTCCTGAACCGGCGCCTCTGCCCGGAGGCGAACTGGGGAAGTACAAGAAGTACGCGCCCCTGCTGCTTTTCGCGTTCTTTTGCCTGTTCTATTTTCCCCTGCTGTCCGGCTCCAACTACCTGTGGGAGGACGTGCTTGAGCAGCACTATCCCAACGCGGTCTACACCGCGCGGGCCCTGTCCCAGGGCGCGCTCCCGCAATGGACCCCTTACATATTTGGCGGTATGCCCTACCAGGCGGACATGCAGACCGGACTCTTTTACCCGCCCAACTGGGTCCTCTTTGGTCTTTCGCGTCTTTTTGAACCGGGCGGCACGGCCTTTATCTGGTTCATCCTTTTGCACGTCCTGCTTTTTGGCTTCGGCGCTTATTTTCTGGCGCGCTCCTTCCTTATGAGCGAGGGGGCCGCATTGCTCACTGCGGTCATTTGCATGTTCTCCGGTTTCGTGAGCACGCACGTCATCCATATCGTTTTCCTTTATGTTTCAGCCTGGCTGCCTTTTGCTTTTCTTTTTCTTAAGAAATCGTATGAATCCGGCAGTCTCCGTTTTCTGGCCCTGGGTGCGCTCTTTTTCGGCGTCTCCATCCTCGGCGGTTATGCGCAGTATACACTGTTCGGTGGTTGCCTGCTGCTCGCCTACACGCTCCTCGTGGCTTTCGAAAACCGTTCCAAAGGGTGGCGCGGGCTCCTCGGTTATTTCGCATTTTTCGGCCTCTTTATGGCAATTGCGGCCGGACTCGCGCTTGTTCAGCTGTTGCCTACCATGGAGCTCTCGGCCGAGAGCGTGCGCAGCAACATGACCTGGGACGAATCTTCCGCAGGTTCGCTTGGTTTTCAGGGGCTCATCACCTTTCTGGCGCCTAAGTTTTTCGGCTGGGTGACGGGAATCATGTCCCAGAGCCCTGTGTCAGGTGAATTCCTGAACGGTTCCCCGTACTGGGGCGGCGCGGGCCAGCACCTGTTCTGGGAAACCGCCATCTTTATCGGCGTGCTTCCATTGCTCCTGTTTGCCGCAGGGTTCCGGTATCTTAAAAAAGAAAAGAAGTTTGTTTTCTTTTCCCTGATGGCCCTCCTCAGTCTCCTGCTGGCTCTCGGCAGCAACGGGCCGCTCTATTACTGGGTCTTCCAGTATGTCCCGGGCTTCGGCAGCTTCCGCCATCCAGGGCGCTTTGCCTTCCTGTTCACTTTCTCCTTTGCGTTCGCGGTGGGGCTGGCGCTCGACAGATTGACCGAGGAGAGTCGAAAGTTTGGTGAGTACGGGCCAAAGATGGATTTGAAACCGCTCGCAATCACCGCCGGGGTCTTTGCGCTTGCCCTGTTTGTTTCGTTCACATGGCTTTCGGGAGTGGCCCCTGTCAAGGCGGCCTGTGCCCGGAAGGCGGTTGGTTTCGGCCTATTCATACTCGTTGCTTCGGTAGGGCTCATCGCTTACCTTACCCGCGCCGGTCAAAAGGAATATGCCGCGCTTACTCTTGTCATCTTTGTTTTCTTCGAACTCTATTTGTTCGGCCATGTCTTTGGCAACGGCAGGGTGTCTGGCCCCATGGCCTATCCCAAAAGCGATACCATCGAAAAAATCAAGGCCGACCTTGCGCAAACCCATTCCCGTTTCCAGGGGCGCATCTTTGAGGGCGAGGGAAAGGGGGTCCGCATCTTCCCGCACCTTAACTGGGGCAACGTATACGCGTTTCCGGTTGTGGAGGGATACAACCAGCTTCACCTGCTCCGGCTTTCGCGCTTTGTGCATGAGGTGGCGCCGGACAAAGGTATGTCCCTTTTCAGCGCCCGGTTCCGCGCCAACCCCGACAACAGTGGGTTCTACATCGCCCCGGATTCCGCCACCTGTCCGCGCTTTAGCCTGCGCTCACGCGTGTTTACAGTTCCGGACGGCGATGCGGCCATCCGCGCAATCAACAGTCCGTCCTTCAACCCCCTGCGTGACGCGGTGGTCGAATCCCGGCCCACGCTCCTGCTTAACCCCGCGCTGTCGCCCGATTCTCTGGGCAGCGTCCGCGTGGTCTCATTCAAGCCTGAGCGCATCGAGCTTGCAATCCTTGCAAACGACAACAGCCTGCTTTTTGCGAGCGAGGTGTTTTACCCGGCCTGGCACGCTCTTTTGGACGGCAAAGAGGTTCCCATCTTCCGGACAAATTATCTATTCCGAGGCGTTGATATTCCAAAGGGCGGGCATACGCTGGTTTTCGAATACCGGTCCAAGGCGCTTGTCACTGGTGCCAAGGCGTCCGCGGGTGCGCTTGTTGTGGTGCTGTTGTTGATTTTCCTTTGGCCCAGACTCCCGGCAGGGGTTACAGGGCGGTTTGCGTATATGCAGAAGAATTGAAATTACAGGAAAGATCTATGCCAGAAATATCCCGGTTCCTCGGTATAATCATCTCGATGTATTTTGATGAGCATAATCCGCCTCATTTCCATGTTCAGTACAACGAGTATCGAGCAACGATTGAAATCAAAACCCTTAATCTGATGGCAGGTTCGCTGCCCGCCCGTGTACGCGGTCTTGTTGAGGAATGGGCGGAATTACACAAGAGTGAGTTGCTGCAGATATGGGAAACGTCTGAATTTCATCGGATTGATCCGTTGGTATAAGGAGAAGAAAATGAATTGCACATCTATTGTAGAAGCACGGTATATTGCCGATTACCGTATTTGGTTGAAGTTTAATACCAATGAAACTGGAGAAGTTGACCTGCGTGAGCTGATTTTTTCTCATCATGCCGCCGAATCATTGCGCGATCCGGGTAAGTTTTCAAAATTCCACCTTGATTCCTGGCCTACACTTGCATGGGATTGCGGCTATGATGTTGATCCGGAATCTCTTTACATGCGAGTAACGGGTAAACAATCGATAAAAATGCAAACGGCCTGACAACGCGTTGTCGCTGACACGCTCTATACAGAAGTATCACGGCAAAGTAATACAGATGAAACAACCTTTTCTCTCCGTCGTCATTCCGGCCTACAACGAAGAAAAGCGGATAGGCCTCACCCTGTCCAAAGTCATGGGCTATGCGGAAGCCAAAGGGCTGTCGTGCGAAATCGTGGTGGCGGACGACGGGTGCCGTGACAATACCGAAAAGGTGGTGCGCGAAACGGTGGGAACCCGGATGGCGCTGCAGTATCTTCCCGGCGGCGTCAACCGCGGCAAGGGCCATGCGGTCAAACGCGGCATGCTGGCCGCCATAGGCGATTACGCGCTGCTCACGGACGCGGACCTTTCCACGCCCATCACCGAACTTGACAAGTTCCTGCCTCTCATGAATTCCGTTGCGGCCGTGCTGGTGGGCAACCGTAAGACGTTAGGGTCGTCGGTAGTCAAGCATCAGCCCTGGCTCCGCGAGAACATGGGCAAGGTCTTCACCCTTCTCACCAACCTCATGCTGGGTATGCGGCAGAGCGATTTCACCTGCGGGTTCAAGGTCTTTGGCCGCGTTTCACGCGCCGAAGTCTTCCGGCGCTCGCGCATTGAGCGGTGGGGTTACGATTCGGAAATCCTGTTCCTGGCCAAACGGCTGGGGTACAATATCACGGACGTGCCGGTAATCTGGGAGAATTCGGAGGCCACCAAGGTGAACCTTGTCAAGGATACCCTGCGGTCGCTCAAGGAGCTGGTGCAGATACGGTGGAATGGAGTGGGGGAGTAGGGACTGTCAGCTTTTTCCGCGCTCAAGAGTCTCTTCAAGTATTTTCTTTACTGCCAGCGCACTGTTATCCCAGGTATAATACTCAAGCTGTTTTTTGTAGGCTGAAACAAGCTTGGACTTGTCGATATCCAGCAGTTGAAGCATGCCCTTGTAAATATCTTCCGGGTCATTCGGGTTACAATAGACAGCGCCATCCCCCCCCACTTCAGGAAGTGAAGAGCAATTTGAAGTCAGCACGGGTACAAAGTACTGCATGGCTTCAAGGAGTGTAAGCCCAAACCCTTCATAGAGGCTTGGAAACACAAAACCACGGCAGTTTCGATAAAGTTCATGCAATTCGTGTTCCGTCACATAACCTACATATTTCACGCGTTGTCCGAGACCGAGATCGGCGATAAGCCTGAAAACGTCGTTGCATCCCCATCCGCGAGCGCCCGCGAGAACAAGAGTCCAATCCGGGTGATTTTCTGAGAAATGTTTAAAAGCACGAACCAGCCGTGGGAGATTCTTGCCGGGTTCCAGGGTCGAGACAAAAAGAAAGTAATCCTTCAACGCATGCTTCGTGAGGATGGACGTTGTGTCCGTATTCGAAACGGCATCGCCAGCTTTTTTAAACCCGAGTGGGATGACTTTGATTTTGGAGTCAAACTCGGGAAAAAGCTTTAATAAATCGTTCCGTGTTGACCGGGAAATACTGATGACGGCATGGCTGCAGGACAGCGTTGTGCGATGAGAATGCCCGAGATAAAACCGTTTGGCGCGTGAAAAACGCTCCGGCATATGAACTTCGGCCAGGTCGAGAATGAAGGTGATTTGACGGATAGGGGAGAAACGACAGGTGACATTCATCATTGAGAAGAGAACTGTCGGTTTTTTTATGAGAAGTGTTATCGGGAGAATGAGCTGATCCCAGATTATCCGTGCTGCGAGTGAGTTAAAGGGTAGATAAACCCGGATTACCCTAACATTTTGAGATGTAAAGATAAACCGATGGGTCATCCGACTCGCAGTATAAATAATATATTCAGATTCGGGAGTTGACGCAGCTAATGAATTGAAAAGATGCAGAGTCAGATGGCCTACGCCGGCGAAAACGTCCTTGACCCCTACGACGTTGACGGCGATTATATTATATTTTTTAAGCACAGGAAAAATATAATATTCCGTTCGTCTTTTCAGTATGAGTAAATGGTATGCGAATCGCAATTGATTGCAGGCATGTTCAGTATTTCAATGAGGGGATTTCAAGGTATACATTTAATCTGCTGAGACTGCTCAAAGATGATGTTGAGTTTCATGCGATTCTTTCCGATCCTAGAATTATCGTTCCGGAACTCGAATCTATTTCGGGTGTAACACGGCATTATATTGGGCCCACCTGGAAAAAGTTAGACTGGTACTGGGAAAATATTTCGCTGATGCGCTTATTACGGAATATGCGTCCTGATATTTATCATGCACCTTGTAATACGGGACTTCCGATATTCCGTCTTCAAGGGATACGATATTGTGTAACTTTTCATGATATGCTGGTAAAATTCTATCCAGAGGCATATACCTTGCCTGCGAGGATCAAATGGCATGCAGGCGTTCGGATTTCTGCTCGATCTGCGCATCAGATCATCGCCGTTTCTGAATTTACTGCTGAATTGATTCGGAAATATTTACGGATTCCATCCGCAAGCATCCGCATAGTCCATCATGCATTAAATCCTGCTTTCCAGAATCAGGGTGGAAGCCAGAATGCTTTGACGGTACTCAGAAGTAAGATTGGACTGAAGCCGGATTATATAATCTATCACGGTGGTTTTAGAAGCTACAAGGATGTAAGAAGGCTTATAGATGTGTTTGATTGTTATCGAAATAAATACAAGCCCCCTCTTCAGCTATGCCTTGTGGGAGAGAAAAACAAAAACTGGACCAAATTTGTAGAGCCCCGTGCACAGATGTCGTTATTTCGATCGGATATTATTATGCCGGGCCGCCTGACGGATTGCGAACTTGCCGTTCTTCTCGGCGGAGCGTCCTCCTTTATCTATCCTTCGGAGATGGAAGGATTCGGTTTTGCACCGCTTGAGGCCATGGCGTGCGGCACCCCGGTAATATGTGCGCATAATTCATCAATGTCAGAGTTGCTCGATAATGCTGTTGTATGGATGGAACCTTCGGAATCACCGGATAGGCTTGTGGAAAAGCTTGATGAGATCAATACAAATCATGCGTTTGCGCAATGCCTTACAGACAGAGGATATCTCGTTTCTGCAAAATTTACCGAGAGTGCTTTCCGGAATAACATGTTGGAGTTTTATCAGGATGTCTACAAAACAGTAACGGCAGAATGTCGAAAATAATGGCTTGAAATAAATGATAAAGTTAGCGCTTGATTGCCGATTCGTTCAAATCCAACGCGAGGGTATGGGACGGGCAGCTTTGGATATTATCCGACTACTTAAAGGACAATACGAAATACATCTGCTGACGAATATATCTGCCGGTGGAGTTCCTGAACTCGAAGGGGAGACGTCAATTGTGTGGCACTCGGCGGGGCCTCGTTCGACCAAGGCTTCTGCAGTATGGGAAAACATCACAGTCCCTGGACTACTTAGAAAAATATGCCCTGATATTTATCATGCGCCGTTTAATGTCGGAATACCATTTCTTAAACAACCGGGAACGGTTTATGTTGTTACCATTCACGATTTGATACCATTTCAATTTCCCAGCTCACTGAGATGGACACGAAGACTGTTGTGGAATGTGGGCGTTCGTGAATCAGTACACTACGCGGATGCTATCTGCACCGATTCGGCCTATTCAAAGGAACAAATTGAAAGAATCTCAAAATGTGCTGCAGAAAAGACCAGAATCGTGCCGTTGTGCCTCGCAAAAGCGTTCCTGAACAATCACGGTTCTCCCGAGGCGACGGCATGCATACGGAAACAGCTGGGTTTGTTCGGGAAGTATATAGTTTATCACGGGGGATTCCGGGCTTATAAAAATGTCGCGAAGGTTGTGGCGGCGTTTGAATCAGTATGCACACAATCCGGAGAACAATATTCGCTTTGTCTGGTTGGCAGACATGGCGATGACTTTATTCGCAATGTCCAGCGGGTGGTTGAACGAAGCCTGTATCGTGAACACATTGTTCTTCCGGGCTTTCTTTCGGATGTGGACTTGGCGGCGTTGTTGGGAGGAGCGGCATGCATGCTTTTTCTATCATGTGCTGAAGGGTTTGGGTTCGCGCCCCTAGAGGCCCTGGCCTGCGGTGCACCTGTTCTTTGTGCGAGAAACACAAGTTTGCCGGAGTTGTTGGGGGATCATGTCATATGGGTCACCGATGATGAAGCGCCCCGTTCCATCGCTGATAAGATTATTCAAATTGAAAAAGATCCGGATAGCCTGCAACGACGAATCGCAGGAGGCCGGGCGCACGCGATGAAATACAATGAGGCCCGATTCCGCGACAAGTTGATGGGAGTATACCAGGAATTGTTATCGTGATTTATGAAAGTGGTATGAAGCCGTGTCTACGCAGTTTGCTGAAGCATGTCAACTGATTCGTAAATGGTTTTGATGAGTGTTTCCATCGTAAGGAAAGAAAATATCCGATAAATGATGCCCTGGCCCGAAAATATGCGCACCATAACAAGGGTTTTCGTAGCGTATTTAACATGATTGATGCTTCTTTCAGGATTAACACCGGGAGGCTTTTGATCACATACGTTAGCGGATAGTTTTTCATGATAAACCGGTAACGATTTCTTTCGAAAAAGAAAAATCTGTTTGTGTTGGGCTTTTCAAAGGAAAACCCCCTGCGGTGGTAGACAATGGCAGACGGTATGAAGACGCATTTCCATCCCAACTGAAATGCACGAAAAAACAGATCGCACTCTTCATGGTAGGCGATAAAACTCTCGTCAAACCCTCCCAGTTGCTCAATCAGCGTGGCCCGAATTATAGCGGAACCGCCATTTGCGCTGATGACGTAGGATATGGGAATGTTGTGAAAATGAGATTGGTTGCCGTATTCACAAAAGATTAAGCTTCGTGTAATGATATGGAAAAGTGAATCGACTTTGTTTTTGATATGGAAATTCATCTGGCGGCAACTAATGATACCGACATCGGGATGCGATTCAAGAAAGGGAATGGCTTCGTTCAGCCATGATGGTTCTACCACCATATCATTATTAAGCGTAACGATGTATCTTCCTTTGGCTTCTCGGATACCTGCGTTACAGGCTTTGGCATAACCATCGTTATTGGTTTGCGCAATCAGACGGATACTGCCTGCATATTCTCCGGCTATTTTCACGGACTCATCCGTTGAGGCATTATCAACAACTATAATTTCAACATGTGGAAACTCCAATTTCATTAATGAATTCAGACAAGCCCCAAGGATATCTTGACCGTTCCAGTTAACAACAACAACTGTAACTTGTGGAGATTCGAGAATCATATTGTATTTTCAATTGATTTGAAGTGCACCCTAAATATTTGTATTTTTAATCGGTAACAGATGCTAAACAAAATACAAAATATTTGACCTGCAAATAAACCCTCCGGTGACCAAACCGTCACCATGAATGACATCCATATGCCGCCTTTGAAGATTTTAGTCCTGCGTACGGCTGCTATAGGAGATGTCCTTGTTGCCGCTTCAATATTACCTGAATTGTACAGAAAATATAACCAGCCCGACATCGATTTTTATACACAGTCGCCAGAGTTGCTCAGGGGGAATCCTTATATTCATGATGTGCTGATTCGGATGCCTGATCGTCAGAAATATGATGAAGTGTTGGATTTGGATATGGCGTATGAATCTCATCCCCAGTTGTCTATCCAACAGGCCTACGCTGCTCGTGCTGGAATCTCCGATTCCAAACTTATATTGGAACTCAGAATCCCTGAGAATCTTAGTGCCAAAGTCGAAAAGGTGCTCAGTGATGAAAAGGTCACTCCTGGAAAAAAACTAGTTGCGATACAGTCCGCCTCAGGATTCTGGACACGCAATATGCCGTTGGGCTTTTTGAAGCAGATCGTGGAGCGAATGGAAACCCATGGCCAATTTCGGTTTCTCCTATTTGGGGCTCCGCATGACCCTTGTATTCATGGCACCCATGATTT
>JAZDKP010000280.1:0-2025 GCA_043802925.1 Fibrobacterota bacterium | reverse complement strand
ACATGAATCGGAAGCCGCGCCCCAGGTGGGGCGCGTTCCGCTGTTCCGTTCCGTGAATATGAAAAGTGCCAGTTTTCGGTGAAACGGTTCTGCGTAAAACGCAAAAACTAATAAATCAAAGAACGCCAGTCCGGTCGTACCAACAGGACTGTATTTGCATTGTGCATATCAGACAAAATATGACCAGAACAAAGAAACAAAAGGCAAATATTCTGTCAAGGCTTCGCGCATCCCCCCACCGCGCCCCGCCCCGATCTGCATCGGGGATTGAAGCGTGTGAGCAAACGCAACGGACGGATAGAGGATGTGGGGACAGACAATCTTAAACCACCCAAAACAACCGCCATAAAACCTTGAGTGTTGAGAATCAACGGCACAGATCATTGGCCGGTGGTCTGTTTATGGATCAAGATAGGGCACAAGAGCGAGCAGGTACGCGTTGTGTGGCAACCAGTATTCACGACTGCCCCAGCAGGTGCTCCCAAAGGCCCAGTCTGGCCGGTCATTGAAGTCGCCAATAATCCCGTTTGGAATCCCTCCTGCGAAGCGTCCGGTTCCGATGTTGTCATCCAGCATGGGCGGGTTTTTCCAGCCAAGGTGATCAATCATGCAATACCCCAGCGGATTGCAGCCAGCCACCCACTGCGCTTGCGCATTTGCAAAGTCCAGCAGGTCTTTTCGTCCGGTTAAGCGGGCATACTTTGCAGCGACCCATCCAATAGCAAAATGGTCGACATTGAGCCCGTGAAAACCGGTCCAGGCATCACGGTGCGTGAAGAAGAAAACACGGAACTGATTGTTCGTTGTGGGCTCCAGGCCTGTAATCATCTGTCCATAGGGCGTGAGCGCGGCGCCGCGGAGAACATAGTTGTCAAAATAGATGTCCAGCGCCTGCCCGATGCGCGCCCGCAAAGGATCTTGCGCGGGCAGAATCCGGAAAAGATCGACAAGGCCTGCATACAGTCCGAGCCAGGTAAATTTCTTATATTGCTTGTCACCAAAGCTGGTTTTCAAGGGATCGTCAAAAAAGTCACCATAGAGACCGTATTGAACACGCCTTGGATTAAGATATTGCCGCCGCAGGATGAGGGGCACGACAGCACAAGCTTGTTGCAGATAGTTCGTGTCTTCGGTTAAGTCGAAAAGCTCGACAGAGGACCAAAGAAAGTTGCCCATATCACCGGTTCCGCAACTTTTCCAATCATGGGAAGAAACTCGTCCCCAGGCCCGGACGGCGGCAGCCTCGCAACGATCAGCCAAATTTGTATCCCGTGTTCTGAATACTCGCGCCGCGTGGGCCAGGCCGGCGACATACGATATGCGACTGGGCAAATATTTTTCCTCTTCGATAAAATGCCGGAATGAGTCATCGATGGGGCGTCGAAGATATTGCGAAAACTCATCTTCCCTGCGGATCACCAGGCATTGGACATTTCCATCCGGCGCTTGCAAGGCCAGCAGCCAGTCGACAGTCCACTTCAATTCGTCCAGAGCTTTAGGTGAAGGGTTGCTGGAACAAAGGATGTACTCACTCATGCCAAAGGCCACATGCGGTATGGACCACATGCGAACGACATAATCGCCGGCAGCATCGTGGTACCCCCCACGGACCGGAGCGCTAGTGTGGCAGTTTACACCACAGCGGTAGTTATCAAAGAAAGAGTATTGAGAAGGAATGACTTTGTCCGTCCAAAGATTCGCTTCAACACAGAACACACCACTCTGGATATTTGTGACCCCGCGCGGCCCGGAAAGCCGGGCGGAAAACCGATACGATCCTGGTGTGTTAAGCTTGCTGAAGTCGGCGATATAGTAAAAACCGGACCCGTTGTTCGAGGCTGCTTGGATTTGCATCCTGGCCTGAATGGCGGGCGCGGACTGGCCTATGGCCGTAATCTCATAGGCCGCTTGATGGAACGGCGTTTCGGATTCGCAGGGCACGCGCACAATAGCCTTCTTGATTTCATCCGGACGATAACCGATTTGACTGATTCCCAGGATGGTGATGGGGGATCTGGAAGCCAT
>JAZDKP010000279.1:0-11701 GCA_043802925.1 Fibrobacterota bacterium | reverse complement strand
TGCATCTGTACTGTACGGACGCACGGCGTGCGTCCGTACAGTACAGATGCAGGTGCGAGTTCGGCGGGTTCTTAAAAGCCCCTTTTTCTTTCCCCCATTTCTTTTTGGGGCGGCAAAAAGAAATGGGGCAGGGTCCGGGGCGGAGCCCCGGTTCATAGAGGAAAGAATGCGTGAATTTAAAAGATCTATTGCCTGTTCCTTTTGCTTTTTGTTATATATTAATCATTAGCATATGTAATGTAGCATTATAATAGGATAAGAAATACTAATGCATGTCGGGTCGCTCCAGGTTTTCTGCGACACCGTGAAGCGCCAAAGCTTCTCTGCGGCCGCCAAAAAGAACGGGATGACCCAATCCGGGGCCAGCCAGGCTGTTCACGGCCTCGAAGCCCGGCTGGGTGCCTCGCTCATAGACCGCTCACACCGGCCTTGGAAACTCACCCCCGAGGGCCGCGCCTTTTACGACGGGATCCGCGAAGTCCTTGACCGCTACTCCGAACTCGAAAACCGGGTTAAAAACTTCCACGGGCAAATCGACTCCATCGTGCGCGTGGGCTCCATCTATTCCGTGGGGCTTCGTCACATGAAAACGTACATCCAGTGTTTTTCCGAGCTTTATCCCAGCGAGCGCGTGCATATCGAATACCTGCACCCGGACCGTGTATATGAGTGCGTGCAGAGCGAGGAGGTCGACCTCGGCATCGTCTCCTTTCCACAGACCTCGCGGGGCGGCCTCACGGTTATCCCTTGGCGGCAGGAACCCATGGTGGTGGCCTGCCATCCGGACCACCGGTTTGCGCGCAAAGGCTCCGTGGCGCCCGCGCAGCTCTCGGGCGAAAATTTCGTGGGTTTTGACCGCGGACTCGCCATCCGGCGCGAGGTGGATCGCTTCCTCAAGCGGCACGAAGCAGCCGTGGAAGTGGTGCTCGAGTTTGACAATATTGAGTCCATCAAGCGGGCCGTTGAAATCGCTTCCGGCATCGCCATCCTTCCCTGCCCCTCGCTCGACAGTGAGGTGCAGATGAAGACGCTCTGCGTGGTGCCCTTCACAACCCGGGAGTTCGTACGGCCGCTCGGCATCCTCCACCGTCGGGGGAAAACGTTCAGTACCGCGACCCGGCATTTCCTCGATTTCCTGCAGAAAGAAAAGAAAGCGTCCTGAACCCGAATGAACGAATGCAAAGGGAACCATAAATTTTAATGCAAAGGAGTACCCCAATGTCCTACGTCAAAGATGTCATCGAAGCCGTCAAACGGCGCGACCCGGCCCAGCCCGAATTCCATCAGGCGGTCACCGAGGTGCTGACCTCCCTTGAACCGGTCATCGACCGCCATCCTGAGTACAAAAAGGTGCGCATGCTCGAGCGCGTCACCGAACCGGAACGGGTCATCCTGTTCCGCGTTCCGTGGGTCGACGACAAGGGCGAGTTCCAGGTCAACCGCGGTTTCCGCATCCAGTTCAACAGCGCCATCGGCCCGTACAAGGGCGGCCTGCGGCTCCACCCCACGGTCAACCTGGGCATCCTCAAGTTCCTGGCCTTTGAGCAGGTCTTCAAAAACTCGCTCACCACGCTGCCCATGGGGGGGGGCAAGGGCGGATCGGACTTTGACCCCAAGGGAAAGTCCGACAACGAAGTCATGCGCTTCTGCCAGTCCTTCATGACCGAACTGTTCCGCCATATCGGCCCGGATACCGATGTTCCGGCCGGTGACATCGGCGTGGGCGGCCGCGAAATCGGCTTCCTGTTCGGGCAGTACAAGCGCCTCACCAACTCCTTCACGGGGGTGCTCACGGGCAAGGCCCTGAACTGGGGCGGTTCGCTCATCCGTCCCGAAGCCACGGGCTACGGCGCGGTTTATTTTGCCGAAGAAATGCTCAAGACCCGCAACGATTCCTTCAAGGGCAAGGTTTGCGCCGTGTCCGGCTCAGGCAACGTGGCCCAGTACACGGTCGAAAAACTGAACCAGCTGGGCGCCAAGGCTGTCACGCTTTCCGATTCAGACGGGTTTATTTACGATCCCAAGGGCATCGACGAAAAGAAGCTCGAATTCATCTTTGAGCTCAAGAACGTGCGCCGCGGACGCATCAAGGAATACGCCGACAAGTTCGGCGCGGAATTTCACGCGGGTAAACGGCCCTGGAGCGTCAAGTGCGATGCGGCCTTCCCGAGTGCCACGCAGAACGAACTCGACGGCAAGGATGCCGAAACGCTGGTCAAGAACGGCTGCTTTGTGGTGTCCGAAGGCGCCAACATGCCTTCCACCCCCGAAGGCGCCGAGGTCTTTATCAAGGCCAAAACGCTCTTTGGGCCCGGCAAGGCGGCAAACGCGGGCGGTGTGGCCACCTCCGGCCTCGAAATGTCGCAGAATTCCATGCGGCTTTCATGGGGCCGTGCCGAAGTCGACAGCCGGCTGCACGATATCATGATCAACATCCATGCGTCCGCGGCCAAGGCGGCGCAGGATTACGGCCAGAAGGGCAATTACGTCCTGGGTGCCAATGTCGCGGGCTTCCCCAAGGTCGCCGGCGCCATGATGGACCAGGGTCTGGTGTAACGGTTTAAAACGGAACAGGGTCCCGGGCTTATCTCCGGGGACCCTTTGGACCGTTCTTTGCCTGGAGGACGAGAACTATTTGAAATAAAACCAATTCCATGGTTCGGGGTGTGTTTTTTATATTGATGTTCTGTTTTTAGAGTCTGTATCGGCAACATCTACGTGAAAAACGTAGATAAGTTGCCGATTTACAGAATCTTATTTTCGGCCTTGGCCGAATTAGGAAGGACGGTCCCAATGAACGATTTTCATCCACCGCTTACGGCCAATGCTGCCGGTGTCCGAAAAGCCGTTGGTCTGTACAATCCCGCTTATGAACATGACAGTTGCGGTGTGGGGCTGGTGGCCCGTATCGACGGGGTTCCCTGCCACTCCGTCATCGAAGACGGCCTGCAGGTTCTCATCAATCTTGAGCATCGCGGCGCCAAGGGAGGCGACAAGCGCACGGGCGACGGCTCGGGTATCATGGTCCGGATTCCGGATGCCTTCTTTCGCCGGGAACTCGCGGTCCGGAAAATCATCCTTCCGTCCGCTGGGAACTATGCCGCTGCCATGATCTTTTTGCCCTCCCAGAAGAAGCTCCGGGCTGTCTGCGAGGAAGTTTTTGAACGAATCGTGATAGAGGAGGGGGGCGCGTTCCTCGGCTGGCGCGACATGCCGTTCAATGAATCCGCACTGGGTGACCTCGCGCGCTCCACGCAACCGGGTATCCGGCAGGCGTTCATGGGGCCCGGGAACATTCCCGCAGACCGTCTCGGTGTCAAGGCCACTGTCATCCGCCGTCTTGTTGAAAAGGAAATTGCATCACGCCGGGACGGCGACTACAGCCAGTTCTATATTTGCAGCTTCTCGGATCGGACCTTTGTTTACAAGGGACTCTTTTCCGGCACCCAGCTCCGTGAATACTACCCGGACCTATCGGATCCGGACTTCAAAAGCCCCTTTTCCATTATGCACCAGCGCTATTCCACGAATACCATGCCCACCTGGCACCTGGCGCATCCCTACCGCTTCGTGGCGCACAACGGCGAAATCAACACGTTGCGCGGCAACATCAACCGCATGAAGGCGCGCGAGGCCATCCTTGCTTCCGAGGTCCTGGGCGCGGACATCGACAAAATCAAGCCCGTGGTCGTGGAAGGAGGGTCGGACTCCGCGATTTTTGACAACATACTTGAACTCCTCGTGCTGGCCGGCCGGTCTATTCCACACGCCATGTTCATGATGGTGCCACAGGCTTGGGGCGCCAAGTTTCACATCAGCGAGGACGTGCGCGCCTTCTTCGAATATCATTCGTCGTTCATGGAGCCCTGGGACGGCCCGGCTGCGCTTGTTTTTACCGACGGCCGCTACGTGGGCGCGACCCTTGACCGCAACGGCTTGCGCCCTTCCCGCTATACCATCACGCGCGACGGCCGCATCATTCTCGCTTCCGAGACCGGAGTACTCGACATCCCGGGGCCGCAGGTGTTGCGCAAGGGGCGTCTCCAGCCCGGCCGTATGCTGCTTGTGGACCTTGTGGAAAAACGCATCGTGCCGGACAACGAAATCAAGGCCAAGGTCTGCCGCCAGCGGCCCTATCGCCACTGGCTCAAGGACAACCACATCGAGCTGCGCGGCCTTTTCACGCCCGCGGAGATACCGGCCGAGAATCCGGACACGCTGCTTAAGAAGCAGCTGGTCTTTGGCTATTCCGAGGATGAACTCAAGTTCGTGCTCGCGCCCATGGCCAGCCATGGGCAGGAGGCGGTCGGCTCCATGGGCGACGACACGCCGCTCGCGGTGCTGTCGGACCGGCCCAAGTCCCTCTTCGTCTATTTCAAACAGCTGTTCGCGCAGGTGACGAACCCGCCCATCGACCCCCTGCGCGAGGAGCTGGTCATGTCGCTGACGACCTTTACCGGACGCGAGCGCAACCTTCTTGCCGAGACGCCGGAGCACTGCCGGCGCCTTAAGCTGCCGCACCCCATTCTCACGCCCGACGACATGGAGCGCGTCCGCCGGTCGCAGCACCCCGATGTGGTGGCGCGCGACCTCGATATCGTCTTTCCGCTCAAGGGGGATGGCGACGCCCTCCGGCGTGCGCTGGACCTGGTGTTCCGCGAGGCCGTCCGCCATATTTCCGAGGGGGCCACCTTCCTCATCCTCACGGACCGTAAAATGAGCGGCCAGTTTGTGCCCATTCCGGTGCTGCTGGCCCTTTCCGGGCTCCACCACTTTCTTATCCGCCAGGGCCTGCGTACCTCGGTAGGGCTCATTGTCGAGACCGGCGAGGCGCGTGAGATCATGCACTTCGCCCTGCTGGTCGGGTACGGAGCCAATGCCGTTTGTCCCAATACGGCATTCTCCACCATCCGCAGCATGGCCGAGAGCGGGCAGCTCGAAGGCGCGCCGGGCCTCAACGAGGTGACCGACAACTACATAACGGCAATCAAGAAGGGGCTCCTCAAGACGTTCAGCCGCATGGGTATTTCCACGCTGCGCAGCTACTGCGGCGCGCAGATTTTCGAGGCCGTGGGCCTCAAGCGTGAAGTCATTGACGCGTATTTTTGCGACACGCCCTCGCGCGTCGAGGGTATCGGCCTTGACGAGATTGCGATGCAGGTCAACCTGCGCCACAAGCGCGCCTTCGGCGAACCTGATGATATCCGCAAAGCCCTCGATTTCGACGGGATGTACAACGTGCGCACGGGCGGCGAAAAGCACCGGATGTCGCCCGCGGCCATTGCCCGGATTCAAAAGGCCGTGCGCACGAACGATGCCGGCGCCTTCGCGGACTATGTGCGCGTCATTGACGACCCCGAGGGGGCACGGGTCACGCTCCGCAGCCTGTTCCGCTTCAAGGCCGGGACGCCGGTTCCTCTCAAGGACGTGGAATCCGCCACCTCCATAGTCAAGCGTTTCGTGGCCTCGGCCATGTCCTTCGGCTCCCTTTCGCAGGAGGCGCACGAGGCCATCGCACTCGCGTTTAACCGCATCGGGTCGCGCAGCAATTCCGGGGAGGGCGGGGAGGCGCCCGAGCGCGCGCAGCCTCGTCCGGACGGCACTTCACTGCGGTCGCGGGTCAAACAGGTGGCCTCCGGCCGTTTCGGCGTCTCCACCGAGTACCTGGTGAGCGCGGACGAGCTCCAAATCAAGATGGCGCAGGGCGCCAAGCCGGGCGAGGGCGGCCAGTTGCCGGGCCACAAGGTTTCGGCTGATATTGCGCGCGTACGTTTTACCACGCCGGGTGTCACTCTGATTTCGCCGCCGCCGCATCACGACATTTATTCCATCGAGGACCTGGCCCAGCTCATCCACGACCTCAAGTGCGTGAATCCTGCTGCCGCCATCTCGGTCAAGCTGGTCTCAGAGGTCGGCGTGGGTACCGTGGCGGCGGGGGTGGCCAAGGCCAAGGCCGAGCTCGTGCTCATTTCGGGCTACGACGGCGGCACGGGCGCGTCTCCGCTCACCTCTATTAAATACGCGGGGCTCCCGTGGGAACTGGGGCTCGCCGAGACGCACCAGGCGCTGCTCGCGAACGGGCTCCGTGACCGCATCCGTGTCCAGACCGACGGCCAGATGCGCACGGGCCGCGACATCGCCATCGCGGCCATGCTCGGAGCCGAGGAGTTTGGTTTCGGCACCATCCTGCTCGTGACGCTCGGATGCGTCATGCTGCGCAAGTGCCACCTGAATACCTGCGCCATGGGCGTGGCCACGCAGGACCCCGAACTCCGGAAGAATTTCAAGGGGAAGCCCGAACATGTCGAACGTTTCCTGATGTTCCTGGCCGAGGACCTGCGCGGACATATGGCGCGACTTGGTTTCCGGACGGTCAGCGAAATGATTGGCCGGAGCGACTGCCTCGAGGCCGATATTCCGCACGACCATTATAAGTTGCGCGGACTCGATTTCTCGGCGCTGCTGTTCCGTTCCGCGGCGTTTACGGAGCGGCCTCAGTACTGCATCCACCCGCAGGACCACGAACTCGATAAATCCCTCGACAATGAGCTTTTACGGCTCGCGGCCCCGGCGCTGGAGCGGGGTGAAAAGATCAGGGCCCGGATGTCCATTCGTAATGTGGACCGGACCGTGGGCTCCATGCTCTCGGGCGAAATCGTACGGCGGAAGGGGGCGCGCGGGCTGCCGGACGATACCATTCATATTGACTTCACCGGCACCGCGGGACAGAGCCTCGGCGCTTTCCTTGCTCCCGGCGTCACCTTCCGTATCGAGGGCGATGCCAACGATTACGTGGGCAAGGGCATGTCGGGCGGCCGCATTATCCTGACCCCGCCCGCGGACACAACCTTTCTGGCGGCCGACAGCATCATCGCGGGCAATACGGTTCTCTACGGTGCCACGGGCGGCACGGTCTTCATCAACGGGCAGGCCGGCGAGCGTTTTGCCGTGCGCAACAGCGGGGCCACGGCGGTGGTCGAAGGCGTGGGGGACCACGGGTGCGAATACATGACCGGCGGCACGGTGGTGGTGCTGGGTGGCACGGGCAATAATTTTGCCGCGGGTATGAGCGGGGGCACCGCCTACGTGTACGACCCCTCCCAGCTTTTTGACACACGGTGCAATCTTGACATGGTGGACCTCGAAGGCGTGTGGACGGAATCAGACCGCTCGCAGCTGCAGCGCCTGCTCGAGGAACACTGGAAGGAGACCGGGAGCCGCCGGGCCCGCGCCATTCTCGACAACTGGGAGACGCATCTGCCGCTTTTTGTCAGGGTGGTGCCGGTCGACTACCGCAAGTCGCTTGAACGCATGGCGCAGGCGCGCCATCGCGATGACGACACCGTGTCCGCGACTGAGGAGGTGTTCAATGGCTAAACCCACCGGATTCATGGAATTTGAACGGGCCTCTGCGCCCAAGCGGTCCGTCAGCGAGCGCCTCAACGATTACCGCGAAATCGAGCAACGGCTTGACAGCGACACGGTCGAAATCCAGGCCAGCCGGTGCATGGACTGCGGCGTGCCTTTTTGCCACGCCGTGGGTTGCCCGGTGCAAAACCGCATCCCGGACATCAACGATTTCATCTATCGCAAACAGTGGCGCAAGGCGCTGGCGTTGCTGCACTCCACCAACAATTTCCCGGAAATCACGGGCCGTGTCTGTCCGGCGCTTTGCGAGGAGGCCTGTACGCTTGCGGTGAACAAGGCCGCGGTCTCCATCCGCCTCCTGGAGCTCCACCTGGTGGAGCGCGGGTTCCGCGAGGGGTGGATTGTCCCGGAACCCGCGCCCCGCAAGACCGGCCGGAAGGTCGCGGTGGCGGGCTCGGGCCCGGCCGGCCTTGCGGCCGCGCAGCAGCTTGCGCGGCGCGGCCACCAGGTGGTGGTCTTTGAGGAGGCGCAGAAGCCGGGCGGACTCCTGCGCTACGGCATCCCGGACTTCAAACTTGACAAAAGCGTCCTCGACCGGCGGCTCCTTCAGATGCGCGGCGAAGGCGTCATTTTCGAGACCGGGGTGCTCGCAGGGGAGGACGTGTCGCTCAAGTACCTGACCCGGAACTTTGACGCCCTGATCCTGGCCACGGGCGCGCGCGCCCCCCGCGACCTTGCGGTGCCCGGCCGCGACCTGCCCGGCATCCACTTCGCGCTCGACTACCTGACGCAGCAGAACCAGCGCAACAGCCTGGAGACGGTTCCGGGCGAAGGCATTGGCGCCGCGGGCAAACGGGTGCTGGTCATCGGCGGCGGTGACACGGGTTCCGACTGCATTGGCACCGCGCACCGCCAGGGGGCGCGTGACGTGACGCAGATTGAGCTCCTGCCCGAACCGCCTACCGGGCGCACCACGGACAACCCCTGGCCCGACTGGCCGCAAATTTTACGTACCTCCACTTCGCACGAGGAGGGGGCGGTGCGGATGTGGAGCCTGCTCACAAAATCCTTTACCGGTGGCAAGGACGGCGTCACATCCGTCCGATGCGTCAAATTAAACTGGAAAAGGAACGCGGACGGGAAGATGGTGTCTGAGGAAATCAAGGGGTCGGAGTTTGAAATCAAGGCCGACCTTGTGCTGCTCGCCACGGGCTTTCTTCACGTCAATCACGACCGCATGGTGAGGGACGGGGCGCTCGCGCTTTCGCTGCAAGGAAACCTTCTGGTCAACCGGGAAGGGCTGACTTCGCACCCGGGCATTTTCGGGGCCGGGGACAGCGTGCGCGGGCCGTCGCTGGTGGTGCATGCCATTGCCGCGGGCCGCAGTGCGGCCGAGGCCGTGCAGCGCTATCTGCTGAAGTAGAGCACGCTCTTCTGCTCCACGGTGTCCGCAATCAGATAAAAGTGCGCCCGGTCGCCTTTCCCTGGCGCGTCAATGACCCGCACGGTCTTTGCCCATCTGGCCGCGTCGGGCAGCAGTTCCACAAGACGGTTTTCCGTCTTTTCCAGGAACGCGGTGTCCATTCGATTTTCCTTTTGGGCCCCGAAATAGGCCAGGTAGTTGATGTTCATCTCCACCATCTCATTGAAGAAATGGGTGCCCAGCGACAGGTCGGGTACCAGGCCTTCGTGCATGGAGTCGATTTCGCACAGGACCGAGGCCTTGTGGATTTCGCTGAACGAGACCGGAATGCCAAGTGAGGCGGTGCTGGTGCCCCAGCGGCCGGGTCCGAGGAGCATGAGGCGCTTGTCCGTGGAATCGCCCTCCAGCCGGGTCAGGCGGCCAATCAGGCGCGCGACCGCATAACGGTCGGGTTCCGAAAGCAGGCCGTAGAGGGCGGGCACGACATAGAGAATGCGATCGATTTCGAGTTTGCGGCTCTGGCCTACCACGCCGCCGTGCGTTTCAAGGATTATGCTTCCGGTATCGGGCGCGGGGAAGGGAACAGCCGTGGGGTCGGTCTCCTTGATTTGCAGGGGTCGGCATTGGACGATGTTGATTTTGTACGAGCCGTTTGCGAGGAAATTGGTGGTGAACTCCACGTCCACATGCGTTCCGTAAACCGTGTGGAGTGTCTTGAGCATTTCGCGCATCAGGGCCGGATAATTGGTGTTTAGCAGCAACTCGTCGAAAGTGAGTATCCACGAGGCGAGTCCTTCCTTCTGGTGCTCCCGGTAATAGCGCTCAACTTCCGGGTCACGGATGGCAAAGAGTCCGAGGGGCAGGTTGGGGTTTTCGTGGATGATGTCCACAAACTCGGTATTGACAAAGGTGTTGCTTTCAAGGTCCAGGGCGTCCACGCGGCGTTGGGCGTAGCGCTTGACCTCGTTAAAGCTGGCTTCGGGGCGTATTTCGGGCGCGTTTAAGGCCACCACGCGCGTGTAGTCGTCGTCGGAGCGGTCCACGGCGCGGGTGCCCAAGCCAAAAACCAGGCGCATCATGCCCGCCTCGGGGTCAATCTGCTTGCTCCAGGCATAGGGGTTGAACGAAAAGGCCACGCCCGCGAGCTGGGGAAAGAAAAAGCGGCAATAGGGCGCGCCGGACACGCGCTGGATGAGCAGCGCCATCTGTTCGTCCTTGTCGAGCACCCCGCGCTTGGCGCGGTAGCTCAGGGCCTCCGCGCTCATGGTGCTCGCGTAGATGTTGCGCACCGCGTTGATGAAGCTTTCGAGCCGCTGCTGGTGCGTGCCCTGGTTGGCGCAAAAGACGCTGTCGTATTTTCCCGCAAAGGCGTTGCCGAAGTTGTCCTCGAGCAGGCTGCTGGAGCGGACGATGATGGGGGACTGGCCGAAGTAATTGAGCATGTCTGTGAACCGGCTTACGATGTAGTCCGGGAATTCCCCCTTCAAAATTTTTTCCCGTGTTTCTTTCACGCCATTGAGGAAGGTCTCCGGATCCTTCTGTTTCTGGCGCTCCCACCAGCAGCCGTTGTCGACCAGGAATGAATAGAAGACATCCGAGCCGATGAAGAACGAGTCATGCGATTCGAGGAGCTTAATCCATTTGGGGTCGCGTTTCCGTAAAATGGCGCGGGCGAGGAGCATGCCCGCGGACTTGCCGCCAATCATACCGGTGCCGATCATCCGTTTCCAGAGGAAAATCATGTCCTGGAGCGAGAAGTGCGCGGCTGCCAGCTTCTGGATGCGTTCGTCGCTCGACACGATGAGCCGGATGAGCCGTTCCACCACCTGTTCCGCGGTCTCGGGTGTGCATGCGTTCTGGCGCAGGGATTCGAGGACCTCCTCGGCGTGCATGAATTGTTTGTCCCAGATGCCGATCATCCGGTAGCTTGCGGACTTGAGGCCCGGCCAGGGCGAGGACGAGAGCACGTCGGAGATGGCAGCGCTTTCGGTGACCGGGACAAAGGCGTCGGGTTCCCAGCTGTGGAGCATGTAGAGGGTGGGGGAGTAACGGCCCGCGACCTTGGAGGGCTGGACATGGATCCGGTTGTCATTGCGGTAGACATCGAGAAGTATCTGCGTGGTCTCCTCGATGGGATTGGTGGCGTGGTAGGAGTGGATGTGCCGGTAGATGCCAAAGAAGGCGAGGGTCTCCATCTTGAAAAGATAGGGGCAGGTCAGCTTGAAGAAGTTACCGATCATGCGATCGCTGTAGCAGTTGTCGGCCAGGTCGGACATACAGTCTGAAATATAATAGGCGCCGCGGCCGGTCTTTTCGATGACGTGGTGGATATCGGTGATGAACTTTTCAAAGCCCGCAGCCGGGTTCAGCGCGTGGACCTCGGCGGTCGTGACGTCCGGGGGCACCAGGGGTTCGTGTGAGGCGAAACGGAAATAGACAAGACGGTGGCCGTCCTCTTTTGCGTGCCGGGCAAAGGGTTCCACAAAACAGCGGTAATCCGCGATGGTGTCCACGCTCCAGACGATGTTGTCGCCGGGCAGAATGCCCTGGAGAATTTGGTCGAGGGCGGTGAGGCCGGTGCTGAAGCTCATGGGCGGGATCTCCGGTTCAATTATGAAGGATAAAATACACTGTTGAGGAAGGCGGCGGAAACAGAGAACTCACCCCCCTTTCCCCCCTCTCTCGCAGAGAGAGGGGGGCCAAAGTAAAACAAAATAAACTTCTGGATTTCATGAATAGATGGGCTTTACATCCAACCCCCCTCTCTCTGCGAGAGAGATACTATGTTAGTGGGTGGTCAGTTGGTAATGGAGGCTTGGTCTTTGAAATAAAAGAGGCTACCTTTCTTAAAAGAGTAGTTAATGCGTAGTCCACGACGGGCGTGGCTACAAACTATGCACTTTAAGGAGG
>JAZDKP010000278.1:0-6705 GCA_043802925.1 Fibrobacterota bacterium | reverse complement strand
CGTTCATCCTGGGCGCTTCCTGCCTTTTTGCCGAACCCCCGTCGGTCTCGGTCCCCCTCTCCTGTCCGGTATATTCCCTCATTGACCAGTTGACGGCCCGCACCGGCATGGAGCCCGCTAACCTTTATACGCGCCCTTTTTCCCGCAAGCAGGTGGCCGCCTACCTGCTGAAAATAAGCAACGCGGTCCGGAAAGGGACTGTAACACTGAACCGGGTCGAGATGCAGGGACTCGACTATTATTGCGGGGAGTTTTCCATTGAGGGCCGCCTTTACGAGGACCGCCTGCCGAACCGTGAAAAGCATGTTTATGTCTTTGAGGACACGGTAAAAAAAGACCTTCTGACCGTGGACCTGGGGCTCAAGGACTCCGCGGCCTGGCGCTTCAGCGGCGGGCACGGCTGCATGTCCGCGGTCTTTTACGGCGGCATCCGCGGGCGCATGCGGGACCAACTGGCGTTCCGGAGCGATGTGGCGGTCGCGAGCGAACTCAACACCGACAAGGTTTACCGGATGCATAATTATGACCCGGTCAACGGCTATCCGTACAACACGTTCGGCGACACCGCACTGACCAATAAAAAGTCCTGGGATTTCTTCGAATCCGGCCTTTTTCTCGAAAACCGTATCTGTGCCGTTGAACTCGGAGTGGACCGGCTGCGCTTTGGGCCGGCCGAACGCAACGCACTCACCCTTTCCGGCGAAACACCGCCCCTTGGCCTGCTCAAACTCGAGACGCAGTTCTGGCGATTCCATTACATCCATACCATCAACATCATCAAGGGTACGCGCTTCCGGGACAAATACATGTACGCCCACCGGCTGGAGGTCGCCCTGCCGCAGCGTTTCCGGCTCGGGCTGAACGAGGTCGTTGTTTACGGTGACAGCACCGGTGACGCCAGCCCTA
The DNA here is from genome assembly GCA_043802925.1 of Fibrobacterota bacterium. Classification (GTDB taxonomy): domain Bacteria; phylum Fibrobacterota; class OXYB2-FULL-49-7; order OXYB2-FULL-49-7; family JAEUSG01; genus JAZDKP01. The sequence goes on along the minus strand of JAZDKP010000278.1, from coordinate 5,799 downwards.
CCAACGCCGGCAACCGTTTCGGCACGCGTCATTTTGACGCGCTCTATTCCATCCCGTTCATCCCCTACTACTTTGCCCAGCATTACAGCGGCGACCGGGACAACATGGCGCTGTCGCTTGATGCGGCCTGCCACCGCATCCCCAACACCAAAATCTACGCCGAACTCTTCCTCGACGATCTTATCTCCCCGCTCTCATTTTTTGACGATTACTGGTCCAACAAATGGGCTTTTACCGGCGGCGTCCATTATTATTTTCCGTTTGCGTGGCCGGACCTTTCGCTGTTGATGGAATATTCGCGCATCGAACCCTGGGTCTACACCCACTTCTTCGGTGAAAGCCACCGGTACCGCCATTACGGGCAGTCCCTGGGGTCCGTTATCGGTCCTAACGCGGACCAGTTCTTTATGAACGCGCGGGTCGCATTCCAACGGACCGTGGTGCTGGACGCCTCGTTCCGGAACACGCGGCAGGACCGCGGACTGCGCGGGGACCTTATCACCGATACCTATGTCCTGGGCGCGGATCCGCGGACCAAGATGTTCCTGGGCGGCGTTGTCGATGGGCAGCGGTTTGCCGGACTCGGTCTTACACTGGAACCCACGCGGCTCCTCCGGCTTAAATTTCAGTATGACCAGGACCTGCTGAACGGGGGCAATGCCGGAGTTCAGACTGTTGTTGACATTAATTGGTGAAAGAATCCCTTGAAACAATCTTGCGCGAATTTGAATTTTATAGGTCTTCATTAAACGGAGTCCTTCATGCAGATGTCCGAGATGCTTTCAGCCGGGTCCATTGTTCTGCCGTTAAAGTCCACCACAAAAAAAGAGGTCATCCGTGAACTGCTGCGCGCCGTTCCATACGACCGCAAGGCTGTTGACGAAGAGACAGTTTACAAGGCCATCCTCGACCGCGAAGCCGTGACCAGTACCGGCGTTGGCGAGGGCGTTGCCATCCCGCACGCCAAATGCGACATCCGGGAAGACCTCGTCATGTCCTTTGGCATTTCCGCCGTGCCCGTGGAATTCGATTCGTCCGATAAAAAACCGGTCCGTCTCTTCTTTCTTCTTCTCTCGCGCAAGGATGTTTCCGGACTTCATATACGGATGCTGGCAAAGATAGCCAAGTTCATCCGCCACGAAAAATTCAAGAATGACCTGCTGGCCTGCACCTCCGCGGCTGCGGCCATTGAGCTGTTTCGCAGGGAAGAATCGCTGAACTTCGCTTAAGGCCCTAGCGCCAGCGCGGCGCCCTCCCCATCATGATCGCGTACGCCACGGGTGAAACCAGTGCGTAGGGTTCCCAGACAAAAAAGCCCGGCCATATCCGGGGTTCCCGAAAATAGACGCAGGCCAGCGTAAAGAGAAGGCCGTCCAGGAAAAGCTTTGTTCCAAGGAGCAGGGCCCAGACCGTGGAGGGCGTGAGAAGCAGCGCAGCCAGCGAAGTCAACGCGGCAAGGTCCATGAGAAGCCAGAGGACCGCAAGCGCGTTCATCAGCGGGTTGAATACAAGCACGCCCCTTGCCCACCGCAGGCGCTGGTAAAAGAAACCGGCCCCTGAGCCAACCGGGTGCGAGAGGTTCAGCGGCCCCCGGGTCTTTATAAAGCGGATTTCCCATCCTTTTCCGCGGAACGCGGTCAGTAACTGGTAGTCTTCGATACGCGAGGGGCCGAGCGCGGGGTAACCGCCCAGTGCGAGGTAGCGTTCGCGAAGATAGGCGATGTTATTGCCCATGCAGGTGAGCGGATGGCCCGCTTTTTCCGCCAGTACGGCCATGAAAAAGAGGAAAAGCAGGTCGGCCGACTGGACGGACGGCAGCAGGCCGCGGGCGGGCGTCATACCCGTGCGGCCGAAGGCGAATGCGAGGCCGGGGTTCGCCTCAAAAGCCGCGGCGTAGGTAGAAAGAAAATGCGGCGGCGGAAGGCAGTCCGCATCGGTCTGGACAATGATACGACCCCGGGCCGCCCGAATGCCCGCTTCAAGCGCGTTCTGTTTTCCTTCGAGTCCGTGTTGCAGCGCCTCAATGCGGAGGAGCCTGAAATGGACGAGGTCCTCCCCCCCTTCCGCAGCCACGCGGCCGGTCCCGTCCGTGGAACGGTCATCCACCACAATCACCTCAAACTGGTCCGGTGGATAGTCCTGTCGGAGCAGGGCATCCAGAAGCGGGCCGAGTGCGGTGGCTTCGTTACGGGCCGGCACAAGGACCGATATCCGCGGTGCCGCCGCAAGGGTCATAAGGCCGCCAGCCCGAGGAAGCAGAGGAAGGGCTCCAGTGCCGCGATGGCGGCCATGTAACCGGCGAAGGTGGAGAGTTTGCTCATGAACACGAGGTCGTACCGGAAGGCCCAGTACATTCCAAGACTGGCAAGACCGAGGGACGCAGCCAGCCAGACCGCGCTTGCGGTTCCGGAGATGGAATGGATGAGAAAGACCAGCCCCCACAGGTTGAAGCCAAACAGGAGAACCGGAAGTCCGGTCTTGATGAGTATCGCGGTAATAACAAAAAGCGTGGTCCAGAGTGAATGGTTGGAGAAAAACATCAGGTTCAACCGATGGATGAAGGTGCCGAAGAAGAGCATGAGGCCGAAGGCCGCAGAGAGGCTGATGACGTCCCATAAGAAGAGGGCCAGCAGTGTGAAGGCGCGCCGCTTGCCGAGAAATTCATTTGAAACGAACTGCTGGTTGGACTCGTCCGCGTCCGGGACCTGACGGTAAGGATCCAGCACCGCCTTGAGCAGCGTGTTATTTAATTCGAGGGTGACCGCGGTATCGCCCATGAAACCGGGAAGGCGGAGGAGCGTGTCGTTCCGGCTGCCGTCGAGCATCAGGGCCACGGGGACGGCCAGGTCCCCCTTGTTCGTGAGCCGCACGGAGACCCTGAACCGCCGGAACCCCGTGGGGCGCTGGTCCACTCCAAGGATGGCGTAGTCGGGTTGTCGGAGTGTGTTCACCCAGGCGTCAGCCCGCAGGGAATCACACTGCCATGCGGCCACGGCCTTGAGATAACAGGCATACCGGAGCGTGTCCGTCAACCGATCGCGCGCGATGAGCGGCCAAACGCCGCTGGCTTCCAAAGGCTTCCCGACATACTCCCGGATGATCAGGTAATCGATTGCCGCGTCTTTTTCACGCGTCCGGATATAACCGAGAGCCAGGAGGGAAGCGCGGCCCGCGCGTGAAAAGAAGGCCGCTGCATCGCCCTCCCCTTCTGTACGGCGCAGGGCCTCGAACGCCATGACGCCGGCCGCGAAAAAGTGAAGACGATAGTCGTTGGTCACGTTAAAGCCCCAAAGCGGTTCAGGGACATAGAGCGTGTCACCGTCCATGAGGCGCGGGACAGGGCTTTTTAGCACGGTCACGGATTCGGGAAGAGCGGAACCGGTCCGGGCACGGACATGGCGCAACGCCTCGCCGGCAATGTAGCGGGTCAAATCATCTTCGGGGGCGGCGTAAAGGACACCAACAAGAATGAGAACAAAAAAAAGGGGGCGCACTTTCTAAGCTTTGAGGCCCTTCATCTTCACGCCCTTCATGATCTGTTCGCGGAAGAAGATGAAGAGTGTGAACACCGGGAGACACTCGATGAGCGCGAGGGCCATCAGCGAGTTGTAGCCCGCGCCCGCGGCACGCATGGCCTCGGCGCCCTGGCTGGTGGCTTGCGCGGCGCTGCTGGTGGAGAGGAAGGCCTGCAACTGGTAGATGATGACCGCGAGCGGCCATTTTTCCTGGTCGTTCTGGAGCATGATCCAGGGGCCCATAAAGTTGTTCCAGGCGTTGATGAACGCGGAATAGGAGGTGAAGGCAATGGCCGGCCGGGCCAGGGGGAGCATGATTTGCGTGATGATGGTGATTTCACCGCATCCGTCGATGCGGGCGGCCTCGATGTATTCCTTGTCAATGGAATCGAAGAAGGTTTTCAGGATAAGGAAATTATAGGCACTGAAGGTGGCGGGAAGCACCACGCCCCAGAAACTGCCCACAAACGAGACCGATGGAAATTGGATGCTGGTGAAGGGGATGTTCGGTATATAGTCGGTGGGCCATGGAAAGTGTGACAGGAGCAGGAAAGAGGGCACCATCTTGATGGTGCCGGGAATCATCATTGTAGCGATGCACAGGTAAAAGATGAAGCTGCGCGCCATGGGGGTATGGAGTCGTGAGCAGGCATACGCCAACAGCAGTGTCACAGGAATCTGGATGGAGAGCTGCATTAAGGCAAGAATGAGCGAGTTTTTTATGTACAGGGTCATCGGGAACTTGAACAGGCCGGTGCCTGCATAAGCCTTGCTGCCCGTGAGCGTATTGAACAGGAGCTTATAGGATGCGAATGAGACATCGTGCGGGAAAAAGCCCGCGGGATTGGCAAAGACCTCGGCTGTGGACTTGAGTGAGGTGGAGATCATCCACCAGAACGGAAACAGGTGCATGGCCACACCCGCCCAGAGAAACAGGCTGATGCAGATGAGCAGCAGGCGGACCTTGAAATGGTTGCGGCCTATTTGGGGTATTAATGGCATGGCTTAAAAAAGGTCCTCATCCATGAGTTTAAGTGTTTTTTTGGAGACCCCGTGGTCGGTATCTTCTTTGATATAAATGCGCTGTAAAATGGTAAGCACCATGAGAAATAGGAAGAATACGACCGCAAGCGCGTTGGCGCGTCCAAGGTCAAGATATTCGAACGAGAGTTTATAAATATAGTATCCCATGACCATGGTCGCGTTACCCGGCCCGCCCTGGGTCATAATCATGACTTCGTTCATGACCTGGAAGGCACCCAGGACCACGAATATAAGCATGGTGACAATGACGGGCCGGAGCCGGGGTAGCGTAACGTTCCAGATTTTCTGGAAAAAGTTGCACCCGTCGATTTCGGCCGCATCATAAAGGTCCTGCGGGATTCCCTGGAGCGCGGTAATGTAAATGAGGCCGGGAACATACATGATGAGGTTGGGCAGCACCAGGCAGAGCATGGCGGAATCGGGCGAGTTAAGGTACCGCGGAAAGACCCATTCAGCCGTCGGTTTTCCGATGAAGGTGTAGAATTTTGCCAGAAGCCCGTTTAAGAGGCCGTAATCGACATTGTAGAAATACTTAAGCAGGATGATGGAAGCCATGCCGGCAATGGGCACAAACCACATCAGCATCATGATGCGTATGAGCCAGGGCGGCATTTCCATGAGCAGGATGGCCACGAGGATGGGGATGAAGAACGTAAGCGCCAGAACCAGGAAAGCGTAATAGAGGGTGTTACGCCAGACCAGACCGAGTCCGTTAAAGAACGCGCGGAATCCATAGCAGGCCTTGAGAACCGGGTTGGGGTCGAGGACGTTGGTTTCTTTGTAGCTTTTGATGGAAAGCGCATAATTTTCTTTTGCCATTTTGACCGAGAACGGCGAAGTGGTGGGGTCCGAGAACACGGACTTGTAGTTGTCGAGACCGCACCAGGTGGACTGCCGGAAATGGAAGGTCTGGAAGGAGACCAGGACCGCTATAATCAGCGGGAACCAGCCGAAAATAATTTGCGCGGCAAGCCCCGGCAGGCTGATACCCCAGCGGAAAAAGAACTGGCGGATCCGGTAGCTTTTATCTTTGATGGTCACGAGGGTTTCCATAGGGGTCACCAGGTCCTGTATTTGTCAATAAACGCTTTTTTAATGGGATAGTATTCGGGTAGGTTTACCTTATAATATGCTTCGGTCATGTCATAGAACCGCTGGAGTTTTGCCACGGCGTCCGTTTCCTGGTAATTCAGGATGGTGGTGTTCAGGTAGCGCGCTGTTTCCTGGAGTATCTGATTAT
>JAZDKP010000277.1:0-19244 GCA_043802925.1 Fibrobacterota bacterium | reverse complement strand
TTTTCCGGCGCCGCGCGGCCACGGTGTGGGAGCGTCTCAGCGTTCCCGCTTTTTCCGGCTGGGTGCTCTTCGCCATTTTCACTGTCCTTTACCTCGCCCTCAAATTCAACGCCCATTTTGCACTCAGCACCTTCGGGTACGACCTGTCTGCGCACGACTATGCCTTTTACAATACCCTTCATGGCAAATTCATGTTCACCCCCTTCTTTGGCAAAAGCTACCTGCAGGAGCACTTTTTCCCAACGATTCTTGTGGCGCTGCCGTTCTACGCTCTTCATCCATCCACCGAGGTACTGCTGGTTCTCCAGGCGCTCATGGTGGCCGCGACCGCGGTGCCCTTCTTCACCCTTTCAACCATGTTGATCGGCGACCGGCGTGCGGCCTTTTTCCTTACCACCGCCCTCCTGCTCAATCCTTTCATTCTCCGGGGCATGGTGTTCGACTTTCATATTGAAATGATCCAACCCCTGCTCCTGTGCGGCGCGCTGCTCTGCCTGGTGGAGGGCCGGTTCCTCGGGTGGTGCCTTCTCCTGCCCCTGTTGCTGTTCACCAAAGAGAACGAATGGCTTACCGGCCTTATGCTGGCCGTGACCGCATGGATTCTGGGCCGTCGTCGATATGCCTTGGCTGCGCTCGCGCTTTCCCTGTTGGCCGCGATCCTGGTCCAGTGGGCTGTGACGCACTACGCCACCGGTTTTCCTAAGTACCTTGCGCGTTACGCGGAACTGGGCGCAACGCCCGGAGCCATCCTGCTCCATCTTGCCCGCGACCCCGGCCACCTGTTCAATGCGCATATGTTCGCGCTTTTCGGCCGGCTCCTGGTTCCGCTCGCCGGACTGCCGTTGCTGTCTCCGGTCGCACTTGTGGCCCTGCCCGATTTCTTTGTGCATGCGCTCTCCTGCCATGGACAGCAGAGTCATCTGATGCTCTATTATGGCGCGCCTATTGTTACGCTGCTTATGATAGCCGCGGCCGCGGGGCTCGGAAAGGTCCGTGCGTGTTGGCCCCTGCTCCTGCCAGCGCTCATGGTCTTTCTGCTGGTCATGAACGTCGGTGCCCTCCGCTTCCGGACCGTCACGATCGAACACCGGGCCGCAAGGGCGCTCGCGGCCTCGGTTCCGGCCGGTGGCGCCGTCTCCGTGGAGAACGAACTCCTGCCGCACCTGCGGCGCCAACGAGTCGTGGAGTGCATCGATTACATTGATTCGCGGGCCACGGAATTTGATTTTATCCTCATCAACGCCGCGCTCCATCCCGTGTGGGACAGCGCCATCAAGACCACTGGGTTTTTTGAGAAAAAAGGCGTTTCCGGGAACTACGTGCTCTACGCGAAAAAGGGGCTTACGCCTCCTCCTCCCGGCGGCCGGTGAGGTAGAAGCTTTTGGCGTACCGCCGGATTGCGGTGGGCAGAAAGCGGCCCGTGCCCACAGGATAAATAAAGCGGAATAATTCAACGTGCAGGCCGGCGTCCGTAAACCAGCGGGCCAGCGATTCGGCCTGGTAAACCACAAAATCGTCGAGCACGCAATGGCTGCGCCTGCCGGGCGCTGCATTGAAGTCCCGGAGCACGGTCTTTTTCCGGGCCGGAAGGTTGTCCATCAGCGCTCCGCATTCACTGTTCAGCGTTTCGAACACAAACCAGCCGCCGGGTTTGAGCACGCGGGCAAGGCCCCGGAGGTGCGCGCGGGTGAGGCGGTGGCACTGTAAAAGGCCCACGCAGAGGAGCCCGTCGAACGTCCGGTCGCGGAAGGGAAGGCTGGTAAAATCCCCGCAGACCGGCAGGCCATCGTGGTCTTTGGGCAGGTGTGCAAAGACCGCGGGCGCATAGTCCACCAGCACCGGCCGTTTAAAGAGACTGGCATAGAACCCGGGCCCGCACCCGAGGTCGAGTACGCGCTCTCCCGGGACATGCCTCTGTTTTATTTCAGCGGTAAAGCGCCGGAAGCGCAGGCGGAACCCTTTTTCCGTCCAATGCGAAATCTCGTGCGGCGTCGTAAAGCGACGCGCCCGGTCCGAGAACACCTGCTGCCAGTGTTTTTCGAGTTCCACGGCAATAAACGGGGTTACTGGAGGTCGGAGATATTGAATTTGGCCGCGTACTTGATCTGTTCGTCGGCCGTGGCGAGCGTCCCGTCGTACTGGAGCTTGCGCTGGCCGAGGATGAACTGCTGTACGCGCGCATCGCGGCTGGCCTTGAGCTCCGCGGGGCTGCCCGTGAAGATGATGACGCCGTCGTGGAGCATGGCGATGCGGTTGGCCACCTTGTAGGCGCTCACCATGTCGTGCGTGACCACGATGGAGGTGACCTTGAGCTTGTCCTGCATGTCAAGAATGAGGTCGTTGATGGTGTCGGAGGTGATGGGGTCGAGGCCCGTGGTGGGCTCGTCGTAGAGGATGACCTGCGGGTTCATGGCAATGACGCGCGCGAGGCCCACGCGCTTTTTCATGCCGCCCGAAAGCTCGGCGGGCATTTTGCGCTCGATTCCGCGCAGGCCCACCATTTCGAGCTTTTCGGCCACAATGTCCGCAATCTCCTTTTCCGTCAGCGTGGTGTGTTCGCGAAGTGCAAACGCGATGTTTTCGCCCACGTCCATGGAGTCAAAAAGCGCCGCGCCCTGGAAGAGCATTCCAAGCTTCATACGGATTTTATAGAGGTCGACCTGGCGCGGGGAGCTGATTTCCTGGCCCTCAATGAGCACCCGCCCGCCGTCGGGTTGCAGCAGGCCCATGATGTGTTTAAGGATGACGCTCTTGCCCTGGCCCGAGCGGCCGATGACCACCATGGTCTCGCCCTTTTCGATTTTCAGGTTGACGTCGCGGAGCACTTCCATCTTTTTGAAGTGCTTTTTGAGGTGTTCGAGGTGGATCATGGGGTTTTATTAAATATAATTATACGCGTTGTCCGCATCCCACATCAAAAGATGAGGGCTGCGACCACGAAATCGAAAATCAGCACGAGCACGCACGAAGAGACCACGGCCTTCATGGTGGCCTTGCCCACGCCTTCGGCCCCGCCCTCGGCGTGGAAACCGTGGTAGCTGCCCATGAGTGTCACGATGCCCCCGAAGATGGCGGCCTTGAGCAGCCCGGCGAAAATATCGCCCGGGTTGAAAAAGAGCTTGAGGCCGCTTGTAAAAGTGTACGAGGTGAGGCCCAGGAACTGCACTGCCACGAACCAGGCGCCCAGGAGCGCGATGCAATCCGCGAAGATAGTGAGCACCAGAAACATGAGCATGCCCGCGAGGACCCGGGGCAGAATGAGGTACACGGACGGGTTGAGCGACAGGCATTCGAGGGCGTCAATCTGCTCGTTGGTCTTCATGCTGCCCAGTTCCGCGGCAATGCCCGCGCCGATGCGGCCCGCCAGCACCAGGGCCGTGAGCACGGGCCCGAGTTCGATGACCACGGCCTTGCACACGGCCAGGCCCAGGTAGGTGACCGGCACGATGTTGGAAAACTGGTAGGCGGCCTGGGAGACGGCCACGCCGCCCGTGAAGCAGGAGGTGATGGCCACGAGCGGCAGGGAGTCCACGCCCAGCAGGAACATCTGGTCCGCGGTAAAGCGGAAACGGCGCAGGGCCGCGGGCGTGTGACGAATGAGGCGGCCGACCAGATAGTAGATGCGGCTGATTTCCGCAAAAATGTCGATGAAGCTGTCGCGGAGGGAGTAGAAACTCTGCGCGATGAATGTAAAGGGGAGGAGCAGCCGTTCCATGGTTTAGAAAGCGACCTCCGCCATGCGCGGCGAATAGTTTTCGAACCCCGCGTATTCGTGGACAAAGGTGGCGTTGGCCGTGCCTAAGGGGCCGTTGCGCTGCTTGCTGATGATGATTTCAGCCTTGCCCGGCTCGCCGTCTTCCTTTTTATAATATTCCTCGCGGTAGACGAAGAGCACCACGTCCGCGTCCTGCTCGATGGCGCCCGATTCGCGAAGGTCCGAGAGCTGGGGGCGGCTGTCCTGGCGGTCTTCGACGCGGCGGGCGAGCTGCGACAGCGCCAGCACCGGGATGCCGAGGTCCTTGGCCAGCCCTTTGAGCGAGCGGGAGATGTAGGAAATTTCCTGTTCGCGCGAGCTCATTTTTTTGGAGGCTTCCATGAGCTGCAGATAATCGACAATCAGGATATCGAGTTTGCCCTGAAGCTTGAGGCGCCGCGCCTTGGCCCGCATTTCGAGTACGCTGATGTTGGAGGTGTCGTCAATGACGATGCGCGCCTCGTTCAAGGGGCCTGCGGCAAGCGACAGGCGGGGGAAATCGCGCAACGGGAGCCGGCCGGTGCGCAGGGAGTGCATGTTGATTTTTGCCTGGGCGCAGAGCAGGCGCTGGACCAGCTGGCCCTTTGACATTTCGAGACTGAAGATACCCACGGCTTTGCCCGAGAGCAATGCGGCGTTGCTGGCCATGGAGAGGGCGAGCGCGGTCTTGCCCATGGAGGGGCGGCCGGCGAGGATGATGAGTTCACCCGGTTGGAACCCGGCGGTCATTTCGTCGAGGTCCTTGAACCCGGACGGGACGCCCACAATTTGCCCTTTGCCGTACCGTTCGATGTCGTCAAAGGTTTTAGGCAGAAGCTCGCCCACGCTCTGGAATTGGTTGCGGATGCGGCCCTGGGCCACGTCGTAGATTTTACTTTGTGCTTCGTCAAGGAGCGGTTCGACTTCCTCCACGTCGTCAAAGCAGCGGTTGATGATGTCCGTGGAGGTGTTGATGAGGCTGCGGAGCGTGGACTTTTCCTTGATGATATTTGCGTGGTAGGCCGCGTTGGCGGGGGTGACCGCGCATTCGACCAGTTCGGCCAGGTAGATTTCGTTGCCCACGGATTCGAGCTGCCGCCGTTTTTTAAGCTCGTTGGCAACCGAGGTGATGTCCACGGGTTCGTTGTTCCCGAAGAGGCCGGTCATGGCCGCGAAAATGAAACCGTGAACGCTGCGGTAAAAGTCGCCTTCGTTCAGGATTTCGATGCCCGCGCCGAGAGCGGAGGCGTCGAGAAGCATGGCTCCGAGCACCTTCTGCTCGATATCAACAGCCTGGGGGGGGATGCGTCCGGCTTCCATAATGCATTACACCGAGAACGTTGCGTTCATGATAATGTTTCCAAAAAAGCGTCCGGAAGGCGTTCCAGAATGTCCGAAGCAATGAGCCCGTGGACGCCCCGCGTCCGTGCGGCAATGTCGCCTGCAAGCCCGTGCAGGTAAACCGCCGTTATGGCTGCGGATTTAAGATCCCGGCCTTGCGCAAAAAGCCCGGCCAGGAGCCCGGTCAGGACATCGCCTGCGCCGGCCGTGGCCATGCCTGCATTTCCGGAGGTGTTAATATATACTTCATCAGGGGTAAAAGAAACAAGCGTGGAGGCGCCTTTGAGCACAAGACCGGCGCAGAGTGCTTTCTGTGCTTCACAGGTGAACCGGATGCGTTCAGGCCCCTGTTGCGGGACTGCGGCATGCCTGGTCAGGCGCAGGAATTCGCCTTCGTGCGGGGTCAGGACCAGCGGAGAACGGGCCGTCTTTAAAAGCCCTGCTTTGCCCTCAAACGCATTGATGCCGTCCGCATCGAGTACCACGGGCACGGGTGATTTCAGGGTCAGCGTCCGCACGAGCGCCCGGGTGTCCGGGCTCCGGCCGAGGCCCGGCCCCACCAGCAGGACATCGTACGATTCCGCGGCCTTGAGCACGGTTTTTGCATGGCGCGTGCCCAGAAAACCTTTACCCGCATCCTTGAGCGGAAGCGTCATTTCCTCGGTCAGTTTTATTTCAAAAATAATATTGAGGCTTTCGGGAACGCAGAGGGTGACCACGCCCGCGCCGCTCCGCAGTACGGCATGGGCCGAAAGCACGGCCGCGCCCGTAAGACCGCGCGACCCGGCCACGCAAAGAACTCGTCCGCACCGGTTCTTATGCGTGTCACCCGGCCGTGTTGGGATGCCTGCACGGGCCAGGGCCCGGTCCGTCCAGTGCGCCAGGGGGGGGGGCTGCTTTTTCAGAAGCCGCAGGTCGTAGCCGATGTCGCAGGCCAAAAGGTGGCCCACATGCGTGCGTGCCGGATAAAAAAGCTGGCCAAGCTTGGGCAGGCCCATGGTCACGGTTTCCGTAGCGCGAACCGCGCTGCCATTGACAGCGCCCGTGTTGCTGTCAATGCCCGATGGGGTGTCCACGGAAACAACGGGGCGGCCCGATGCGTTCATGGCATCGATACAGGTCTTGAGGGGCCCCGTAACCTCCCCGGAAAAGCCGGTTCCGAAAATAGCGTCCACAAGAAGGTCGAAGACGGAAAAATCGGGCAGGGGCGTTCCGGGAGTGCCGTCGAAAAAACGCACGCCACTGGTGCCTGCTCGGTCGAGGTTTTCCTGTGCGTCCCGGGTGCAGGCCTCCTTGTCGTACAGGAGAAGACAGGCGGCCTCCACACCGCCCGCAAGCAGCAGGCGCGCGGCCACAAAGCCGTCGCCTGCGTTGTTGCCCTTGCCGCAGACCACAAGGACACGCCGGCCCTGCACTCCGGCGAACCGGGCAAGGACTGCGGCGGCCACACCCGCGCCCGCGCGTTCCATGAGGGCCAGGCCGGGAACGCCCCCGGAAATAGCGGCCTCATCAAGGGCCCGGAGGCTTTGGATGGATGCGGCGATCATAGGCGGGGAGGCTAGTTGATGCTGCGGCAGCAGCGGAATCCGATGGCGCGGGCCTTGGTGTTGGGGCGGTTGCTGAAACGGAGCGTGCACTTGGAGTCCTTTTCACCCGAAAAGTAGGCGCCGCCCCGGATGACCTTGTTGCGGATATTGGCGTCCCAGTTGGAACCGGTCCACTCGTTGACGTTGCCGGACATGTCGTAGATGTTGGCCTCGGAGCGGCAATCGAGGAACGAGCCTGCGGGCTTCAGTTCTTTGCTTTCGGTGTTGCAGGCGCCGGACTTGTACTGGTTGCCGTAAGGATAATAATAATTGAATTTTCCGCGGCAGGCGTATTCCCATTCAAACTCGGAGCAGAGCCGTTTGCCTTTGCTGCGGCAGGCGGAATCCGCGCTGTTCCAGGTGATGTCCACGAGGGGCTCTGCGCCCAGTTTATTGGGGTATTCGTTCCGGTCCATGCAAAAGTTGTTGACGCGCGCCGTGATTTCCGGGTTGTTGTCGTACTTGTCCGGGCTGCCCATGGCGTAGGAGGCTTTTTGAAATGTCACCATGTCCGACGGGCACTCGGTGTCGAGTTCGAATTTGGTCTTGGAGACCTTTTCAGAGAGTTCGGGCAGGATGAGGAAAACGACGTCTTCGAAGGGGCAGGCGCATTCGCGGGTGTAACCGGCCAGCACGGTGATCCGCCGGACATCGACCAGGTCCGCGGTGACGCGGAAACGGTCCCCTTCCTTTTCAATGCGCGGCAGGATGATGTATTCGAAGTCCGCGGTCTCGGAGAGTTTGTAGAGGTCGATGTCCGCGCCCAGGGGCTGGTTGAGCGCCATTTCCACGTCAAAGCCGGGATACCGGTTGATGATATCGTGTACGCCGGGCTTTACGATTTCAGTGATCAGGTTTTCATCGAGCATTTTTGTGACAGGGCCCGAGAGTGAAAGGCTTTTAAAGGGAAGGAGCAGGGTCTTTTTTTTCTTGATATTCTTATAGCCCTGGTACGAACGGACTTGCGCCTGTGCTCCGAAAAAAAAGAGGCAGATGAATACAAACGAAAAAGCGGTTTGTCGGATTAAGCGGTTCATTATTAATTCAATTTAATATACAATTTTATGGCACCGCGCAGAAATAATAATAGAAACATCCTTGGATTAAGAACCAACTCACCCCCGTCCCCCCTTGCAGAGAGAGGGGGGAAAGGGGGGTGAGTTACCGGTCGTATTTTTTTCTGCCTGCCGGGGGCTGGGGATGCCGGGAATTGTGCGCGTAGGGTTGCGGGTGCCGTGCGGAGGAGGGGGCTTGCGCAGGCCGGTGCTGGGAATTCGGATTGGAGGAGCGGTGCTGGGATTGCGGGTTGGCGGGACGGTGATGCTGGGGCCCGGACGACCGGTGTTGCGGCCGGGGAGGACGGGCAAATTCGTTCCGGTCGCGGGCGGGCTGCGAATAGTCGAAGGTGTCGAGCCCTTTCAGGGGTACCTTGTACCCGAGACGGCGTTCAATGTCACGCACCTCGACGGCATCTTCGGGCCCGATAAATGTGAGCGCGTCGCCCGAACGCGTGGCCCGGCCCGTGCGGCCGATGCGGTGGATGTAATTAATGGCCGTGTCCGGGATATCGTAGTTGATTACGTGCGAAATGCTTTCGATGTCGAGCCCGCGCGCAGCGATATCCGTGGCCACCAGCATTTCAAGCCGTCCGTCGCGAAAGCCGTCGAGGGCCGCCTTGCGCTGGTTCTGCGACTTGTTGGCGTGCAGCACGCCGGCCTTGTATCCGGCGCTGTTCAGCGCGGCCATGACACGGTTGGCCCGGTGCTTGGTCCGCGTGAAGAGGAGGATGGATTCGTGTTTCATGGTCTTGAGCAGCGCGAGCAGGAGCGCGGTCTTGAGGTGCGCGGCCACCGGGTAAAAGCAGTGGTCCACAGTTTCCGCTGGCGCTTCGGTATTGACGCTCACGCGTTTTGGGGTTTTCAGATAGTGGCGTATCAGGTCCGTTAGTTCCTGCGCAAAGGTGGCGGAAAAGAGGAGCGTCTGCCGTTCGGTGGGCAGGCCGTTCAGGATGCGTTTGATGTCGGGCAGAAACCCCATGTCGAGCATGCGGTCTGCTTCGTCCAGCACTGCGGTTTCCACGTGCTTTAAATTCACGGCCCCCCGGCCCATATGGTCGAGGAGGCGGCCCGGGCAGGCCACGATGATTTCCGTGCCGTCCGAGAGCGCGCGGCGCTGGGGCTCAAAGCCCACGCCGCCGTATACCACGGCGGAACGGATGTGCGCATGCCGTCCGAGTTCGCGGATGACCTGATGTATCTGTTCGGCCAGTTCGCGCGTGGGTGTTACAATAAGAACGCGCGGGGCGCGGAAATGGACCGGGTTTTTCAGGAGCCGGTGGAGGATGGGCAGCACAAAGGCCGCGGTCTTGCCTGTGCCTGTGGCCGCGGTGCCGATGAGGTCCTCGCCGTTCAGGCAGGTGGGAATCGCCTTCTGCTGGATGGCCGTGGCCGTGGTATAGCCCGCGTCAGCCACGGCGCGGAGAAGCCGGGGGTCGAGTGAAAATTCGTCAAAGCGCATGAAGCCTCTTCATTTAAATGGATAAGGCCTTGCATGCCTTACAAAATGTGCCGGGGGTTTCCGGGCAGGGCAAGAAAATAACTTTATGGGAGTGCGGGTTGCCTTAAATAAATATGTTTTCATCTACTTTTGACCGCGCAAAAGTAGCAAAACGCGCCGGGGACTCGACCCCCCGGACCCCTGCAAAAGAAGAAAAAGAGCTTACTTCCCAGATTTACTTTTATGTTGGTCTGCAGCGATATATGGGAGCTTATTTGAACATTTGTGGTTCCCCCCCCCCCTCTCTCTCGATCCCCGAGCGGAGTCGAGGGGCGAGAGAGGGGGGGGGGGGGGGGGCGTCATCCCCCCGAACGCTTGACGGAATAACCCTTCTGTGACAATAATTCCACAATCGCATCGCGGTGGTCGCCCTGGATTTCAATGACGCGACCGCGGACCGTACCGCCCGCGCCGAAGCGTTGCTTGAGCTCTCGGGCCAGCGTGTCGAGACCCGGAGCGTTAAGGGGAAGGCCGGTGACGACCGTGACCCCCTTGCCCTTGCGGCCCTGCGTTTCGCGGCCCACGCGCACCGCTGGAAGGGCGTTCACTTGCTGCGGCTGGTGATTTCGACGAGGTGAAAACCGAACTGGGTCTTGATGGGCCCATGCACTTTTCCGACCTCCTCCTTGAACACGACCTTGTCAAATTCAGGCACCATGTCACCGGGCCCGAATTCGCCGAGGTCGCCGCCTTCTTTGCCCGAGGGGCAGTCCGAATGCTTTTCCGCTATTTCCGCGAAATCCGCACCATCTTCAATTTTCTTCTTGAGGTCTTCGCATTCTTTCTGGGTCGAGACGAGGATGTGGCGTGCGGATGCCTTTTTCATTATCGGGTCCTTTTTAAATGGGTTGATGGATGAAAATCGTCGGATAAATATACGAAATATCAGGTCCGCGCAACAGGATTTGACGCAGGATTTTGTTGAAGCGCAGTTTTCCGGAAACCAGCCGTTCTTTTTCGGCTTTTGACAGTTGTTTCACACGGTATTCCGCTTTGGATGCAAGGCTCCGGTTCCCGATTTTCTTTTTCAGCGCCAGCGTGAGCGGCCCCTTGCCGCGCAGGAATTTAGCCCCTTTTTTGCCTTCGCCTTTGTGTTCGCGCAACCGTCGTTTCACATCCGTGGTGATGCCGGTATAAAGGGAGCCCTCACGGCAGCGGACCATATAAAGATACCAGGCTGGCATAGAGTCAATCAGGAACGGGGAATATGAATGCGTCTTTTCCAGTATCCGGGCCGCCGATTCAACTGCATCACTGCCAGGATGAAAATATCGGATTCGGAAGCATGATAAATAATGCCATAGGGAAATCGATTCACAAGCGCTCTTCGAGTGTTGTGCCCAATTGGCGAACAGACTGATGGGAATATCAGAATCCGTTCAATAACAGCAGAGAATTCTTCGGCAAAATCCGTTCCCAAACCCGGTCGTACACGATCGTAGTAGTCCACGGCATCAGTAAATTCGATTTCTGCCAGGGAATGGAATGAATAGTTCATCGGGCCTTGGGCCGGTTCCTGATCTTTTCAAAAACAACGCTCCCCGGCACTGTCTTCACCCGGCCCGACTTGATGTCTCTGAGACGCTTTTCCGCAAGTGCAGCCCATTGGCGGTCAATATCCTTCTGCAAGGGCAGGTTCAAACTTTCCAGAAGCTTGTCCACTATTTCTGCTCGGACATCGTTGGGCAATGTCAACGCATCCGTGATTAATTTGTCAGCGAGAGTAACCATTTTTCCTCCTGTATGCTTTCTTTAAATAAAATAGTTTAATGAAAAGGTGTAACAAAATTCGAAAACATTAAGAATCATGCGGCGTCAGTTCACCACGTTCAGGGACTTTCCGAGGAGAAAGGCCGCCACGTTGCCCACGGTCGCGTTCATGAGACGCTGACGCGCGGCGCGTGTTGCCCAGGCGTAGTGCGGGGTGACAAAGCAGTTCTTCACGGACAGCAGCGGGTTGTCCGCAGACGGCGGCTCCTGCGACAGCACGTCGAGTCCGGCACCGGCGAGTTTATCCGTGTTGAGCGCATTGGCCAGCGCGGCCTCGTCAATCAGCGGGCCGCGGCTGGTGTTGATGAGAAAGGCGGTTGACTTCATGGTCGATAGCAGGGGCGTGTTCACAAAGCCTTTATTGCTTTCGGTCAGCGGGCAGTGCAGCGTGATTGCGTCGCTTTCACGGAACAGGGTTTCCATGTCAACGGTTGTGATCTGAAAATCGACCGCATCCTTGATGGGCGAGGGGTTGAAGGCCAGGACGCGCATGTTGAAGGCGCGGGCGATTTTTGCCACGGCGCGGCCGATACGGCCAAAACCTACAATGCCGAGGGTAAGGCCCGACAACTCCACGAGCGGGGTGTCCCAGTAGCAGAAGTCCGGGGCGCTGGTCCAGCGTCCGGCGCGCACGGTGTCGGCATGATGGCCCACGCGCATGCTGAGGTTGAGCAGGTGGGCGAACACGGTCTGCGAAACGGAGTCGGTTCCGTAGGCCGGCACGTTGGTGACAACCACGCCCTGTTCGCGCGCCGCCACCGCATCCACCACGTTATAACCGGTTGCCAGCACGCCGATGTACCGGAGCCGCGGTAGCTGCGCGATGACGGAACGGGGGAGCACGGTCTTATTGGTAAGCACAATCTCCGCGTCCGCGGCCCGTTCCATGGTGAGTGCGGGCGGCGTGCGATCATAGACCGTGAAATCGCCCAGCGCTTTCAGTCCGTCCCATGAAAGGTCGCCGGGGTTCAGCGCATATCCGTCGAGTACAACGATGTTCAGTTTGTCCATATCAGGCTGTTTTCTTATCTTGGCTCCCTTATTGCATGCGCTCAACTATCTTCATTTATAATGCGAGCAACACGGCGCCGGCCGCGACGAGGGAGCCCCCAAGCGCCACTTTCCAGGTGATAGCCTCCTTCAGGAAGAGCGCCGCGAAAAAGGCGGAACCGAATGCATAGGCCTGCCAGGACGAAAGAAAGGCTTTCATGGAACGCCTCCAGAAAGGGTCTTTGTTTAACGGGGACGGTCAAAATATAAAATTATCCGTGAGGTTCAAACAGCAGCAGCGTTTCCAGATGCGCGGTGCCCGCGAACATATCAAGCGGCACTGCGGATGCAAGTCGGTAGCCCCCCTTTTCCCAGGCCGCGACCTGTCCCGGTACTTCGTCAATACCGCAGCAGGCCTCCACCACCCGCACGGGCGCACGTTGACAGAGCGCGGTGATGGAAACCGGGTCCATGCCCTGCCGCGGCGGGTCCGTGAACAGGTATTCGGGGTGGCCATCGGAACGGGGCAGCAGGTTCGCGAATGTGACGCCCGAAATTCGGCCCGTGCGAAAGAGGGTCTTCCCGCTTCCTTTATGGAACTTTGCGTTTTCCCGGGCCGCCTCCACCGCGGGGCCGACGGCCTCGAGCCCGCAGGCGTGCGCAAAGCCCGGGGCCAGAAAATGGGTGAACAGGCCGTAGCCGCAGTAGAGGTCAATGAGGTGGCCGGAAGGGGAAGGGGACAGCAGTCCCTTCACTTTCTCCAGCATGACCGGCACCATGGCGTGGTTGACCTGTGAAAAGAGCGTGGGTCCGAACTGGTAGCGGCTTTCGTTGAACTTCACAAAAATCTTTTCCGGGCCGAACAGCTTTTTGGACTTGAGGCCGTCCGGGACCTCTCCGATGTCGAGATAATAGTCCGAGCGCGTGGGGTCCACAAAGACAAAGGCCGAAACCACGGCCGCGTCAAAGACTGGGAGGTGCTGTGACAGATTCTTGAGTTTCTTGACAATGGGCCCGTCCAGCCTGCATACATTGAAGATGACCGTGCGCTCGGTATAGCTGCCCCGGACAATGACAAAGTTGAGCGCACCGGCGAGCGCGCGATAGCCCGGGGTGGAAAGCTTTTCAGCGATGAAGGTATAGAGGCGGCCGTGCTCGGGCGGCTCCAGAAGAGATACGGTCTGTTTTGCAATGGGTATACGGCGTTTGGTGGTGGTGCGGTAGCCGCGGGGCATGGGAGACGGAACAAGGGAGGCAAGCACAGGTCTTAGCCGGTGGTGTTTCCAGAATTCCCATACGGCCGTATTCTTGTATTCGAGTTCCTGCGCGTATTGAAGATGCGCCAGTGGTTCAAGGGCGGGACTGCGGTGCGCGGATTCTGTCCGGGGCAGGAAGCTGGAGAAGGTCATCGTGGTTTTTAGCTTTCGCGGGAAGGTTCGCTTTTACCGCATCATCCATGCGCGCACCAGTCCGCGCAGGTAGTAAAAGCCCGACAGCCCGAGCGTGATGACGCTGACGCCGATGTCAAGCCTGCGGGCGTAAGCTTCGAACGTGGGAAAGATGCCGAAAAACGAGACGATTTTGAAATTCTTCACGGCCGGGTCCGCGCCCGTGGCCCGGACCTGGAGCACGGCGAGCTTATGGGCCAGCGGGCTGCCCATGTACAGGTCGATGAGGCACGTGATGCCGATGAGGAAGACCACCGCGTTGAAGGGGCTCTTCAACGCGTCAATGAAGGGAGAGGGTTCATTTTCATCCATGCTCAGGTCTCCTTAAAGCATCAGCAAAATACCATTTGTTGTTTTCATGACGCAAAACATATGGATGTGCCGCGTATTCTCCTTGACTCAGCCCGTCCAAAATCATATAATATTGCAACATTACTTAAAGCCAAGGGGTGTTTTCCAATGAAAAAATATCTCGTATTTACCCTGCTTGCCGTTTTCAGCACCGGCTTGCTGTCGTCCGGTTGGGCGCGCAAGGCCAATGTCGAAGAAATGACAAAATTACAGGAACAGGTGCAGGCCGCGGAAACCGCGGAAAAGAAATTGGCGGACCTGACCGCCCAGAAGGCTGACCTTGAGTCCCAGCTTGAGGCCAAAAAGCAGGAACTCAAGAAAACCGAAGAGGAGCTGAGCGCTGTCAAGGCGAAGGTCGGCCAGTAATATCTAGGGAGATAATATGCAAACAACCATCAGAATATCCGTCGTGTTTCTTGCCCTCTCTCTTGCCGCGGCCTGTTTTGCCCAGATTGACATGAAAGAGTACAAAACCCAGTTTGATAATGGTATCAAGCGCGAACAGACCGCCAAGGAAGGCATCGCTGTGGCCCAGGCCGCAGTCTCTTCGCTCAAGGAACAGCTCAAGGAAGTGGCCAAACAGGTTGCCAAAAACCGCGCAGACGCCTTTATCGCGGCAGGCACTACCCCCGAAGGTCTTACCCAGTGGAAGGGCCAGGTTGCGGAGCTCATTTCGCAGGCCGACGCCTTTACCGGCGCGGCTTCGGCTGAAATCGTCGCTCGCCAGGGTGAAGTGCCGGGCTTCGAATCGCGTCTTACCACGCTCAAGCAGGACCGCGCCATTTATATGCCGGGCGCGTCCGAGCTTTTCAACGGTGCGGAAACCAGCGTGGGCAATGCCCGATCCGCCATCGGCCGGGCCGAGTCCGAAAATGTCTCCGCAGCGGCAGCGGCCAAACAGGCCAAAATCGACGCGGCCAAGCAGGCCAAGCTTGAGGCCAAACAGCGCGCCGAAGAAGCGCGCCAGGCCAAACTTGAGGCCAAACGGCAGGCCGCCGAGGCTGCGGCCGCGTCAGCGCCCGCCGAGTCCGGCGACCCGCTTGCCGGCCTTGAGGACCTCCAGCCCGGCACCACCTCCTACACGGTCAAATACGTGGCCAACAACCGGCAGACCCTCTCCAAGATGGCGCTCAAGCTCTGGGGCGATGCCAAGCAGTGGACGCGCATTTACGAAGTCAACAAGGACAAAATCGAGAAGGCCTACAACAATTACAAGACATCGCATTCCGATGCCAAATATACGGGCCCCGAGGATTTCATCATCCCCGGCGAAACCCTGACCATTCCGCAGTAATGCGGAGGGATTCAGAAACGCACCTTCGAACAGCAGCCATTTCATGACGCATGACACAGGCGCCCCGGATCCCGGGGCGCTTTCTGATCACAGCCGCAAACGCGGGCTTTTCTTTCTCCAGGTCGCTTCCGGCGCCGTGAGTTTTGCGGTTCTCCTGCAGGTCGGGCTCAACAACAATTTCCTCGTGCAGGAACTCGGCATCACCGGCTTTCAGGCCGGGCTGCTTGAGGCGGTGCGCGAAAGCTGCGGCATCTTCGCGTTTGCCCTGCTTGCGCTCCTGGCGGGCATCACTGAATCACTCATCGCGTCCCTGGTGATCACCGTGTTCGCCGTGGGCCTCGCGGCCTATGCCTTTGTGTCCTCGTTCACGGGTGTCATCATCCTCAGCCTGGTCTGGAGCCAGGGGCTGCACATGTGGATGCCGCTTCCCAATTCCATGGCCCTGGCGCTCGCGGAAAAAGGAAGGGCAGGCGCGCGGCTCGGGCAGGTGTCGGCCGCGGGCTCCGTGGGCGCGGGACTCGGGCTCCTGCTTGCGTTTGTGCTCACGCAGGCGCACCTGCCCATCCGGCCGCTCTACCTCGTTGCTGGCGGCGTGGCGTTGTTCGGTGCCATATCCTGCCTCGCCATCCCGCGCGCCCTCAAAACGCCCGGGCCCAAATTCGTCTTCCGCCGCGCCTACGCCACCTATTATCTGCTTTGCTTTTTCGAAGGGTGGCGCAAGCAGATTGCACTCTGCTTCGCCGGTTTTCTCCTGGTCAAGAATCACCACGCCTCCCTTTCGACCATGCTTGTCCTCTATGGCCTCATCCAGCTCTTCGGATGGATTTGCGCGCCTTCCATGGGCCGGCTCATTGATAGGACTGGAGAAAGACGCGTCTTGTACGGCTATTATGGCGCGCTCATCCTTGTGTTCTGCGCCTATGCGTATATCAATTTCGCAACCGTACTCTACGCGGTCTTTCTTGTGGATGGGACGCTTTCGGTCTCCACGCTCGCATTCACCACGTACGTGAATCGCATCGCGCCCAAGTCAGAGCATACGCCGCTTTTATCCATGGGTGTCGCGGCCAACCATGTGGCGGCTGTTGCCATGCCCTTTACGGGCGGGTTGCTCTGGAAGTATGCGGGGTACCGGTGGGCCTTTCTCATTGGCATCCCGGCCGCGCTTGCGAGCATGGCCGTGGTGTCGCGGATGAAAAAGGGGACTGCGTCAGGCGGATTAATACCGGCGCATGATTAGCGTGTCCTCAGCATGTCCTTCAGGCGGATTGCGGGATGGTGGTAGCGCTTGTAGCCCGGCGTCTTTTTGCCGAACTGGACGGCTTCCTGCGGGCACCATTGCAGGCAGGCAAGGCACTGTTCGCAATGGCGGTTCCACACGGGTTTTTTTTCCGGCAAGGTGATGTTTCCGGATGGGCAGACCCGGGCGCAGGTGCCGCAGGCGTTGCATTTTTCATCCACCCAGAAACTTTTGTCCATTTTCGGGATTTGCTTGAAACTGATTTTATAAAGCAGTGAAAAAAGCAGGTTCTGCCAGAGGGGGCCCTTGTCCACGGGGTGCGTTTCGCGCACCCGGATAATTCCGGCAACCGTATCCAGCTTCTTCTCCGCAGCGGAAAAAAGCGCCTCCTGTTTTTCTTTTGCCGGCGGGCCGCCCCAGGGGATGTAGTTGGAAGGCATCGTGATGTCAAAGCCCGAAGCGAGCGCAATCCCCTTTCTTTTCAGCAGCTTTTTCAACTGCACCAGTGTGGTTGCCACCTGGCCGCCGTTTACGGCCAGCGCAAAACAGTAGTCCGGCTTCATGGACGCGAGTTCGTCCAGAAACCGGATGACGCGCGCGGGCAGCCCCCAGATATAGACCGGGAAGGCGAGGCCGATCCCCTTCGAATCAATCCGTCCGACACCGGGCTTCCAGTCCGCAATCGGAACGAGTTCCGCGTCGCCCAGTTTGTCCGCGAGCGTGCGCGCGGCCCAGAGCGTATTCCCGGTGCCGGTGTAATAAAAAATCGTGGTTTTCATACGGAGCCTCCTGGTTGAGGTTGTTGGCCGGCCGTATTTTCGTTTGTAAAAAGAAAGGCCTGCATGCCAGCGGCCTTTGCGCCTTCCACGTTCTTCGGGGTATCGTCAAAAAAAACGAACGTGTTCGCTTCGGCCCCCAGTTTTGACGCCACTGCGTGGTAAATGGCCGTGTCCGGTTTATGAAGCCCCAGTTCATAGGAGAAAAAAGCGGTCTTCACATTGTTGAAGAATCCCGCAAATTTTCGTTCCAACGCGGTCTTGTTGTATTCCGCGAGGTTGCTGAGAATGTATACAGGGTGCCCGGCTTTTTTGATATCCCGCAGCAACCGCATTCCCGGTTCGTTCAGGGAGTAATTGTCCATCCAGGCGGCTATCCAGTCTTCATACGCCCATTGGGGGAGAATCGGTTTGACATAACTGTCAAAAAACGACGGCCCGCTGATTCGCCCGGTTTCCACCATTTCAGTCAAGTCATGGGCAAAGACCTCTGTCACCCGAACTGTCGAAGTGCGGCCTTCCGCGGCAATTTTCTCAATCAGCAGGGGGATGCTGAAGTTTACCAGCACGCCGCCAATGTCAAACAGGTATCGTTTCATTTAAATTCCCCAATAGAAAGATGGGTGTAAAATAAATTCTTTCATAAGGGATATGGATAGCATGCTTTCGATAGCATGGAGCCAAAGGCTATTTTTCTTTCAGCCATGCTCCCCCCGCAAATACAATCCGCATTAGCAACCCTTTCGCGGATCCCTTATGAAAACCTGAGCAAGGTCATCAAGTTCCATGCGGAAAAGGACGTGCACCAGTCCCTGCGCACGCCCGAAGAGCTCCTGCGCGGCCATCGGCAGGAAGGCACGGGCGGCACCTGTTTTTCACTCACGTGGTTTTTGTGGAAGCACCTCGGGGCGCAGGGACTTCCGGTCTATCCGGTGCTCTGCGACCGCACCTATGGCAAAAACACCCACTGCGGCGTGGTCCTCGAATGGGAGGGCAAAAAATACCTGCTCGATCCGGGCTATCTTTCTTTCGTGCCGATTGAACTGAATGAACAGGGCGGCTCCTCGGTCGAAACGGTGTACAATAAAATCGAACTTCTACCCGAGGATACCGGCCGTTTTAGGCTGCAGACGGTCTACGGAGGTGAGACCAAGGCCCGGTTTACGCTTAAGGACGCGCCCGTAAGCGGGCAGGAACTGCTTCATGCCTGGGAGGGTTCGTTTCTTAAAGAGGCGATGAACTACCCCGTGGTCACCCTGCTCAAGGGCGACGCGCATCTCTATTTTCAGAAGGAAACGCTCTACGTGCGCCGCAAGGGCGGGTCGGAAAAGTTCAGGGTAGACAAAAAGGCCATGCCCGAGGCGCTGTCAAAACATTTCGGAATCAGTCCGGAGGTCACGGCAAGGGCGCGGGAGCTGTTTTACGGGTGAGCCTGGCTTTAAGCTTCCCCAGCCGTCTCGGCAGAAACGCCATAAAGCTCCGCATGGTCCCCAGCCGCATCCGAAAATTCATCCGCGCCACTTCTTTCAGCAGCGCTTCGGCCGTCATGTGCCGGTTGATGTGGACCATGCCCGCGGGCGAATTGACCGTGCCCGACAGCGACGAGAGCCGTGCCCAGTCCATGTTCGCGGGGTCCATGAGGCCGCGCGCCACGGCATCGTCCCAGAGGCCCGTGCCCGGCAGCGGCGTGGCCACGGAGATGCCGCAGGTGTTGTACACGTGATTGCGGCGGATCCATTTTATCATTTTCCACGTCTGCTTCAGGTCCTCCATGGTCTCGGGCGGCGCACCGGCCATGAAGGCCGCGTACACGGTGATGCCGGCCCGGTTCAACCGTGAAATCGCGTCCCGGTTTATCTCCATTGACGATTTGCCGGTTTTGAGGTAAG
This sequence comes from Fibrobacterota bacterium, assembly GCA_043802925.1. Lineage (GTDB taxonomy): Bacteria > Fibrobacterota > OXYB2-FULL-49-7 > OXYB2-FULL-49-7 > JAEUSG01 > JAZDKP01. Next base: position 270 of record JAZDKP010000277.1, on the reverse strand, counting down.
CCGCGATACGGTTCGAGCCTGATTCGATGCCCAGTTCCACCTTGACAACACCCAGGGTTTTCAAGAGCGCCACCCATTCGTCATCGAGTTGTGCGGCGCGTGCGGCCACGTAGTACGATATTTTCCCGAGCAGGCCCTGTTTTCCCAGCAGGTCCACAAGCGCAACGACGCGCTTCCGGTCGCCGGTGAACAGGTCGTCTTCGACCAGCACTGCGTCAATATTGTACCGCTTGTGCACGAGCGCGATTTCTTCAACGATGTATTCCGCGG
>JAZDKP010000276.1:0-28408 GCA_043802925.1 Fibrobacterota bacterium | reverse complement strand
GATGTTGCGCTCAAACGAATGATTGAGCCGGGCGATTTCGTACCAGACGCCCCTGTAGCGGGTGAGGTCAACCGACGGGACGGAAGGGATGTCTTCCGTGCTTTTCCCTGAAGAACACGATAAGAAAAAGCAGGAGGCCGTGAGGGCCCCAATCCTTAAAAGGCGAAGCGCGCGGGTTATTTGTCCCAGCCGAGCTCCTTGTCGCGCTTTTTATTCCACTCGACCCAGTCGGGATTGGCGAACTTTTTCTCGTCAAAGGCGCGCTTGACAACGGAGAGGCCGTTGCCCATGTCCTGAAAGGCGCTGCGTTCCTCGTTCATCATTTTTTCGAGGTCTTCGTTCTGGCTCTTTTCAAACTCGTTCAGCTGCTGTTCCTGTTCCTGCTGGAACTTTTCGAATTCGGCCTCGGACTGTTCGAGGTAGTTTTTAAAGGCCTCTTCCTGCTCCTTGAGGTATTTGTCGATGTCCGTGGTGAGGACCATTTGTTCACCCGCCTTGACGTCGACCTCGACCGGCTTGCCGCTTTTATCGGACGAGACGGCCACGGTGCCGCGGAACACGAGACAGTTGGCCTTGGTGGAATCGCAATCCACGCCGAACACGGTGCCGCGGATGGCGGCCGTGGCCACCGGGGTCGAGACCTCGAAGGTGGATTTGCGGCCCACGACCTTCTTCACGTTGGCCCACACGCTGCCGGATTTGGCCTTGATGACGGCGGGCGCGTCTTCGGGCGCGGTCACGGTGGCCTCGGTGTTTTCCGAAAGCCGGAGCATGCGGCTGTCGGTGAGCACCACTTCGCAGCGCGAGGACTTGCCGGTTTTCAGGGCGTTGCCCTGGCCCACGGGCATGTTGATTTTGGCCTTGGCCCATCCGGACGCGCTGTCTTTAAAGACCGACACGTCGCCGATGAAGAAGGAGATTTTACCCAAAGGGGACTCTGCGGAAAGGAGGGCGGAAAGCAGGAGAACGGTCAGGATAATGTGTTGTGTTTTCATAGGGGAAAATTAAGATAACGGGGGGAGGAATGTCAATCGAAACTCGGAGGGGGAGTTTATGATGGCTCCGCCAGGCAAGTTTTGCGGAAATCTTCAGTCCGGGTATCGGACATCCTCGAAGACGGTATAGTCGGGCATGTAATCGCCCCCGTCTTTGGGATGTCCCGGCTCTTCCACAGGCACGGGTATGGCCGGCTGGGATCTTGCCGGCGGGTCTTTCCAGAGCCCGCAATGCGTAAGAATCCGGCGTATCACCTCGTCCTGCTCGATGAAGCTGATAATCCTCATAGTCCCGCCGCATTTTGGGCAAAGAAGCGGGTCAACCTCATATACCATCCTGATGAGCGCAGCCCAGTGCATCCGGCACTGCTTCCGGAGAAGGGCGTCCGGGTCTTCTACGCCAGTCCCGTTTTCTGCCATCCTCTTCCTGTCCATCCATCCCCGCTTCTTGTTCGAGTACACCAGCCATAATAACGAATCTGATGCTCGCCTTTGTTGGGAATGTGCTGCGTCACCTCGGCCAGGAAATCCAGCGGCGCGAACACCTGAAAATTCCTGGGAATGCCGGCCTTGAGCTCTTCATGGCCCACTTCGGGATAAGTCTGGCATTCGGACTTACCGGCCCGGTAGATGACTTTGCCGTCCGGGTTCAAGCCGATAATACGGGCTAGGCTGAACGGGGAATGGGAGACATACTCGATCAAACGCTGTATGCCCTTGCCGTCGTTTGCCTCGATCTTAAGCGAATTGTCGATGCTGAATCCGGAGTGCGTCCACTGGCGCATGCTCCGGACGACATCCTCCCCTATCTTCTCCTCGCGGAGGAGAAGGTCGAAGACCTTGTTCTGCCATAGGACCAGGCATCGAAACTTGTTGATGTTTGGGAGCCGGACGAAATGGCCGTTCTCCGTGAACCCACCCTCGGTCACGATGGCATGTATATGGGAATGCCAGTTGATCAGGTCTCCGAAAGTCTGGATGGCGGCAACCATGCCGGGACTATCAAATTAACAAAGTTGCTTAATACACATCATTATGTTATATTATGTGTATAGAAAGGGAGCAAAATGAAACGCACAAATATCGTAATCGACGAAAACCTTATCGAAACCGGCAAAAAACTTACGGGGCTTCATAGCGGTAGGGCTGTCGTTGATTTTGCTTTAAACGAGCTGGTTCGTCGTTCGAATCAGCGAAAATTGCTTGATTTGTTTGGAACGGTTGAATGGGATGGCAATTTGAGGCAAATGAGAAATCTCAGGTTTGCGAAATGACACTCGTCGATACTTCTGTTTGGGTTAATTATTTCAATGGCAAACGTTATCATCAAACCGATTTATTAACAGGATTAATTTCGCAGTACAAGGATATTTGCGTTTGCGGTTTAGTCCTAACCGAAATTCTTCAGGGCATAAAATCTGACGATGAATTTGAGAAAGTGAAGAAGCAGTTATCTGCGCTCATTTATCTGCCTGTCACCAAACACTCCTTCATTCAAGCCGCGTCTCTTTACAGATCCATTCGCAAACATGGCAAAACAATTCGAAGCTCCATTGATTGTATTATTTCCTCAATTTGTATCGAGCACGAAGTGCGTCTTCTCCACGATGACCGCGATTTCGACATAATTGCAAAATATTCCAAGCTTAAAATCTCAAAATAATTCAATTCCATCCAATCTGGCTTTCTTTCGTTTCTCATAAATTGGCTTTATTTGCTAATTAAATACTTGACATGCTGCCTTACAAGATCTACATTATCAGATAGCAGACGCCGCGGACTCGGCACAACTTGCGAGCCGGCCCCGGCGCAGCCCAACTAAGCGCTTGGTGTTGACGGGCGTAAGGAAAGAAGCGTTAAATTGATTATAGATTTGCTTCTTCATTTGAATTGGATTGCTCGCTTCGTTCCGTCTCGTCCTGCGGCGAGCGGAACTTTGCTCGCATGCGCCCGCAACACAAGCGCACGTTGAGTGCGGAAAACAAAATGCAAAACACCAAATTACAAAAAACAAAACTGTACCCGCAACGGCACGCCGCACATCGTATGTGGCAATTAAAAGGATTTCGCGTAGTTAAACATTAGGAGAATAGATATGGTTTCCGGCCATTGTTTTATTTGCAATAGAGCATGCAATACTTCTTCTTATAATAATTTTGACGCAAGCCTATACTCTTGTCCAAATTGTGGTAGCTTTGGATTTTGTTGCCACAGATTTGATTGCTCGCTCCGCCCCGTCCCATCCCGTCCTGGCGGCGGGCGGGGCTGCGCTCGCGGGCACGCGCAATTCAACCCGTCGTTGGGCCGGACAGTGCACTGCCGCCCAACAAACGAACTGTAATTGGCGCAGGAAGCCTGCGCCAATTAAGCGAGATGAAAAAGAGATGACGAAGACCGCCGCCTTGCTCAATGTAACTAAGGGAATCTAACGTAATGGCTCAGCAGCAAGCTGCGGGGAATTAACCCATTGTTATTAAACAAAAAAATGAAAATCTCAAGAAGTTATTGCTTTTGTTTTAACAACCATTCTTTGGCATCATCGAGACTTGATGCAAAATACGCGTTTCTTTTAATCAAACTCGCCAATACCTTTTTAATTCCGGCGATACCGACCAACGCCAATTTCAGGTCAATACCTTTTTCTTTGCAATTGGCTTCCCAGTGTTTTGCAGCCGCAGTTGACTCATTGCCCATTACACTGTCAGTGATGTCATTGATTGCATAGACAATTTTATTACCGGAATTCAGTGTCATTTTTTCACTCTCTTGAATTGTTTTTACAAAATCAGGACCGTTTAATTTTTTATAATCGCTAAGCAATATATTGATTCCCTTATATTCTACCCACTTTATTCTTTCTTCCATTTTTTGCCTCCTTTTTTTATCTCTACAATTACTAAATTAACTGATAGGAATTTGCTTTTCTCGCTACATGTAAATTGCGCATAAGAATATTCTCCGCCATCTTTACGGAAATCCCACCTATCCCTGCCCGAACCGGTGGCATTCCTGCCCTGTAAAAGAAAGATAGACGCCCAAAGCGCTGAAATCAAGCAAAATCGGTCTGCCTAAGGCGAGTTTATGAATAAACATTGACCGGCGACACGGAGGTCGCCGGTTGAGAGGGCGTTGGTTTTTGCTTCGTTCCGGGCCAGAGACGGCCTGGAACGGAGGGGTTACGCCTTACCGAATCAAGACAATCCGCTTCTGCATCATCCTGCTGCCCGCTGTCATGCGTACAAGGTAGACGCCGCTGGCAACGCCGGAACCGTCAGCGTCACGTCCGTTCCATGCCACGCTGTAGGTACCTTTTTCCATAGGATTGCGAACCAGTTGCGTTATGCATTTTCCGGCAATAGAATAGATGTTAATATTAACAAAACCTGTGGATGGCACGGAGTATCGTATCCGGACATCGGGGTTGGCCGGATTTGGATACGCGGAAAGCATCCAGGCCACCGGAACGACCGCGGTCGCCTGGACCGGTGTCCCTTCCGTTGTTCCGAACAAGCCGTAAATACTGAAGTGCGTGGTATGCGCAATGATCAGGTTGTGTACGGTGTCGAGCGTAAACGAAATGGGGTCCCATTCGCCGGTGGAATCATTCAGCCACAAAACGACCATGGCGGTCTCTGGAATGCCGTTCAGGCTGTCTACATCATAGGGGATGATAATGTCCGCGTACTTGAGGGCCGCTGATATTCCGGCCGAAGCGTCAATGGAGAGCGCCTTTATTTGAACGCCTGAAGCCGGAGAAGAATAGATTTGGCCGGTGGGCAGTGAGGCGGTGTTGATTTCACCGGCAACCTTGCTGTCGAGGGTCAGCGTCATGCTGAAATCCGTTATGCTGCTGGCAAAGTTGACTGTATAATTTGCTCCCGTGGAATCCGTGGCCAGAGAATCAAACGAAGCGGAATCGATTGTCATACTATCGACATTGAGCAGTGTGACGCTCGAAACGGTCAGGCCATATTTGCACCATAGGCCCCAGGTCGAAATCTTGCAGTAATAAGTTCCCGTCGCGAGGATGTTGATGGCCAGTCGGCCGTATCCCTGCGTCATGAATGCGCTGTCGGGACCGTAGAGTGCGATTTGCGGAAGGCCGAACATGCCGGAATCCGCGTTGGACAGGCGGATGGAAACCAGCGTGCCCGCGGATGCGTCAAACTTAAAACAGTCGTTATCGCGCAACGTATCAGGGCCCGCCATGGTGTCGTATGCCATGTTGCTCATGACCAGGGCGTTGCGCACTGTATCGCTGATGGCAATCCGATAGGCATGGGCCAAATCGTCGTTTGGTTCGTAAGCGTCTGGTATTGCGGCAGAAATCGTAAACGGCGCGTCGGAGACGTCCGATGGAGGGTTGCTGATGCCTTCTGCGCAAACCCTGATGAGCGCCTGCGCGCAGCCGTTTTTGAGGTAGGGTGCAGTCCATTGCCTGCTGCCGGTAGCATAGCAGGAACCCGCCATTTCGCGCCAGTTCACGCCGTTGTCAAGCGAATAATCGAGTTGCACGGAACTGATGTTGCCGGTGGCGGACCATGCAACCGGAATGGCTTGCCCCGCGGCAACCGTGTCGCCGTTGTTGGGGGATGAAAGATGGACCGTACCGGGAGCGCCCGCTGTCACTCTCAGATTGTAGGTGCACCACGGGCCATAAGTAAAGATTTTAATGGTGTAGGTCCCGGAAACCACGCAATTATAATCAAGGTTGGAATAACCTTGAGCCACTGATATACCGGAAGCGTTGAAGAGGTTGATTTGTGGAAGGCCGTACATGCCCGAATCCACGTTATTTAATCGGATGGACAGAAGTGTGCCCGCGGACGCGTCAAACTTGAAATAATCGTCATCGCGTGACGTATCCATCCCCATGGTGTCGCTCTGCATATTGCTGATTACAAAGGCATTGCGCACAGTGTCGCCAAGGGCAATCCGATAGGCGTGGGCCAAATCATCGTTGGGTTCGTATGCATCCGGTATTGCGGCTGAAATTATAAATGTTGCATCGGAAACATCCGAAGGAGGGTTGCCGATGCCTTCTGCACGCACCCTGACGAGCCCCTGCATGCAGCTGTTTTTGAGGTAGGGTGCTGTCCACGCAATACTGTCGCTGGCGCCATAGGAACCGCTGGTAATCCAGCGCCAGTTTACGCCGTTATCCAGCGAATATTCAAGTTGCACGGTATTTATATTGCCGGTGGATGACCACGCAACCGGAATGGTTTGTCCCGCGGCATATGTGGCGCCGCCGTTGGGGGAGGTCAGGTGGATGGTGCTGGCGGCCCCCTCCATGATTCTCAAATTGTATTTGCACCATGAATTATAAGTGAAGATTTTACAGGTATAGGTCCCGGAAACCATGCAATTATAATCGAGATTGGTATTGCCCGATGCCACGGACAGACCGGAAGCGTTGAACAGGTTTATCTGCGGGATGCCGTACTTTCCGGAATCCACATGGGTCAGCCGGATGGAAAGGATCGTACCCGCGGACGCGTCAAACGAGTAATAATCGTCATCGCGCGACGTATCGGGGCCTCCCATGGTATCGTACAGCATATTGCTGATGACCAAGGCGCTGCGAACCGTATCGCCGAGTGCGAGCCGGTAGGCGTGCGCCATGTCATTGTTGGGCTCGTAGGCATCCGGTGCCGCGGCTGAAATGGTAAATGGCGCGTCGGAAACATCCGAAGGAGGATTGCTGATGTCAATGGCCGTTGCCCGGACAATGACCTGGGCGGATGAATTCATCAAATAAGGAACAGTCCAAAGAAGGGAACCGGAGTGCTGTTCATTGGAGGAAATTTGAGTCCAAGGGTCACCGTGGGTGAGTGAGTACTCAATACCCACGCGGGGAATGGCGGTGTCCCCTATCCAGGAAACGCTGACCTGCTGGCCCCCGGCATAGGTTGCGCCGCCGTTGGGGGAAACAAGGACGAGGGACTGCGCATGAAGTGCCAAAGACAGGAAAAGAAGGGAAAGTATGACTGATATGGTTTTCATAATCTTGCTCCTTAGGTGTATTGGGGCATCAATCCTTAACAGAATGCTCCGGAAGGGTTCCTGCAGAGGTTAATCTAATCAAATGCTTGGCAGTTTGCAATAAGATTCGCGAAAGCCGGGAGATGCTGTGATGCCTTGTCGCCTTCGTGTCGTTGGTCCGCGGGCGTGGACAGTGAAAAATATTTGAAATGAGCGAGCCGGCATCCCGGATGCGCCGATCTCATTTTATGCAAATTTGAAGTACTACTGCAAATTTACATAAATAGCTTGACAGGCACGCGGAACGAATATATATTATCCAGGGAGGTGAAAACCCATGGCTTGGATAGAACGCCAGCTTAAATCTGCGTTGATCCGCCGGGCGAAAACGCTGCCCGTAATCCTGCTGACCGGCCCGCGTCAGTCCGGCAAAACCTCGCTGGCCCGCAAAACCTTCCCCAAGCTTCCCTATGTCAGCCTTGAGTCCCCCGAAGAGCGGGCCCTGGCCACGGGTGACGCGAAGGGCTTTCTCGCGCGGTATCCCAAGGGCGCCATCCTCGACGAAATCCAGCGCGCACCGGAGCTCCCGTCCTATATTCAGGGCATCGTCGATGAACCCGGTTTCAAGGGGCTTTTTGTCCTTACGGGCAGCAACCAATTTGCCATTACCCACCGGATCACCCAGTCCCTGGCCGGGCGGACCGCGCTCCTTCAGTTGCTGCCGTTTACACTCCACGAACTTGGCAAGACCCGGAAGCCCCCTGGCCTTCGAAAAACTCGCGCTCACCGGGTTCTATCCCCGCATCCATGCGGCTAAACTCAAACCGACCCCCATCTACCGCGATTACCTGAGCCTGTATGTCGAACGCGATCTCCGGCAGATTTTTGAACTCAAGAACCTGCGGCAGTTCGAAATCTTCCTCCGCCTGTGCGCGGGCCGCATGGGTCAGCTCTTCAACGCCAGCGCCCTGGCCAGCGAGGTCGGGGTTTCCGTGCATACCATCCAGGAGTGGCTTTCCATCCTTGAAGCTTCTTTTCTCGTCTTTCTGCTCCAGCCCTGGCACAGTAACATCGGCAAGCGGCTGGTCAAATCGCCCAAGCTCTATTTCTATGACACCGGCCTCGCGGCCTGCCTGCTGGGGTTTGAGTCCGCCGAACAGATCGCACGCGATCCCCTGCGCGGCGCTATTTTCGAGAACCTCGTGGTCGCGGACATCCGGAAAAACCTTTTCCACACCGACCGCGAACCCTTCCTGCATTTTTACCGCGATTCCAACGGCAGCGAAGTTGATTTGATTGTCCGCATCCAAGGCAAACTGGTCCCGGTTGAAATAAAATCCGCGTCCACTTATCATCCGGACTTCTTTAAAGGGCTGGTAAATTTTCAGAAGGTCTGTCCGGAATCGGCCAAAGAGGGCTGGATTGTCTATAACGGCACGCCGGAAGTGAACGTACGCGGCCATCGCTTGGTACGCTGGGCAAACGCCGCGGATCGGATATTGTCATAAACAAAGAGTAAATCCCATGAATTTCTCCGACGCCCTCGCCAAGACCCCCTTTCCCTTCCTCTCCCGCGCCATCATGAAAAAGAAGATCCAGCCGTGCGTTGCCGTGGTGCTGGGCGGCGGCTTTGCCAAGGGAGTGGCGCAGCTCGGCGTGCTGAAGGTGCTCGAGGAACTGGAAATAAAAATCGACCTCCTGGTGGGCAACAGCATCGGCGGGCTCATGGCCGCGCTGTATGCCTCGCGGCCCATCGCTTCCGAGTGCGAAAAAATCGCGCTTGCGTTCGAATGGAAGAATATCTCGGATTGGGGTATTCCCCGCCGCGCCCTGTTCAAGGGTCAAAAGCTCGAGGCGTTCATCCGCGACGCGCTACGCAAGGAGTCGTTCGATGACCTCTCCATCCCCACGGCGGTCATCACCACGGACCTGCGCTCCGGCGACGAAATCGTCCTCTGCGGCCGCACACTCGCCGCGACCCGGAAGCAGCCCCAGAAAAAGACCTATTATTACCACAAAGTGGTCTTTCAGGAGGCGCCCTTGGTGAACAGCGTGCGCGCCACCTGCGCGGTGCCCGGCATTTTCAACCCCGTGGACATGGGCGATCGCATGCTCTGCGACGGCTTGCTCTGCGACAATCTGCCCGTGGGCGTGGCCAAAATGCTGGGCGCGGAGTTTGTCATTGCCGTGGACTTGTCCAACGACGAGGGCGAGGTTTCGCTCAATAATATCGTGAACATCATTGTGCGTGCGCAGTCCCTTCAGACCCGCACGCTCATCCTGCCCCAGGCCCGCGCCGCGGACGTGCTCATCCGGCCCGACCTGCGCGGAATTTCCTTCACCGATTTTTCCGAAGGCCCCCGCTTTCTTGAGCGCGGCCGGATCGCGGCCCAAAATGCGGCCGACGAAATCGTGACCAAGCTCCGCAAGCGGCGCGAAGGCTTCCCGTTCGGTTTTTTCCGTGGTTCGTCTTCCTAGCGTTTTGTTATATTATCCGCCAATGAAACGGTCCCTTTTCGCCCTTGCGCTCGCAGCCCTGGCCCTTCTTCTGTTGAATTCCTGCGCCACATCCGCACCCGAAGTGGGTAAACCGGTCAAACGGATCCCCGAAAGACAGGCGGCATTGGCGGCGCCCCTTTCGGCTCTCACGCCGATGCCAGCCGCAAAAGCCGAGAACGTGAGGTCCGCTGCTGCGGACACGGCCTTGCCGCCGGTCCTCCGCAAAAAGGACATGCAACCCTACGCCTATACCCTGGTCGACTCCGCCTCCATGAACAGCGAACTTACGCTCACACGAAGCCGGTTGTTGATGGAAGAGGATTCGGCCGGAAAGGCCGATGCCGATTCGGGCCTGGACCCGGCCGCGCAACGGACGCGGGTCACGCAGGGCTTCCGCATCCAGATCTACGCGACCACGGACTTCAAGGACGCGGAACGCAAAAAGGAGGACCTCCTGGGACTTCTGACCGAGCCTGTCTACGTCATTTACGAGGCCCCGTACTATAAAATCCGCGCAGGCAACTTTGCGGACGAGAACGAGGCCAAGACCCTCAAGCGCAAACTTTCGGACATGGGCTACGACGCCTGGGTCGTGCAGTCAAAAATCCGCGTTCGCGGCTGATTTAATCCACTATATAATCGGGCGGGAGAAGATAGGGCAGGGGGTCCACGGGCTGGCCGTTTTTCCGGACTTCGTAATGCAGATGGGGCCCTTTGGAGAGGCCGCTGTTTCCGACGTAGCCTAAAATATCGCCCCGCTGGACCGGGGTGTTGTGCTCCACCGCGGCCGCAAACAGATGGGCGTAGATGGTCGTATAACCGTTCAGGTGGTCCAGGACCACGTAGGTGCCAAAGGTTTCGCTGACACCCACCTTGGCGATGCCGTTGGCCGCGGCCATGACCGGGGCGCCCGAAAAGTTTGCGATGTCGATGCCTTTGTGCATACGGCGCTTGTGCAGAATGGGGTGGAACCGCATGCCAAAGCTGGAATGAAAAAAGCCCTGGGACGGAATCAGCGTGGGAATGTGGCTCAGGACCATCTTCTTTTCCTCAAAGAATCCGGCGAACTCGTCCAGGCTGAACAGATGGAAACTTGACTGACGCAGCAGCTTTTCCACCCGGTCGTTCAGGGCCTGGTATTGGCGGTCGTTCCGCCGGGTGATCGCGGCTTCGGCATCGTCCCCTTCCACGGGCCCGCCAATGCCGACTTCGCGCACGTCGCTGCGGACCTGCGAGGCGCCGGCGATCATGCGGCGGCGATCGTCGCGGTAAAAGAGGGTGTCGAACCGGCCCTCCATGCGGCCGGTATAGGATTTGAGCGACAGGTAGCGTTTGTGCAGCCGGTCGGATTTCTGTTCGGCCAGGAGGGTCATGGCGCGTGTGGAGATTTTTACGATCCAGAACGCGGTGAACAGCAATAAACAGAGGGCCGCGGTCGAAAAGAGAACGGTCACAAGGAAGGAAGCCACGGCAGGCACACGGAACGAACGGCTACGGCCCTTGTTGTCGATGAAAATGATATGCCGGAACAATCTCATTTTCATGGCTGCGCCTCGATTCGGCGGAGCACTGTCTTCTTGGCGAGCACGGCAAATCCGAGTCCCAGGCCCACACCCATGAGCGCACCGGCCGCGACGTCGCCCGGAAAATGGACGCCCACGTAGACGCGGGAAAAGCCGACCAGCGCGGCGATGATGGCGCCGGTCGTGATGACGCGGCGGCGGGGATACAGGAAGGCGAAAAAGGAGGCGAGCGCGAAACTATTGACTGCATGTGACGAAGGGAAAGAGGGAGAGGTGCGCGTTCCAATGAGACTGTGGACGTTTTCGAGTCCGGCGCGGGGATCACAGGGACGGAAGCGTTTGAATTGTGACTTAATGGCGCGCGATGACAGCGGGTCGGTTACCGTAATGAGAAGGAGCGCGAGGAGCAGAACCCGGGGTGCGCGCCGAGGGTCCTGCTTCCAGAAAAGCGCGGCACCGAGAATTGCGGGTGCGATCCAGAAAACCCCGTTTGTGATGACGGGAAAAATCAGGTCGAAGAACCGGTTGGCAAGCCCGCGGTGGATGAGGAAAAAGAGGGCCCGGTCGAGTGCAAAGAGGTGTTCCAGCATGAGAAGTTAAGATATTATTCATGGCAAGGGCGATGCAATCTCATTTTCTTGCCATGGGCTGGTTCAATAATATATTTCACCTTTCTGTGTACACGCGTATTGTCACCCATAACGACCTTGACGGTGCCTTTTCCGCGGCCCTTTGCGCTGTGGTCCACGGTGTGGAACCGGTGGTCTTTACCGGGCCCAACGTTGTTTCCCGCACCGGTTTTTCCGTCACAAAAAGCGACATCGTCTGTGACCTGCCCTATCCGGGCGAATGCGGCCTTTGGTTCGACCACCATGCCGGCAACCTCGAGGAGCTTAAACGGCTCGGAACGGACACCGGCGCCCTTCCCGGCTCCTTTGCCCCGGAAAAGAGCTGTGCACGCGTGGTCCATAATTTTTACAAGGACGAATACGAACTGCCTGCCTTTTACGAGGACACCGTGGTCGAGGTCGATAAAATCGACAGCTTCGATTTTGCCAGCGTCCAGGAGTGGCGGCAGGAGACGCCGGCGCGTGTTATCAACGAGTCCCTCAGGGCGCGGTTCAAGTCCCTCCGTGACGAGGAGGATTATCTCCGGTCGCTCATTGACCGGCTGATCGAGCGCGGCATGGCCGAGGTGGCCTCGGACCCCGATGTGCGGGCCAATTTTCTGGACTATCTCAAGGAGGAGGAGCGGATGCTCGATGTCATCCGCAAGGCGTCGCTGTTTCATCCCCTCGACACGGAGCGCGAGGTGGCCATCATTGATCTCACCGGCTTTTCCAAGCGGATGAATGTGGTCCGCAACCTCGCGCAGATCATCTATCCCGGTATCCGGGGCGTTTTTCTCATACAGAACCTTTTTGAAGCAGGGGTCAAGAGCACCCACTTCTCCATTTCCGGTTCCCTCACCATCCGCAGCAACGGCGCTCCCCGCGACATCGGCGAAATCATGCGGGTCCTCAACATCGGCGATGGCCACAGCGGCGCCGGCTCCGGGCATGTATATTGCAAATCCAAGGCGGAAATGGAAAGAAAAAAGATCGAGACGCTGGAGAAGGTCGTGACGCTGTGGCGGGCCCAGGCAAAGGCCTGAGATTTTCTTAAAGCTTTTTTAGGCCTTGGGCTGTTCGAGGGCGTCCTTGAAGGCGGACTCGGTCGCGAAAATGCGGATGTAATCGTCCAGATTGAGCACGCGCATGAGGTTGCGAACAAATTCGTTGGGTCCAATCAGAACCAGTTCGCCGTTCCGGGTCTTGAGCTTTTTATAGGTGGCCGTTAAAATCTTGATAAAATAACTGTGCATATAGTCGACATTGGTCAGGTTGATGGCCAGGAAGTTTTCCCCTGCATCGAGTAACGCTTCAACCTTTTCCTTGATGGCCGTGACATCCTCATACTTGCGCGTGGGCTCTCCCACATCCACAATTTTAAAGTTGGAAAGCCCGCGCATGGATAAAATCATAATAGAGGCCCCGGGTTAACGGTCGTTTATTTCAATGGTTAAAATATAAAAAAATACAGGCGCGGACGAAAAGGGAAACCTTCGCAGAGACTCGCAGATACGGGGAAAGGGTCAGGGTTTGATGGTGATTTGTATCACGGCGGAGGCGGTGTCGCGCTTGGTGTCCATGACCCAAAAACGCGCGCAATAGTTGCCGGGTTTATGGTAGGTCATCTGGGTACGGCCCTGGTCGTGCGATGTGAAGTCCCATTTGCCGTCATTTTCAAAGTCCCAGGAATAGCGGTCAATTTCGCCGCAACTGACCCGGCCGCGGCCGATAAGCATGAGGGGCTCATTGACACGGCCGCCCGGGCAGAAATCGATACTGACCTGCGGTTTGTCGCTCATGATGGAGGCGTACACCGTGTCCGTGACCGAGAGATTGCCGTCCTTGTCTTCCACCTTCAGACAAACGCGGTAGTCACCGGCTTTGTCGTAGGTCCATTCTATTTCCGGCTCGGGCACGGCCATGTCGAGTTTTCCGTCCCCGTTGAAGTCCCAGTAATGGCGGACCAGGCGGCCAGTGTTGTCCGAGCTCTTTTTTGCGGAGAACAGGATTGGTTCGTTCACACACCCGATGAGGTTGTCGCCGGCCCTGGCTTTGGGCGGGTAAAAGGTGACAAAAAGCCCGGCCGTATCGGAAAGCGTGTGTCCGTCGTTGTCCGTCACCGTGATGCGTGTCGTGAAAGTCCGGTCTTTTTCCCCTGATTGGGTGGGCCGGTTGAAGCGGAACACCGGGCGGCCGGGGCCCCGGGCCGTGGTGTCGGTTCTGCCGTCTCCGTCAAAATCCACGGCAATCCGGACCGAATCGCCGTCGTCCTCCACCGCAAGGCCGAAGTCGAGTGGGGTGCCCATGTCAAGCGACCCGTAGCGGTTGGCGAGGGTCATGGAGGGCAACAGGTCGGTGACGGTCACGCGGGCCGTGTCAATCTGGAGGGCGCCCGCGCTGCGGCTTTTGAAGTACGCGGTGTAAACGCCCGTGTCGCGGGCCCAGAAGACGAAATAGTCGCCGCGGCGTTCCACAAAACAGTCCGCGCGGTCACTGGACACCTCCACGCCGCCCGCGGGTCCGGTGAAAAGCGTGGACGAAGGAATGCGGACCGAGTCCCGCACGCTCCCGTGGAAATTCTGCACCGCGGAACAGGCGAGTCCCGCGGATACAAGCAGGACAAGACCGGCCCGGTTCACCAGTCTTTCTCTCTCGCAGATTTTGGAATCTTCATCTTCATCATTTTCAGCTGCTGCTGCGTCTCGTCCTGTTTCAGCGCGTCCAGAAGGCGTTTGGCCTCCTCTTCGCTCATCTGGCCGGGCTTCAGGGGCCTGACGGCCTGTTGTTCCTTCTTTTTCTGCTCTTCCGCTTTCTGTTGTTCCTGCTTTTCCTGTTCCTGTTTTTTCTTATCGTCGTTCTTTCCATCTTTTTGCTGTTGTTCCTTGTTTTTGTCCTTCCCCTGATTCTGGTCCTTGTTCTGCTGTTGTTTCTGTTCGAGCTTTTGAAGCGCCATCTGGAGGTTGAACTTGGCCGCAGCGTCGGACGGGGCGAGCTTCAGTACCTCCTTGTAGCTTTTGACCGCGCCTTCGAGGTCCTGCTTACGATATTGGGCGTTTCCGCGGTTAAAAAGCAGCTTCTTTTTTAAACCCGGGTTTCCGGGGTTCTGCGCACGCTCGTACGATTTGAGCGCCTGGTCGTAGTCGCCTGTTTTATACAGGGCGTTCCCCAGGTTGTAGGAGACCGCCTTGTTTTCAGGCGCCGCGACTTCAGCCTTGCGGTACTCGGCCGCGGCCTCGGCGTATTTGCCTTTTTTGTAAAGCTTGTTGCCAGCGCGGTTCTCGGATGCCGCGGAGGCAAAGACGTGTGCATGGAGCGCGAGGCAGAGGGCAAAAGCGAAAAACCGCGTCATTCCTCAAACCTCCCTTCGGCCCGGTTTTTTCTGCGCCGGGCCGGGACAAAGAACTCAGCCGCAAGCAGGAGCAGGCCCAGCGCGAGCGGCCACATGAACTGCTCCTGAAGGCGGTTGAACTCCTCGGCCTTCAATTCCTTCTTTTCGATACGGCTGATTTCCCCATAGATGCGGTCGAGTTCCAGCGCGCCGCCCGTGGAGTGAAAGTAGCGGCCGCCCGTGGCATCGGCCACGGACTCGAGCGTCTCTTCGTTGAGCGTGGTGAGCACCGTGTTGCCGTCCCGGTCCTTTTTGTATACGATGCTGCCGCTGCGCTTGTCAAGGGGAATGGGCACCCCGCCCTTGCTGCCGATGCCGAGTGCGAAGATGACGACGCCCTCTTCGCGCGCTTTTTTAGCCGCGGCCACGACATCGCCTTCGTTGTCCTCGCCGTCGGTGATGAGCACGAGGACCTTGTATTTATTTTCGTTCCGGTTGAAACAGCGGGCCGATTTTTCGATGGCGCCCGTAATGTCCGTGCCTTGCGCCGGGATGGCCGCAGGGTCGAGAACGTCGAGGAAGGTCCGGACCGCGCCGTAATCCGTGGTGACGGGGCACTGGACAAAAGCCGCGCCCGCAAAGGCCACGAGCCCGACGCGGTCAGCCTTGATGCGGTCCAGGAGGCGGGTAATTTCGTACTTGGCGCGGCGGATACGGTCGGGCTTGATGTCCTCCGCGAGCATGCTGTTTGACACGTCCAATGCTATTACGATATCCACTCCTTTACGCTTCATGATTTCCTGTTTGGCGCCAAAGAGCGGGCGGCCCAGGGCCACGACAATGCACAGGAAGGCGCCGAGCAGGAGCAGGCCCTTGAGGCGGGCCCGGGAGCCCGGGGCCGCGGATGAAAGGCGCGCCATGAGCGCGGGTTCGCCAAAACGCGCGAGGGCCCTTTTTCGTGAGCGGGCCGCGGCCCAGAAAAAGAGCACGAGCACGGGCAGCAGCAGCAGGGCGAAAAGCCATTCCGGGGAGCGGTATTCCATGGGGTTTACGGGATCCTCCGGAGTAGCGTGTTGGAAAGCAGGAGTTCAAGGAGCAGCGCAAAGAGCGCGAGCCCGGCGAACCAGGTGAAAAGTTCGGTGTATGTGGTGAACATCTGCGCTTTGATTTCAGTCTTTTCCAGTTTGTCGATTTGCCCGTAAATGTCGACAAGGCTTTTGGGGTCCTTGGCGCGGAAAAAGCGGCCGTTCGTTTCAGTGGCAATGGCGCGGAGAGCGTTTTCGTCGATGTCCGATTCGATGGTCTGGTACTGTTTGCCAAAGAAGGGGTGGAATACGGGGTAGGGAACCGGCCCTTCCTTGCCCGCGCCCACGGTGTAGATGCGTATGCCGAGCGCGGCCGCGGCCTTGGCCGCTGTGGCCGGGTCAATTTCGCCCCGGTTATTGGCGCCGTCCGTGAGCAGGATGATGATGCGGCTTTTGGCCTTGCTTTCGCGCAGGCGGTTCACGGCCATGGCCACGGCATTGCCGATGGCGGTGCCGTCCTCGTCCACGGTGCTGAAGTCCACGCTCCGGATTGCGTCCACGAGGAGGTCGTAGTCCGCGGTGAGCGGGCAAAGGGTGAAGGCGTTGGCCGCAAAGACCACAAGGCCGAGACGGTCGTGCTTGCGGCCCTGGATAAAGTCCGCGAGCACTTTTTTGCAGACTCCCAGCCGGTTTTCCGGCTTGAAATCCTCGGCCTTCATGCTGCCTGATGCGTCGAGGAGCAGCATGATGTCGACCCCGTGCGTGGTGACCTCCTCGCCCGATTCGCCCCACTGCGGCCGGGCCAGGGCCAGCACGCAGAGCAGGACCGCGAGCAGGCGCAGGACAATGACCGCGTGGCGGAAGTTGAGGCGGGCCGATGGCTCAATTCCCGAGACCAGGGCCAGGCTGGAGAAGCGGAGCGCGCCGGTGCGCGCGCGTTCGCGGCGGGCGTGCCACCAGGCCATGGCCGGCACAAACAGCAGGAGGAGCAGGGCAAAGGGATATTGAAACCTGAACATCAGGTTTAAAAAATAAAATTGGCGGAGAGGAATATCAACCACGGAAGAAGAATAAACGCTCCATTTGCCCGTGGAAAGTTCGGGCAAATGAAGCGTGGGAACGTCAACCGTTAAAAACTAGCGGTTCAGTAGGCGGCGACGCAGCTCTTTCTGGTTGGCGGAAGCGCCGAACTTGAGCGGCTGTGTTGAGCAGGCATCGTCATAGTGCAGCCAGACCGTGTCCACGGGAGCACCATTGATATCGAAGACCAGCGAGTCAATGGCGAAGCCACGGTAACGTTCGTCGAACAAGGTGCCGAAGGACTGTGTATTGATATAGTGAAAACTATCGGCCGCGGGGCCGACCATGTCGGGCGTCACGTCGTCCCAACCCTGGGCCAGGGCGTTGTTCGCGGCAATTTCCATATAATAGGCGTCGGTTTTTGCCTGGCTGCCTTCGATGCTGTCCGGCAGAAGCTGGAAGGTGGCGAGATCCCAAAGAACAAGGGAATCCGGGGAAGTAAAGATGTAATTACGGTAGGCGAGATATTTTTCAGGGGAAAAGTGTTGGTCCGCAAAGGCCTTGTCTGCAATGGAAAAGGGTTGGAGGATGGAAAGGGTATCCGGGTCGATGTTATACGCGCCACAGTATTCGGTATAATCGATGGCGTAAAATTTACCGATTATTTCGCCCACTTCATTAGTCATGTCTATTATTCCGTAATCGGTCACGCGCCTTATCAGCCCGGCCTCGGTAGTCCAGTCGTACCGCGTTATATTTTGAATTGCCAGCGCCTCTTCCAGCTCCCAGCGGGTTTTAAAAGCGTTGAACGTTCCAGCGGACGTAGTGATGGACTCCAATCCCAGGTAGGTCTTTCGCATTGCGAAATTGCCGCGGGGGTCGTTGGCCGGGCGGTAGTACCAGGACGTGTTTGCGGATAGCGGAAAGATGACGGGGTAAAAAAGATCATTGTAGGTCGCCGTGTCGTATGCAGTGATGACGTCGGCGGCATGCGCCTTGAGGAGGCCTTCAATGAAAGCAAAACCTTTGAATGCAAGGACCCGGACGCTGTCGAGGCCGAAATGAATGGCCACCCTGGAATGCACGGATTGGTCGACAGGAACGTAAGGTTGATAACATACGCCTTCGACAATAATGAACGTGTCATTCGAAATCAGCGTGTCTTTGACGGCGGAATAGTTAATGAAAGAACAAAGGGTTTCGGGTAAAAGAAATGCGCCGCAGCCGCTATCCGTCTTGTTTATCATGGTATGCGTATAGTTCCACTTTTGACCCACGGTGAACCGGAGGGTGTTGTGCGGCGCGTCGATGACCTGGGTTTCGGGCGCGACCGGTTTGGTGTCGTTTGTGCATGAAGCGCAAAGGAAGAATACGGTCGCCAGGACAAGGACAACGAGGATACGAAAAAAGTTTTTCATACAAAAGGTCCCAAAAATAAAGGTAGGGGACATTATTTTAACAGTGTCATTTTCCGCGCGCTCCGGAATTTTCCCGCGTTAATCTGATAGACATAGATTCCCGCTGCAACCGGCCGGCCCATTCCGTCCCGGCCGTCCCAAACGGCCTGGTGGGCGCCCGCCCCAAGCGGACCGTCCAGAAGCGTACGCACGCAATTGCCTTTCAGGTTGAACACCTGTAATCTTGCTTTATGCGTTTGAGCCGCATTCAATGTTTGTGGTAAAATAAATCTTATGGTCGTGGCCGGGTTAAAAGGATTTGGCTGGTTCTGTTCAAGCAGAAAGATGTCGGGTGCGGACGCTCCGGCATGGACTGCGGTGTCGTGCACTGCCGGCGCCACGGTTTCGAGGCGGTCGTTACGGGCCTTTAAAGCCATTGCGGTCAATCCGTCTATGGCTGTGATGCAAACACGGGAACGATCCTTGAACCATGTGCCGTCGCAGAGGCTGACGACCGGGGCGCGCAGGTCCAGGACGCCGCTGTTTTCAACGGTATAGGCCGGACCTGTGGTGATGCTTTCGTAAGCGTCGCAGGTCAGCGTCCGGCCCGCACCGATGGCATCGTTCTGGAGCCGTACCCGGACGGGGATGAGGGGTTTGTCGTGGGCTGCCATTTCTGCACGTGTTTTGGGCTGCCCCGCGGGCCTGACATTGATTTGGCGCCGAATGATTTCACGATCGACGGTTTTATCACAGACATAACGTCCACGGGTATCATAAAATTCATAGAGGATTGTTGCATAGACAATAATGTTGTACGTTCCGGCAATGCTGTAGGTATGGGTGGGGCAGGTTTCCGCAGGATAAGGCTCTTTCGGATCAAATATCGCGCTGTTTTTTGCCAAACGTTCACTCCAGTCGATTTTATAGCCGACGACGCTTTTGGAACGCGAAACAAGACGTAATGCCCCGGATGTCAGAGATGCGAGATGCCCTCCTCTATCACAGGACAGTGCTTCGACAGCGACTTTTTCATCGCGCGTGCCTGCCTGGACAACACTCAATTGTTCAAATAATTTAAAAACCTCTGCCACCTTGAATGCGTATTCGGGGTCGGGACAGACGGTGGTTTGGGTGGGGGTCGCCAATTGGTCCCCCGTTGAACTTTTATGCCGTACGCGCACCTTTTCAATTGTGAAGCCCCAGCCGGGTGTTGTGTAGCCGTTGACGCAGATGTTCATGAGCAGGCCGTTTGAGAGCCCGGAAACCTCGTTTCCGTTGGCGTCCGTAAGAGAGGCGGAAAGGAGGTTGGAGCCCTGGATGAGTTTGTAGTCTTTGGCGCCGCCGCATTTGTTGAAATCAATAGCGTCCTTGACCTTAAGAGTATAAATGCCGTACTCGTAGCGTTTATGGCCGGATTCGTCCGTCACCTCGTTTTCGCAGGCTTGGAGCCCCTTGAGCATGAGACGCGCGGAAATTTTATCGTAGGGCTCGACCAGAGACCGATCCGCGGTCAGCTTGAACTCACCCGCGACCGGACTCGCTGCGATTTCCTCGAATAGGGCGTACGGGTCGTACTCGAACCGGCCGCGCTTGTCGTACAGATCGTTAAACGACCACGGCAACTGCAGGAGCTGAAGCGTGGGGTAGGTGTGTTGGCCGAAATATTTGCCGCAGATGAGGTCGAGCGCATAGTTGGCGTTTTGCGCATCGTCGGCGATGGGCCCCATGCCTACGGTTGAAACCATGAAGAGGTAATAGGACTCCTCGGTGTAAAAGTCGTAGTTAACACCGGTCGTGATTCCTCCGGTGCCGAAACTGGAGTATTTGCCCGCCCAGTATTTATCGTTATTGACGTACATGGCCTCATAATCGACCGTCTGCATGCCGCCCGGTCGGGAGACCTGGCGCGTCACGGGGATGTATTGATTCAGCGCCGCGTTGTACTTGAAGTACTTGCGCTGGGTGAGCGTGCTGATGAACGAGACATCAAGATCCACGGGTTCGGCGTACGAAAGGCCGAATGTTAAAAGCAGGAACAGGCCGAGGAATTTATGCATGGACGGATCTCCTTCTTTGTGTTTAAACCGTTTTGGCTTTCGCAACCGTGTTTCCATTCACATCATACGTGAGAAAGGGATTTGACCTCCTGTTTGATTTTTCCATCCATTTTATTTCCCGCATCTCCTCTGCCGCTTCCGGCCGCAATATATTATTTTGATGCCACCATGAAATCGGTCCTCATTGCTTCAGACAACAGCGCGGCCTGCGAGACCATCCGTTCGAGCCTCGACACCGAGTACGCCGCGGAAACCGCCGCGGACCGCGCGGACTGCTACGAACGCTTCAAGCATTCGCGCTACGACTTCCTCTTCATCGACCTCCGCTTTCTTCCCGAGGGCACGCAGCAGAGCATCCACCATTTCAAGCAGGCGCTCCAGGCCTTCCTCTCCCTGTCGCCGGCGGTTCAGATTGTGGTCATGGGGCCGCACGAACGGGTCAAGGACGCGGTCAACGCGGTCAAGGCGGGCGCGGTCAACTACCTCACGTATCCCATCGACCCGGACGAGGTCAAATACATCATTCAGACGACCTACGAATTCAGTCTCATGCAGTCCGAGCTCGATTACCTGCGCGACCAGTTCATTGAGGAGGACCCGCTCGAAACTTTCCAATCCAACAGCCCGGTCATGAAAAAGGTGTATGAGAAAATTCAGTCCGTGGCCCCGGCCAAGACCACGGTCCTGCTCACGGGTGAGACGGGCACGGGCAAGGGGGTGCTGGCGCGGCTCATCCACCGTCTTTCACGGCGGCCCGAGAACAAGTTCATCAGCGAACACTGCGGCGCCATCCCTGACTCGCTCATCGAGAGCGAGCTCTACGGCCATGAAAAGGGGGCGTTTACAGGCGCCATCCGGAAGCGCATCGGCAAGTTCGAAATTGCGGGCGGGGGCACCATTTTCCTCGATGAAATAGGGACCATCACGCTCGCGGCCCAGATCAAGCTGCTACAGATCCTCCAGGACCGCACCTTTCAACGTGTCGGCGGCGAGGAAACCATCCTCTGCGATGCGCGCATCATTGCGGCCACCAACACCGACCTCAAGCAGATGAGCGAAAACAACGCCTTCCGCCGCGACCTGTACTACCGGCTCAGTGTCTTTCCCATCGAAATTCCCCCCTTGCGCGAACGCCTTGAGGACCTCCCCCTCTTTGTGGACGTCTTCCTCAACCGGTTGAACAAGTTCTATCTCAAGGCCATCCAGGGCGTGGACGCCGTGGTGCTTCGCGCCTTTGAAAACTATCCGTGGCCCGGCAACATCCGCGAGCTCGAGAACCTCATCGAGCGCGCCTATCTGCTCGAAACCGCGCACACGCTCACGCGTGACAGCTTTCCCAAGGAACTTTTCTCGTCCGATCCGTCGTTGACAACGCCGCTGCCCGATCTGTCGCTCACGCTGGCCGAGGTGCGGCGCAAGGGGGTGGAGAACATCGAAATCCTTTACCTCCGGGAGCTCCTGTCCAGGCACAAGGGCAGCATCAAGCGCTCCGCCGGCGGGGCCGGTATCACAACGCGCCAGCTTCACAAGCTCCTCACGCGGTACCGCATCCGTAAGGAAGAATTCAAGAAATAAAAAAACGGCAGCCTCTTTCGAGGCGGCCGTCTCCATAAGCGTGACGTTAACGTCGCGGTTACTTTATACGGACTTCTTGTAGTCCTTGCCAGCGCGGAAACGCACGACCCGTGACGCCTTGATGGTAATCGTGGCGCCGGTCTGCGGGTTGCGGCCTTTGCGAGCCTTGCGGTTTGAAACGCTGAAGCTGCCGAAGCCGATCAGCTGGACACCCTTTTTGGTGTTCCGTTTGATGGTGCTCAAAACTGAGTTGACGGTCTTTTCCGCCATGGCCTTGGAAACCTTCAGGTCCTTGGCAACTGCGACGATGAGATCACCTTTGTTCATGCATCCCTCCTCTGTTTAGGTTAAGTGAACGACTTTTTAAAATATAGGTAACCGCACATCGATGCGCAAGGAAATCCTTGTGCCGCAAGGCTGCTGGGGTGGGGGTGTCTTGAAAGGCCTGCGGGGCAAGGGGGGGCGAGTGTGACGGAATGCAATCTCACATTCAATGCCGTTGAGGAACGCTTGCTCCAAGGGCAACGCGTTTAAGGAATTACTTCCTTAGCGCGGGAAAAGAATTATTTTATTGCAATGACCGCCAATCTTTTCGCTAAAAAGAAGATTGAAGACATTCTGGCCAACGCCGAGGAGAAGGGCCACCGCCTCCGGCGCGTGCTGGGCCCTCTGGACCTCACCTTTCTGGGTATCGGCGCAATCATCGGGACCGGCATCTTTGTGCTCACAGGCGTGGCGGCCGCGCAGTACGCGGGCCCGGCCATCCTGCTCTCGTTTGTGGTGGCGGGGTTGGCCTGCGCTTTTGCCGCACTCTGCTACGCGGAGTTCGCTTCCATGATACCCATTTCGGGTAGCGCCTACACCTACGCCTATGTCACGCTGGGCGAGCTCTTTGCCTGGGTCATCGGCTGGGACCTCATCCTCGAGTACTCGGTCTCGTGCATGGCCATTGCCATCGGCTGGTCCGGCTATATGGTCAACCTGCTCAAAGGCGTGGGCGTCCTTGTCCCGGCCTGGGCGTGCAACCCGCCCTGCAACCTGCCGGCCGCAGGGATAGTGGCCCTGCTCACGGTCATGCTCGTGACGGGCACCAAGGGAAGCTCCCGCGTCAACAACGTCATCGTGATCATCAAACTCCTGGTCATCGGCTTCTTCATCGTCTTCGGTTCCAAATTCGTCAAGCCCGCCAACTGGTCGCCCTTTATGCCTTTTGGTTGGACCGGGGTTATGACTGGCGCGGCGGTCATTTTCTTTGCATATATCGGCTTTGACGCGGTCTCCACCACGGCCGAGGAGGCGCGCAACCCCCGGCGCGACCTGCCCATCGGCATCCTCGCCTCGCTGGTGGTCTGCACCGTCCTTTATATCACCGTGGCGGCCGTGCTCACGGGCATCGTGCCCATCCGCGACATGATTGCCTCCCCGGACATGAAGGCCGAGTTTGTCAAAGCGCCCGTGGCCTACGCGCTCTCCTTCATCCACCAGGACTGGGCTTCGGGCGTCATTTCCGTGGGCGCGGTCATGGGCATCACAAGCGTGCTTCTGGTCATGCTCATGGGCCAGCCGCGCATTTTCTTTGCCATGTCGCGTGACGGCCTGCTCCCGGAAAAGGTCTCGCGCGTGCACCCGCGCTTTGGCACGCCTTACATCACCACAATCATTACGGGTAGCATCGTGGCCGTGACGGCCATGCTGGTGCCCATCGGCACCGTGGCGGAACTCACCAATATTGGCACGCTCTTTGCCTTTGTCATTGTCACCTGCGCCGTGGTGGCTTTGCGCAAAATACGGCCTGACGCCTCCCGCTCGTTCCACGTGCCATTCCTGTGGCTGGTGGCGCCGCTCTCGGTGCTCTTTTGCCTTTATCTCATGTTCAGCCTGCCTGTACTCACCTGGCTCCGCTTCCTTGTCTGGCTCGATGCCGGGCTCGTGCTCTATTATTTTTACGGCCGCAAAAGGAGCCGGCTCGCGGATGCGGCCGGCACGGGCCATGTCCCGGTCAACGCCGCCTATCGTCTCCAGTTTTTCGGTGTGGCGCTTCTTATCAACGGCCTGCTCTTTGGCCTGCTCTCGCTGCTCACTTACCTGCAGGTGGTGGGCGACGCCTCGTGGGCCGAGGTCAACCTGCGGCCGCACACCGCGGGCCTTGCCAGTGCGGTCGTGTTCCTTCTGGGCAGTGGCATGTGGGTGCTCGGGCGTAGAAAGAAGCGGTTGTTGAAATAAAGAATGCCAAATTATCACATTATCGCCTGCCATGTCCTGAAGCGTGAGTTGGATCATTTTGCGGGTCTATCCAAGAACACCGTTACCTTCCATTACCTCGAGCAGGGACTTCATAATACGCCTGAAATTCTGCGCGAACGGCTCCAGGCTGCGGTGGATGCAGCGCCCGAAAACGCGGACGCGGTCCTTCTCGGCTACGGCCTCTGCAGCAACGGCCTTGTGGGCATCCGGGCGCGGAAAAAAAGACTCGTTATCGCCCGGGCCCATGACTGTATCACCTTCCTTCTTGGTTCCAAGGAACGCTACCGTGAATACTTTGACACCCATCCCGGTACCTACTGGTACAGTCCGGGCTGGATTGAGACCGGTACCCAGCCTGGACGCACGCGGTGTGAGCAACTGCTCAAGGAATACGCGGAAAAGTACGGCGAGGAAAACGCGCAGTACCTTATGGAAATGGAACAGGCCTGGATTAAAAACTACTCCAACGCCGCGTATGTGGACCTCGGCCTTGGCGATTCCGCGGCGCACAAAGCTTTTACAAAGGAATGCGCGGCCTGGCTGGGGTGGCGTTACGATGAACTCGCCGGGGACCCGGTGCTCCTCCTGGATTTTATGGAAGGCAACTGGGATTCCGCGGACTTCCTTATTGTGGAACCCGGGGAGGCCGCTGCTGCGAGCAACGATGCGGAGGTCGTTAAGGCGGTACGGTAAAAATGAACATAAAAAATTTACTCTCTGGATTCCGGCGGTTTCACCGGCAACTGAACGGCAGCCTGTTGGAAGACGACCTGTCACACTACCGTGAAATTCTAGGTCAAATTGACGCGCTCAAAACTTCCTGCCGGACCATGAGCGACAGCCAGCTCCGGGAAATGGCCCGTTGCCTGAAAAAGCGGGCGCAGGAAAAGGAAAGCCCGGACAGCCTGCTTCCCGAAGTCTTTGCCCTGGTCCGGGAAACCGTCCGGCGCACACTCGGGCTGGAACCCTATGACGAACAAATCCTGGGAGGCATCGTCATGCACCGCGGGCGTATCGCGGAAATGCAGACCGGGGAGGGGGAAGACGGTGGCCGCGGTTTTTCCCGCTTGTCTGAACGCTCTTGTTGGCAAAGGCGTGCACGTGCTGACCTTCAACGATTACCTGGCGCGGCGCGACGCACACTGGATGGGGCCGATTTACGCGTTTCTGGGACTCCGCGTGGGACGGGTGCAGGAGGGAATGCCGGTGGCGGTGCGCCAACAGGCGTATTCGTCGGACATCACCTACCTGACCGCCAAGGAGGCGGGTTTTGATTATCTTCGCGACAACCTTTGCTATGCGGACACGGACCGTGTCCATCGCGCCTTCCATTTTGCCGTGGTGGACGAGGCGGACTCCATCCTCATCGACGAGGCCCGTGTCCCGCTCATCATCGCCGAGGCCGCAAACAACAGCCCGGCTTCCGAAAGCGACGCCGTCCTCCGCATGGCCGGCATCGCCCGCGCGCTGGTGCAGCCGCGTGACTTTGATACGGACGAATACGCGCGGAACATTCACCTGACCGAGGCCGGCGCCCGGCGCGTCGAGGCGGTGCTGGGCTGCGGCAGCCTTTATGACGAGGAGAACCACGCAACGCTGGCGCTCCTCCATTCCGCCCTGCACGCCGCGCACCTCCTGCACCGCGACCGGGATTACCTCGTTCGGGACGGAAAGGTGGAATTGGTCGACGAATTCACGGGACGCGTGGCGGACAAGCGGCGCTGGCCCGACGGTCTGCAGGCCGCGCTGGAAGCCAAGGAAGACCTGTGGGTCCGGGCCAAAGGCTCCCTTCTGAATTCCATCACGCTCCAGCATTTTCTCCGGCTGTACCCCCGGTTATGCGGCATGACCGCAACGGCCCGGGCTGCTGAAAGGGAGTTTACGGAATTTTACCGCCTGCCCGTCACTGTCATCCCGCCCCATGCGCCTTGCGTCCGGGAGGACCGGCCCGACGCCCTCTACCGGACCCGGGAAGCCAGGCGGGAGGCACTGGTCAGCGAGATTGAGCAGGCTCATTCCGTGCAACGTCCGGTGCTGGTCGGCACCGGAAGCGTGGAGGAGTCCGCGGACCTGGCCGCGGCCCTGCGCGTGCGGGGAGTGGATTGCGAAGTCCTGAACGCCAAGGATGACGAGTTTGAGGCTCGCATCATCGCCCAAGCCGGAAGGGCCGGCGCGGTCACGGTTTCCACCAACATGGCGGGCCGCGGCACGGATATCCGGCTGGGGAACGGGGACGAGAAGGAAAAAAAACAGGTCGTTGCTCTGGGCGGACTTTATGTCATCGGCACCCACCGTCACGAAAGCCGTCGCATTGACGACCAGCTGCGGGGAAGGGCCGGCCGGCAGGGCGATCCCGGCGTCACGCGGTTTTTTTTAAGCCTGGAGGACGAACTCTTTGTCCGGTACCGGTTACGCGATCTGGTGCCCGCCGGGCGGATGGAAAACCTTTCCGGGGACACGATCCACGACCGGTGGGTGTACCATGAAATCAATCGGGTCCAGCGAATAGTGGAAGGCCAGAACCTTGAAATTAAACTCACCCTGTTCAAATATTCATCCCTTATCGAGGAACAGCGGAAAATCATCACCGCCCAACGGAATGCCGCGCTTTCCGGGGATTCCGCTCTTCAGCTATTCGAGGAGAACGCTTCCGGCCATTTCCGCCAACTCATGGAAAGGCAGGGCCGAGACGGAGTGTTGTCGTTATGCCGGGATCTTTCGCTTTTTTGCCTGGATAAAGCATGGTCCCGTTACCTTGCGGACATCACTGAAATCCGCGAGAACATCCATTGGAAACGGATGGGGGGCCAGGACCCTTTATTTGAGTTTCATAAGATGGCCATTGACCTTTTTGGGCAAATGCTGGTGGAAAGCGAAGCGGATGCGATGGAAATGTTCCTTCGCATTTCCCCGGACAGGGGGAGGGCGGATCTGGATTCTCTGGGGGTAAAGGCGCCTTCCTCGACATGGACTTATCTTGTCAACGATAATCCGTTTGAGGATTTGTTGAGCCTGAAACTCATCGGGGATTCCGGGTTTTCCGTGGGCGCCGGCCTCTGGTGGCCGCTGCTGGTCGTTTTTTCGTTCCTGAAAAAAAGGAACTGGAAAAAAGGGACAGGATGATTACGCGTCATAATCGCCCCTCTTTTTTTTAGCTGTCCCGGCGACAACATGAAATTGGGAGCAGTGAGCCTGGGGACGTGGTGTCGATTGCGTTTGCCTCCGTCAAGAGTTATCTTTCCATCAATCATGCGCCGGCTTTTTCTCCTATTCCTGCTCCTGCTTCCCTTCCCTGCCTTTTGTGTGGGCCAGGCCGCGTTGCCCACGCTCATGCTCCCCACCCATGCCCGGTATTCCGCCATGGGCGAAGCGGGCGGCGCCGCCTGTTATGACCCGGGTGCGGTCCATTACAATCCCGCGGGCCTTTTTTTCATCGAGCCCGGTGCGGGCATTCCCGTGGGCGCTACGTACGACTTTGAATACCTGCTGCCCGAATTCGGGTTAGAGGACCTCACCCACCGGAATGTCAGCCTTTATGGCCGTTACAGGGAGTTGTTCGCGCTTGCCGTCACGAGTAACCATATTTCTTTTGGAAAGAATGAATGGACGGATTCGCTCGGGCGCACCCTGGGTTGGTTCAATTCTTATGATGATTATATCATTCTGTCGCTTGCCGGAAAAATACCAATGGTAAAGGGCCCGGCCTCCTATGCTTTGGGACTGAACTTCAAGTATATCTATTCCAACCTGGCGGACATTATCATTGGAAACCGGCGTATACATGCTGTCGCCGAATCGTTCGCCTTTGATTTCGGTTTCCTGTATCGGGAGCAATTCTTGCGCATCTTTTCCGCGGGCGTGACGCTGCAGAACATGGGACCGAACATTTATTATATCCGTCCGGATCAAGCGGATCCGCTGCCATTCAACCTGAAAGTTTCACTGGCCGCTGTTTATGAAAAGCCAGGACTCCTGAAAGCCACGGCTCTTTTTGACATGAACAAGGAATTGGTCCGGAGACGGGACGGGGACAAGGATATCCAGGAGAATGGAGAAGTCCGCCTGCCGGACCCGTTCTGGAAGGCTTTTTATACCGCATGGCAGGACAACAGTTGGCAGACGGAAAAGGATGAAATCATCCGGAGT